>JAFIGF010000096.1 GCA_020831535.1 Opitutales bacterium | reverse complement strand
TCACTACGTTTGGCGGGAGGTGTCCGGGGACACCTCGATGGAGGTTTTGGTGCATGCCCAGGAAAATACTGCGACGTATGCCAAGTCAGGTTTGATGATCCGCCAGAGCCTGGACCGGAATTCCCCTCACGGAATGGTTGTTGTTTCGCCGGAGGGGAGGCGCATCGCTTTCCAATACCGGGAAGAGGAGGGCGGAAGTATGTCCAGTTCCGGTTCGGATGATTATGATTTTCCGGTATGGTTGAGATTAAGGGTGGAAGGCGGAATGGTCTCGGCGGCCCGTTCGGATGACCGGGAGGAATGGGAGGAACTTGGAGAAGCGGAAATCCCGCTCAGGGAAACCTTTTATTTTGGTCTGGTGGTTTGCAGTAATATTCGCGGGACACTGAACCGTACTGAGTTTGAGTTGCCTATAGAGGATTTGCTTTGATCGCCTCAGGGCATATATCTCTCGGTGGCAGGCTTTTCGCACTTGTCTCATTGGGGGGATATGGCTTTTACTGAAGTGCTATGGAAAAAACTCTCATTCTTCTAAAACCGGATTGCGTGGAAAAGCGCTCGATGGGCGAGGTGATCAGCCGCTTTGAAAAAGCAGGTTTTACCTTGGTGGCCTCCAAGGTTTTGTCGCTGACGCCAGCATTATTGCGTGAGCACTATGCGCATGTTGCGGACAAGCCCTTTTATCCGGAGATTGAAGCTTTTATGGGATCTCGTCCCGTTATGGCCTTGGTTTTGGTCGGTGATGGGGTGATAGACCGGGTTCGCCTTTTGCTGGGGCCCACCGATTCTACTCAGGCGGCCGCCGGGACCATCCGTGGAGATATGGGGCAGGATAAGATGAGAAATATGGTTCATGCCTCCGACAGCGCTGAAAATGCCGAGGCAGAGATTAAACGATTCTTCCAGGCGAACGAGTTGGTTTCTTGAAAACCCATTTTCGCGTGCCTGCTGATCTGACGGTCATTTTATGTACCTACAACCGGGCTTTTTTTTTGCCCTGGGCCCTGAAATCTTTGCGGGATCAGCAGGGAGCCCGATTTCGGGTTCTCGTGGTGGACGATGGCAGCACTGATGAAACCTTGTCAGTTCTGGCTGGTGCGGTGGCGGAATTGTTCTCGACGGAAGTATTCTGTCTTGGCCGGAACGGAGGTATTGGGGCGGCTCGGAATGCTGCCCTTGGCCGGGCCCGGACGGAATGGGTCACATTTCTTGATTCCGACGATGCTTACGCGCCGGGGCATTTAGCGGAGTACGAACGGGCTAGGGAGTTGCATCCCGAGGTGGATTTGTTTCATGGTTCGGCGGAAGTCATTGGAGACAGGTGGGTTCGGGACAAGGATGATCCTGCGAAGAAGGTTGATGTTGCCGAATGCATTATTGGCGGGACTTTTCTCTTGCGACGGGAAAAAGCCTTGGCTTTGGGGGGCTTTCCTGAAGACTGTTATGGGGATGATTCCTTTTTCTTTGCCCAGGCCCGGGAAGCTGGCTGGAAGATTCACTTTCTCGGCCAAACCGGCTACCGGTATCATCGCGATCACGAAAGCAGTCTTACCAAAACCATCTTATGATGAAACACTCCCTGAAAATTCTATGTACCGATCTGGACCGGACTCTTTTCCCCAATGGCCAGCACGCCGCAGAGCCGGAGAGTATGAACGATTTTGTACGGTTCGTCCGGGACCGGAAATTTCGTTTGATTTACAACAGTGGTCGTTCCAAGGATGAAATCCTTGAAGGGGTGACCGAGTTTGGTTCGCCCTATCCTGACATGATGATTGGGGAGGTGGGGACGAAAATTTATTTTAAAGAGGGTGAGGGTTATCGCGAAGAGACGAAATGGCTCACGTGGCTTGAGGAAAATACCCCCGGATGGGATGTCGCCTTACTTCGAGAACTTGTATTGCGTGAAGCGGGGGCACGTTTGCAACCAGAGCATCACCAAAATCCCTTCAAGGTGAGTTTCTTTTTGGAACCACTCTCGACCGCTCCGGCTGCCGCCGACAAAATTAGTCGGGAAATTCGGCAAACAATTCCTGCGGCGACAACGGTGTACAGTGTCGATGAGACGGAATCAAAAGCTCTTTTTGACATTTTGCCGGCGGCAGCGACAAAGTTGCATGCTTTGGAGTATGTTCGCCAAAAGCTCGAGGTTAAACGTGAGGAAGTTTTCTTTTCCGGGGACAGCGGGAATGACTTGGATGCGCTCACCGGGGGCTATTGTGGCACTTTGGTGCGAAATGCCATTCCAGAGGTGCAGGAAGCATTGTTCGAAAGAGCCCGAAAGGCCGGGGTAGAGGATCAGGTTTATTTTTGTCGAGGCAATGGCCCTTGGGGGAATGGATATTTTGTTTCGGGAATTATGGAAGGGTTGGCGCATTTTGGCTTTGCGCCGGCGACAAAAAAGCAAGGGGGCGCATAGGTGAGTTTCTGGGATGCGATTATAATGGGGCTGGTGCAGGGACTCTCGGAGTTTCTGCCAATCTCCAGCACGGCTCATATAATGATTGCCGCCCGGCTTCTCGCATTAGAGACCCCGGGGTTGGCGCTGGAGATTTGGCTGCATATGGCTTCGGTTCTGGCAGTGATGCTGTATTTTCGTAAGGATTTGTGGAAGGTGATTGGTGATTTTACCCGTTTTCTGCTGCATCGCCGACCGGAGGATCGGGTAGGTTTTTGGTTTGGGGTGTATATTCTCATTGCCACGGCAATCACTGGTGGATTGGGGGTTCTGCTCTCCGACTCTCTGGGCGAAAACCTTCGGAGCCCGTTGGTGATTGGCATTGCCCTGTGGGTGACGGCGGCATTTTTAATCTTTATTGAAAGAGGAGTTACCTACGGCCAGCGCACGGAGGAAAAGATGACTTGGCGGGATGCGGTTTTGGTAGGGTTGGGGCAAACGGTTGCGGTTTTGCCCGGTATTTCCCGATCCGGGGCAACCTTGGTTACCGCGCTTTGGTGTGGCCTCGAACGTGAGACGGCGGTCCGGTATTCCTTTTTGCTGGCTATTCCGGTGATTCTGGGATCCTCTGTTTTAGGGATTCGCGACGCTGATATGGAGTGGATTCGTTCAATGAGTTACACTGGGCTTTTGCTTTCCTTTGTGGTTTGTTTTTTCGCCTCATGGGTGAGCATTGTGTGGTTGATTGGATTTTTGCGCTCCGGTCGGCTCTATTGGTTTGCCATTTACTGCTTTTTGCTGGGAGGGCTAAGTCTTTTCTTTCTTTAAATTTCAGGATAAGGCCCCGGTGAGTCGAAAAAGGTTGTCGTCCCGCTTTAGGCAGAGCAAAAAAAGACGCTGCGAAAGGTTTCCTGGGAAACCATTGGGTGAATTTCTGATTTTAGGCTTTTCGCCAAGGCCGGTTTATTTTTATATGGATACTTTTTGCTCGAGCCTCGTCTGAGGCAAGAGCTTCGGAACTCAGTTTTTTCATGGACAAGAAGAATTTTCTAATCGGGATGACCCTGTTGATGGCCGCTTTTATAGCGCTGTTCATTCAGAGCTATCAGCAGGAACAACGCAGGTTGGCAGAGCGGGGGCCCACCCCTGCTGAAACCGAAACCGGCAATGATCGACCGGAGGCGGAGGACATTGCGACGCCTCCAGATTCCGAAGAACCCGGAGAGATCCGCGAAACGGAGGATGTTCCGGAAGCGGAGGAGACCGCTCCAGAGGTGAGGGAAGCTCCCCGTCCGGACGATTTTTCGGAGCAGGTCTCGACTGAGCCCGAGGAGGAAATCCTTTTGGAAAACGAATTTATGCGGGTGCATCTAACCCGACAGGGCGGAGCGATTCGTCGGGTAGAGATGATTGAGGAGCGGGAGGATGGAAGTCTGGTTTATCCGCGCGAACTGGAATCCGATGAGCCTTTCATTTTCAATCGTGCCGGGTTTGCGCCGGCGCTGTCCATTGTTGGGCTACAAGAGTTTGACCCGCTCAACGAATACTCGATCCGCCATCAGGATGAGAGGTCGGTGACCTTTTCCTTGCGTTTGGGCAATGGGTTGGAGATTCGCCGGGCTTATATGCTTTTGGATGTCGAAGGTCGCCGGGACCCCAATGCGTACATGATTCACCATCAGACCCGTTTTCTGAACCGGTCTGATGAGGGCTACATTCCGCTGGAGTCTTTCGGGGTGAATCTGGGGACGTCGGGTCCGTCCAGTGAGCGGGAAAGCCGGATTGCTTTGCATCACCTGACGTTTGGTCATTATGACGGGAACCGGGCCCGTTTTATCGGGACCCATCGTTTCCGCGGGGGCGGGTTTCTGCATTCCATTGGGGTCCGTACGAATCCCGCCCGTCCGGAAATTGGGGAGGATCAGCCGGTGGTCTGGGGGGTCGTGAAGAACCAGTTTTTTGCGGGTTTGCTGACTCCCGAAGAGCCTGCGATTGGTTATGTCAGTCGGCCTTTCCGTTTGCCTGGAATTGATGGCGGAGATCGTCGCGAGGGGATTACCGGCGAGTTGCTCTTTGACCTTCGTGGAGTTTCTCCGGGTGAGGCGGCGGAGTTGAATCTGGATTATTATGTGGGGCCCAAGGAATTTTCCCGTCTGGACCGTTTGGATCAGCGCCAGGATCTCGTCATGCAGTTCGGGATTGTCGGTTTTTTTAGTAAAATCCTTCTGGCCATGATGATTGGCATCCAAGGATTGCCTATGGTCGGCTATGGTCTGGCGATCGTGATCACCACGATCATTATCAAGGCCATTCTATGGCCTCTGACGGCGAAGGTGGCCCGCAGTTCCAAGCGGATGGCCAAAATTGCCGAGCCGATGAAGGCGTTGCGGGAAAAGTACAAAGACAATCCGCAGAAAATGCAGATGGAGACGATGAAGCTTTTTCGGGAAAACAAGGTGAATCCGTTTGCCGGGTGCTTGCCGATTTTCATCCAGCTTCCCATTTTCTTCGCCTTGTTCAGGATGCTGCAAAGTTCGGCGGAGTTGCGTTTTGAGAATTTCCTGTGGGTCGAAGATTTGTCAGCCGCCGATACGATTGGGTATATTTTTGGTCTGCCTATCAATGTGATGCCTGTTCTGATGGGTGTGACGATGTTTCTGCAGATGAAGATGATGCCGATGAGTAGCGCCAATCCCATGCAGCAAAAGATCTTTTTGTTCATGCCGCCGGTGATAACGATCGTCCTGTATAATTTCTCCGCTGGTTTGACACTCTACTGGACAGTGAACAATCTTCTGACCATTCTACAGCAATACCTCATTAACAAACAAAAGGATCCCGAATTGGAAAATCTTCCTGCGGTTACCGGTGATGTGGAAGACGAGAAGAAACCTTCAACTGGAACCAAGAAGGGGGCACACCCAACCCGTAAAAAGAAAAGGAAATAGATCATGGCTGGACATAGTAAATGGGCAACGACCAAACGACATAAGGCGGCCGTAGACGCCAAGCGCGGTAAGATTTTCAGCCGTATCGGCAAGGAGATCACCATGGCCGCCCGCGAGGGTGGCGGTGATCCCGAAATGAACCCGCGTCTGCGGACCGTTCTCTTGAAGGCCAAGGGAGCGAATATGCCTGCGGATAATATTGATCGGGCGATTAAAAAGGGTACCGGTGAGGTTCCCGGGGTCACCTACGAAGAGTTTACCTACGAAGGCTATGGCCCTGGCGGGGTCGGCTTTATCGTTGAAGTCACCACCGATAACAAAAATCGCAGTGCGTCTGATGTGCGCAGTACGTTTACCAAGGCTGGCGGTAATCTGGCCGGGGCTGGAGCCTTGGCTTTTCAATTCCAGCGTGTGGGCCAATTTCTTTTTTCCAGTGAGAAAACCACGGAGGAACAACTCATGGAAGTGGCTCTCGATGCGGGGGCGGAGGACATTAAGGCGGCGGAAGACCATTTTGAAGTAATTTGTCCGGTGCCTGCGTATTATTCGGTGAGTCAGGCTTTGGAAAAAGCAGGTCTGGAGCCCGATTCCTCAGAGCTGGCGTGGGTACCCAACAGCTATGTGCCGGTGACCGATCCGGCGGTAGCCAAACAGGTTTTGCGCTTGGTGGATACTTTGGAAGATTTGGATGATGTGCAAAATGTTTTTGCGAATTTCGACATTGATGATGCCGTGATGAGTGAAGCGCAGGAATCCTAAAGGCCTTTTTTCCCATACCAATGAACGACGCGGAGCAGGAGCCACTTTGGGAGGGACCCGGCGAGGTCGGTTTGGTGGAGCCGCAGGATTTCGTCTATGACAAACCCTTTACTTTTGAGAGTGGGCAAACTTTGCCGGGATTCCAAATCCGCTATGAAACGTACGGACATCTCAACGAAAAGGGTGACAATGCGATTTTGATTTGTCACGCTCTCAGCGGTGACCATCACTGTGCGGGGATTCATCATTTGGAGGATCGCAAACCCGGTTGGTGGAATAATATCATCGGCCCGGGGAAACCCATTGATACCCGGCGTTTTTTTGTGGTTTGCTCCAACTGTCTGGGAGGGTGCCAGGGGTCCACTGGCCCCTCCAGTCCCAATCCCGAAACTGGAAAGCCCTACGGCCTGTGTTTTCCTTTTGTGACCATCCGGGATATGGTTCGGGCCCAGCGGCGGTTGATTGACCACTTGGGAATCCAGCAGCTTTTTGCGGTCATTGGTGGTTCGATGGGCGGGATGCAGGTTTTGCAATGGGGGATCGAATACCCGGATCGGGTGCGACGGCTCATTCCACTTGCGACCACGGCCCGGCAAAATGCTCAGGCTATTGCCTTTAACCAAGTTGGCCGACAGGCGATTATCACCGACGAGGGTTGGTGCGGGGGTGAGTACGAGGCCGATGAAGGCCCCCGGGTCGGTCTGCGTATCGCCCGGATGATGGCGCATATTACCTATCTCAGTGACAAGGGGATGGAGCGCAAGTTTGGCCGTCGCCGACGACAGGGCGAGAAGGTCAATTACAGTTTTGAAACGGATTTCGAGGTGGAGAGTTATCTTCAATATCAGGGAAAGTCATTCCTGAATCGGTTTGATGCCAGGAGCTATGTGTATTTCACCCGGGCTCTCGATTATTTTGATCTGCCGACCCAATACGGTTCCCTTGAGGATGCCTTTGCTGGTTTGAAAGCCCGCTGTTTGGTGATTGGGTTTACCTCGGACTGGCTTTTCCCGCCGGAGCAGAACCGGAAAATTGTCCTGGCCATGTTGAATCGCCGTAAGGATGCCAGTTATGCCGAAATCCCCATGGATTTCGGGCACGATTCTTTCCTCATCGATGCGCCGGAGTTGTATGAATTGGTGCGTGCTTTTTTGGAGTGAAGAGGGGAAGGGGAATTAAGAAGTAAGATTTTCTTTAGGTTTGGATGATTTTGCGGAGGCTGGCGGCCACGGGGTGGAATAAGGTTTTCACGGGGATGGCTTCCGGGTTTTTCGGATCGTAGACCCAACGCTGATAGAGTTGGCGGCCATTGAAACGGGTAAAACAGCGGTCTGCCCAGAGTGGGGCTTCTTCGGAGCCGGTGTGTTCAAAGGCTTCGATGGCCTTCTCAATCTCTTCCTTGCTCTCGGCCTTTTCCGGGTTTTCCTCGGATTCCCGGACCATGAAAAAGGCTTTGCGGTAGGCTTCGAGAAGGCGGAGATAGGATCCGAGCATACGAAAGCCATCCTGCCAGCGGTCAGCGGCGGGGTGGGTTGGGGGAAGATTTTTAGCGAGCAGGTCGTGGGCCTTGGTAAAAATTGCCTGAGCCTCGCGGGCCTCTTCCTCGAGCTCAAGGCGAAAAGCGCGGGGTAGGTGGCGGAGGTTTTTTTCGATTTCATGGTCCTCCGGAGCATCGGTCCACATTGCGAGCCGGTCAGCATTGCCGTCCACCAAATGGCTTTTGGCATACTTGTAGAAGGGGATAGCGCAGTGGTTGGCGAGCCAGTTTTTTTTCGGGAAAAGCATCTTCTGCAGGCTGGTCGTGGCCAATTGCACTGCTTCGGCGGCTCCGGGGAAATGATCTTTTTCCCATGTTCGGTAAATGTCTTCGAGGGAAGTTTTCGGGTCTTCCTCCCAAGCCCGAAACATGGAAACAAACAACTGTCCCCAGGGAGTGGTGAGCGCAGATTGACCTTTTTCTCCGTCATAACGGTCAAGCCGCAGGCAGAAATGCCGGATGCCTTTCGCTCTGGCCGCTTGATACCAAGCCTGGGTTTGCTCCAAATTGGCGTAGGGGAGCATTTGCTGTCCTTCGTATTCGAGCCCCAGATCGAATTCCGCCCATTGTTCACGATCGCCGCAGGCTCCGAGAAGGGGGTTCGGGGGGTAAAAGGGCTGCCAATCGTGGGGAACCGCCTTGCTCATGACGGCGACTTCCTTCGGGAGAATGCGAATGGCTTCCGCCATGGCATGGACTTCCTTGAGTCGGTACACAAAATCCCGCACGGCGACGCGCACTCCATTTTCCCGGCATATGTCCACCAGAACCTCCATCAAAAGCCGGAGTCGCTCCGCCGGAGCATGTCGGGAGACCACATTGTGGTCTTTGTAAATTTCAAAATCCGTTTCGGCAAAAGTGAAGATCAGACCGGTGATGCCCGGAATGGTCTCGTTCAGAAACTTCTGGTATTTCCGGCGCAAATGCCCGGCCCAATCGGCCTCGTCGAACAGAAGGTGTCCCTCCTCGTTTAAAAATTCCTCGGGGACCTTGTGTAATTCATGGGTCCAAACCCAGATCTCCCGTCCGCGCTGGCGCAGGTCGTCCACCCACTGTCGTGCTTCGGCCGCCCACTGGGGGTGGTCCAATAGATCGTGGGCATCATGGCAGAGATGATGCGAAAAGTGGACGGCGTCGAATCCCAGTTTTTCGGCTTGTTCCCAGCAAAAAGGCGTATAGGTGGAGTGTCGGGTTAAGGGTAAGGCGTGTAAGGGCATAGGTTGTTCGGTTGTAGGTTTACTCTTTTAAGCGAAGGGTTGTTAAGGGAGCAATGGAATAACCAAAGATTTTGCCAGCGGGGGGCAGGATCTATGGCGAAAATCGCTCTTGTCCTTCCGATTTCCTGGTGTTCGTATGGGGAGTATGAAAATTCTGGCCGTTGAATCCTATGGGCAAAATGCGGAGCTTTCCTTACTGGAAGCTCCAGAGTCCTTTCCGGGGCGGGGAGAAGTGAAAATTCAGGTCGAAGCGGTGGGACTGAATCCGGTGGATGCCTACATTTTGTCCGGCAATTATGCGTTGCGTCCGGAGCTTCCTTTTGTGCCGGCTTTCGATGGAGCAGGGGAAATCGTAGAATGTGGGGCCGGGGTGAGTGAGTTCGAGGTCGGGCAAAAGGTTTTCTTTCTGCGACAAACTCCGGGTGCGGCGGCGTCCCGGGTGGTTTTGCCGGTTGATAGTGTGGCTCTTTTGCCGGAAGGGCTTTCGGTCGAAGAAGGAGCTTGTTTGGGGATTCCCTATGCCACCGCCCAGGTCGCTTTGAAGAAGGTCGGCAGCTGGCAACCAACGGACAGTGTCTTTATCCATGGCGCCACCGGTGCGGTGGGGGGAGCCGCTATTGATTGGCTGGAGTATTGGCGGGATAATAAAAACGATGCCCATCCCCCGATCATTGCCTCGGCTGGTTCCAAACAAGGGTTGGAGAGGTTGTTGAGGCGCCCTTCGGTATCGATTGTGGATCATCGTGATCCGGAACATCTACAACAGGCGGCACAGTTTGGGAACGGGGAGGGTATTGATCTCATAGTGGAAATGAATGCACATTGGTATTTGGGAAAATTGCCTGGTCTTTTGGCGAAAGAGGGCCGGGTGGTCGTGGTGGGCAACCAGGGAAATGCCGTTTTGAATGCCCGGGATCTGATGGTTCGGCATGGATCGATTTGTGGGGTGTTCTTGTTTATGGTAGGCGCAGCGGAAAGAAAACGAATTCTCTCGAAAATCGCCTCCGCACCGGCAGGAACCTGGAACCCCGAGGTGCGGGAAGCTGTACCTTTTGCCCAGGCGGGAAAAGCGTTCCGTGGATTGGCCGCCGGAGAAACCCATCCGAAGTGGATCCTGAAACCTTGAACAAACGAAAACCCGGGGGCTTGCGGTCCCAGTCGAGGGAATTCTTCCTTCGGGGCGTAAAGCCGGTTTAGAGCATGGTGCCTTCCCGGATAACCCTTTGGTGGAAGGCGTCGAGGAAGCGGTTGGTGAACTCTCCCGCTTTGCCTTCGCCGATGGTGCGCCGGTCAACACTGACTACGGGAACCAATTCAGCTGCGGTGCCAGTAAGGAAACACTCATCGGCGTTCCAAATGTCATAGCGGGTGAGATTGGTCTCAATCAGCGGCACGTCGAGTTCCCGGGCGACGGCCATGACCTCGTCACGGGTAATCCCTTTCAATGCGCCGGCACTGGCCGGTGGGGTGTAGAGTTTTCCTTTGTGGATAATAAAGATGTTGTCGCCCGTACATTCGGCAACATAGCCCTGATCGTTCAGCATGATCGCTTCGGCAACTCCGGCGGTGGTTGCTTCGATGCGGGCAAAGATGTTGTTGAGATAATTCAGGGATTTAATGGCCGGATTGAGGGCGGCCGGATTGATGCGCCGGGTGGGAACGGTCACGATGTCGAGGCCCTTTTCGTAGAATTCCTTGGGGTACAGCTGGATTTTGTCGGCGATGCAAAAAACGGAGGGTTGGGGGCAACTTTCCGGGGCCAAGCCCAGATTGCCAACGCCCCGGGTGACCACCAGGCGAATGTAGCCGTTGCGGAGGTTGTTCTGGCGGCAGCATTCGCAAACGATATCGGCCATTTCGGCCCGGCTATAGGGGATTTTTAGAAGAATCGCCTTGGCCGAATACTCCAGCCTTTCCAGATGCTCCTCCAGTCTGAAAACACAGCCTTCATACAGGCGAATGCCTTCAAAAACGCCATCACCATAGAGTACACCGTGGTCGAAAACGGAAATTTTCGCCTCCTCTTGGGCAACATAGGAACCATCTAAAAAAATCTTCATGTCAGGCGAGTAAAGGAGAAATGTAGGATGTTTGTCTAGTCCGAAATCCGGATCTGACCGAAAGTTATTTCCGGGCGAGGCCCCCCATGCGGCAGATTTTCTTGAATTCGGAAGCGGTGAGGGGCATTACCGAGAGGCGGCTTTGCTTGATCAGGGCGATATCTGCCAGAGAGGGTTCGGCCTTTATGGTGGCCAAGGTGACGGGTTCGGGGAAGGATTCGCGGGGTTCCAGGCGAACCACCGACCATTTTCCGGAATCGTCACCGGGTTCGGGAAAGGCTTCTTCGGTGACCTCGGCGATGCCCACGACCTCACGGGGGCCAACGCTGTGGTAAAAAAGGACGTGGTTGCCCTTTTTCATTTTGCGTAAATTGTTGCGCGCTTGATAGTTGCGGACCCCGTCCCAGAGTGTTTCCCCTTTCTTGACGAAGTCTTCCCAGGAAAAAGTTTCGGGTTCTTGCTTTACCAGCCAATAGTTTTTTTTCATTTGCAATGGATTATTGTGGCTATTGATGAAACATTTTTTTTAAATGACGTGTAGTAAGATAAAGTCTCCGATATCTTAGGCAACTGTAAACCCCAAACTTTGTTTTGAATTCTTCATCAAAAGAATCTTCTCCCGACAACCTCTCCGATGCTTCCAAATCGGAAGAGGAAAATTCGGGCATACAAGAATATCGGGGTGAGTTGGATGCCAAGGCCCGTCGGGCACGAAACATAATAATCACGGTGGCGGTTGTCTTTTCCCTGCTGCCTGTGCTTTTATTCCTGCTTTTAACTTTTTTCTGGTAACTTCTATGGACCGCAAAAACATTCTCATTCTTCGTATCGTTTTTCTTCTGCTCTGTGGAACGAGCAGTTGGTTGTTGGCTCATTCAACCGGGGAATGGGATCATCTTCGCAGTAACTTCCTTATTGGGGGATTGTTGTTGGGGGGGCTGGTGATTCTCGTCGATATTTTGTTGAAAGGCTTTTCTTTGCGCGGCCTGACCGCTTTGACCTTTGGTTTGGCGGTGGGGTCCTTGGTGGCTTTTCTTCTGTCGGCGTCCCCTATGTTTGAAGGGTTTGACGAGGAGTCCGAGCAAATGGTTTTTCTGGTTCGTTTGAGCTTATTTGTCATTTTATCCTATCTGGGTGCAGTCATTGCCCTGCGGGGTAAGGATGAATTCAATTTGATCATCCCTTATGTTCGCTTTGTGCCGCACGATGTTGATGTTCCGATGATCATTCTCGACACCAGTGCTCTGATTGATGGGCGTATTGCCAAGATCGCCCAGACCCGTTTTTTATCCAACGCCTTTGTGATTCCCCGGTTTGTCCTGAATGAATTGCAGTCGGTAGCCGATTCGCCGGATCCTGAGAAAAAGGCCCGTGGGCGTTATGGTTTGGCGGTATTGAATGAGCTGCGAAACATGGATTTTATCGATTTGCGGATCGAGGAGAGTAGTGTTTCGGATATCAAGAATGTGGATGCGAAATTGGTGTTTTTAGCCCGGCAATTGCGGGCGAAGCTTCTGACCATTGATTACAATTTGAATAAAATGGCGGAGTTTCAGGAGGTGCAATGTTTGAATATCAATGACTTGGTTAAGGCCCTGACGAAAGATTGGAAGACGGGCGAAATGTTGGAAATCGTTCTCAACAAGGAAGGCCGGGAACCGGATCAAGCTGTCGGGTATATGCCTGATGGCGCGATGGTGGTCGTTAATGACGGGCACGAATACATGGGACGAATGGTACAAGCGAAAATTGTTAACGCCATTCCCAGCGCCGCAGGCCGAATGATTTTCGCCAATTTTGTCAAAGTGCTGGATTAAGGTTTTGCCCTGGCTGTTCGGAAAGGGTAGGAAAAGAAGGCGTCTATGAATCCTTTTCTTCTCCTGCACCGTTTTATCTTTTGGAATCTTCTGTTGGCCATCGTGTTAGCGGTGGGGATTTTTTCCTTTTTATTGGTTAGCGGGCGGGCAATGGAGGATGTGCTCATGCTGTTTTCCGATGGACGCCTTTCCCCAGTCTTGTTTGGGCAATTGATCGTGTTACTCATTCCCTACCTGATCGCCTTCGCATTACCCATGGGGATTCTGACGGCGGTTTTGCTGGTCCTGGGACGTTTGTCTTCTCAACTTGAACTTACTGCGATGCGTTCAGCAGGCATGAGTTTATGGCAAATTTGTCGACCCGTATTTCTTCTGGCCTTTTTGGGTGCGGTTTTGACTATTTCGATCAATTTGTATTTTGCGCCCCAAGCGAGGGAGCAATACCGGCAAGTGCTCCACCAAACCATTCAGGACGATCCCTTGGTATTTGTCCAAGAGGGGGTTTTTGTACGGAATTTCCCTGGTTTTATCATCTATGTGGATGAGCGGGTAGGGAATGAGCTTCGGGGGATTCGCATATGGGACATGGATGAGAACCAAGAAGTGGTTCGAATGTTGCGGGCAGAATCCGGGGGTATGGCATTTGATGAGGAAAATGGCGAAATGGTATTAAGTCTTTACCAGGGACTGGCGGAATGGCAGCGGGATTCGGGGGGAGAACAACGAATCCCCCGGGTTCAGTATGGGACGTTTGAGGAAACCGGGATTCGCCTATCCCTAGCGGGACTTTTGGGTGAGGCTGGGCGGACGACTCGTCTTTCGCGCATGGATATTTTCGGTTTATGGACCGAGATGGAACAATTTGTGGGAGGAAAGGAGGGACGGGGGCATCCCGACTTTGCCCGTTGGGTCTCCATTCGGACGGAATTGAATGAACGCTTGGCGATGGGCGTTGCGGTCTTCTCGTTGGCTCTATTGGGCGTTCCGATGGCCATTGAGATTCGTCGGCGGGATACCTTTGCCAATCTGGTAATCGCGTTGTTGTTGGCTCTATTGTTTTACCTTCTGATGATTCTTTTTGCGGCGCTGGAGGTGCGTCCGGAATGGCGACCGGACTATCTGATTTGGTTCCCGAACATTCTCTTTATTGCCTTGGGCGGATATCTGTTCTATCGGGCCGAGAAGGGCTTGGGGATGCCGCTGGCATTTTGGCGGAAATAAACCTACTTCAGAGTTGATCCTGCTTGCCGAATTGAAGGCTCCAAGGTATTCTAACCGTATGTCTTCGAAAGATTGGAAAAGTTACGCAGCGGAAATGGAAAAGCTCTTCGGTGAGGTTATGAAAGGCCAACCGGAAGTCGTCAAAGGGTTTGGCCAAATGGGGAAAGGGGTCAAAACCGACGGAGCTCTAACCGAAAAGACGAAGGAATTGATCGCCCTTGGGATTGCCATTTCAATTCGTTGTGAAAGCTGTATTGCTTTTCACGCTCGCAACGCGGCCAAAGCCGGGGCCACCCGGGAAGAGGTTCTGGAGACGATCGGTACCTGCATTTACATGGGTGGCGGTCCTTCCTTCGGCTACGGCGCTCAAGCCTTGGAGGCCTACGATCAATTCTCCGCTGGCTGATTGCCGGAAGGTCGGGGTGTATCCCGCGCAGCCGCACAAATTGAGCTTGCGAAATCCCGCCGAGCGAGGGGTGCAATAGTTCGGGGTCTTCCCTTGAAGGGAATTCTCTTTGTGGTAAACTGAGGGTATGCCTTCCAAAAGCATAAGCAATGATCCTCATTGGCATTCGGAGCATTTGGGGAGGGCGCTGTTGAAGTCCCTGAAATGCGGCTGGGATATTCAGGTGGTGGATCGTACCGAAGAGCGAAAAGTGCTCCGCAAGCCGATGGTTCTGGGTGCGGCCCTGGCCCTCGCGATGCGCTGGAAATTCTCGGACCTTTTTGGGGATCGGCGCATCGGCTTGGTGTTGCCTCCGGGGGCGGGGGCAACGGTGGCCAATCTGGCGCTGGTTTTTCTGAATAAAATACCGGTGAATCTGAACTTTACTCAAGGGCGCGAGGCGACGGAACATTCCCTCAAAATTGCGGGAGTCACAACGGTGGTATCGGCGGCCTTGATGAAAAAGAAAGTCGATGATTTTCCCTGGCCGGAGAATTTTGTCGATATCCGTCGGGAATTGCAGGCCATAGGCAAAGCCAAAATCCTGGGTTGGGCTCTGCGTGGCAAGGTGACTTCTGTAGACGGCCTTGCTGATCTGCTGGGGTTGCCCGGGGAAGGGGGCAACGCGGAGGCGGGATTGTTGTTTACCAGTGGAAGTTCGGGCTTGCCCAAAGGGGTTCCGCTAACCCATGCCAACTTGCTGGGGAATGCCTCGCAAATCACCGCGACCCGGCTCTTGCTGAAAGACCGTCATGTTTTACTGGCCAACCTCCCCGTGTTTCACAGCTTTGGCTTCATGGTTACCTTGTGGTATTGTCTGCTGGCCGGGGTTCGGTACGTTACGGTGCCTTCGCCGCTGGAAACGAAAAAATCGATTGAGGCTATTCGCGAGGAAAAATGTACGGTCCTAATGAGTACCCCAACGTTTTTGCGGCCTTATCTGAAAAAAGCGGACAAGGCCGATTTGCAATCGCTCAAATTTGTCATTTGCGGGGCCGAAAAACTATCCCCCGGGTTGCGGAGGAAATTTGAGGAGACCTTCGGGGTCCCCCTGATGGAGGGGTATGGACTCAGCGAAACTTCGCCGGTGGTGAGCGTCAATCTGCCCGATGAATACGGAACGCCGGAGGACGGTCCGATGAACCGAAAGGGGACGGTAGGCAAGCCCCTGACGGGGGTTCAGGTGAAAATCCGAAACTTCGAAGACGGTGAGGTTCTCAAGGCCAACGAGGAAGGCCGGATTTGCATTTGGGGGGCCAACGTTTTTCCGGGGTATCTGGATATGGAGGAAAAAAACAAGGAGCTTTTCGATGACGATGGCTGGTTGCTGACCAGTGACCGCGGCAAACTGGATGAGGATGGCTTTCTGATGATTTCCGGACGGGTATCCCGCTTCTCCAAAATCGGAGGAGAAATGGTTAGTCATGCGGCCGTGGAAAATGCCATTGAAAAGGCCATGGGTTGGGAGGATGAGGAGGAGGCGGTGATTGCCATTTTACCGGAGGAAGATGAGAGAAAGGGTGAAACCCTGGTCTTGCTGACGAGCCGACCGATCGAGGATGAGTCCTTGCGGAAAAAACTCCGGGAGGCCGGTGCGCCGAACTTGTTTATTCCTTCCCGTATTGTTGAAACGGATAAGATTCCCACTCTGGCCTCCGGGAAACTTGACCTTCGCCGCTGTCGGGAGGAAATTGGTCAAAGTGGAAAAAGATCCGAATAGCCTCCCTGTTGAGCGCGAAGTGAAACGCTTTCGCCGGACTTTGTCCTGCCCCCTTGAGAATGCCCGCGGGACGTATCGGGAAAAAACCGGCTACCTGTTGCGGGAGCGCTGGCCCGGAGAGGGCTGGCGATATGCCGAGGCGTCTCCTCTGGGAACGATTTCCCGGGAGGAGGCGGCGGACCTGAAACTTTTACGTTCCTGGCAGGAGAATCAAGCTCGCTCCGTGCGGGCCTTGGCGGAGCACCCGGTCTTTGGCTTTGCCCTGTGGTGCCTGGCGAATGATGGTGCGCCGACGGATGGGGCCGACCGCAGGGTTTCTTGCAGCAGCCTCCTGCCGGCAGGCGCCGGGGCCTTGGAGAAAATGCCGTCCTTGCTGCGCCAGGGGTACCTGACTTTTAAGTGGAAGGTCGGCGTCCATGAGGCTGCGGAGGAAATCCGCATGGCGGAAAAGCTTTTTTCCGCAGCTCCCGCCGAAGTCACATTCCGCTTGGATGCGAATCGGAGTTGGAGTGAGGCGGAAGCACGCCTTTGGGCCGGGGCCTTGCGCGGGGCTCCGGTGGATTATGTGGAAGAACCCCTGTGGCCGGGCAAGGATCAGGAAATGTTGAAACTTGCCTCGAATTATCCCGTTCCACTGGCACTGGATGAGCGTCTGCGGGAAAGAGACAATGGGGTGGCTTGGTGGCAGTCGCGAAATTGGCCGGGATTTTATGTCATCAAACCCTCCCTGAGTGGTCCCGTTGATCGTTGGTGGAAACCTTTGCGGGCAAAAGGAGAGCTTTCGCGGGTTATCTTGTCCTCGGCCCTGGAAACCGCTATTGGCGGTAGGCATTTGCTGAAGCTCGCTTCCGCCTTGCCGGGCGAGCGGTCTCATGGCCTGGGGGTGGGGGAGGCTTTCGCCGGGGAGTCTCCGTACATGGGGCTGCCCGAGAAAGCCAATCTTTCGGTGAGTTGTTTGGATGAGACCCTGATTCCCACCGTATGGAAGGAGGCCGAGCCGCTATGAACGCCTGGAGTTCGGCCTTATGTGAACTGGCAATCGCGCCCTTGGACAAGGCCGAATTAGCCGAAGCCTCGGCTTGGGTTCAGCAGTTGAAAGTTCCCCTCGCCGCGAAGAATCTTCCGGTGGTGCTCGCTGTTGCGGATCTTTCCCGGTTTTGGGTGGGCTTGCAATGGTGTTGGGAAAATGGATACTTCCCGCTCTTGGGAAACCCTTCCTGGGGTGAGTCCGAGCGAAAGTCTTTGGCCCGGATTCTTCCGGAGTACCTGCGTTTGAGTGACCAGTCTCTTGTTTATGAAAGCGGACGAGCCGGGCAGGACTTTGTCCCTCCGCCCGATATTTTGCTTGGCATTGCTACCGGGGGCAGTGGGGGCTCGGTGCGTTTTGCCTTGCACGGAGAGAGAAATCTTCGCGCCGCGGCGAAGGGTTACCTGGAATGGCTCGGGACGGCGAAGCCGAATGCCCTGGCGGCCTTGCCCCCTTGGCATGTCAGTGGCTTTATGCCCGTGGTGCGGGCTTTGGAAGGAGGAGGACAGGTAGAGTGGGCTGACCCCGGGGCTCCGGAGCAGGCGATTTTCCGGATCGCGTCCCAATCAGCGTTTGGGGGAGTTCTGTCGCTGGTGCCGACCCAATTGGCCCGCTTGCTGGCAGATCTCGGGGTTTGCGAAAAGTTGGCCTGCTTTGCGGATGTTTTGGTGGGCGGGGCGGCAGTGCCGAAGGAATTGGCCGGGCGTTGTGCGGAGGAGGGCATTTCCTTGCGGGTTTCTTATGGAGCCACCGAAACCGCGGCCATGGTCGCCGTCTCGGAGCAGTTAAACGAGCAGGGGGAATGGGAGTTTTCTTCTTTGCCGCAGACGATGGTCACTGTGCGGAAAGGCGAATTGGTGGTTCAGTCGGATTCCCTGGCCTATGGGTATTGGGGAGACCCCAACGGATTCAGTGGGATTTGGTCAACCGGCGATCGCGGGACCTTCACTGCGGAAGGACGTTTTCAAGTGTACGGAAGGCAACGGAGAACTCTGAATACCGGAGGAGAAAAAGTGGATCCGGCGGAAGTGGAAGAGGTTTTGCGGCAGTTCGATCAAGTGGAGGAGTGTTGGGTAGAGGCCTTCCCGGATCCGGAATGGGGAGAGGTTGTCTTTGCCGTCTGGACCGGAAACCCAGATAAATCTCCCGACTGGTCCAAGGCGCTCGCCCCATGGCTTGCCAAACATAAAATCCCTCGCTTGTTTTTGTACGCATCGTCCAGTCCGCTCGATGCCAAGGGCAAGTTTCCGGCGGCCCATTGGCGTCAGATGGCCCACCAGCAATGGCATGGGTGAGGATCTGTATATTTTAAGGTGCCGTCGCCCCGGGGAATCTGTCCCCCACATCTGTTTTTGTGCCGAAGGCACCTTGGACTGCCTTTCGGCAAGCTCAAGGCCCTGAGCCAGTCGAAGGGCGGCAAGCTTCTTGCTGCTTTCTCCAGTCGCAGTCTGCTGCGGTGTTACCGAACCTAACGGTTCGCCAGCAAGGCTAGCTCACGGAAAGCGCCAGCAGGCTGGCGCAGCCCAAAGACGGCTTCACCGTCGGATATGCGTGTCCGGCAAATCATAAAACGGGATACCCCTCGTGCTGGCAGGCACCTTGGGCTGCGGCAAGCTCCCCGACTGGGCTACGCTTGTTTCCTTCCGGCGTAGTCTGCTGCGGCGTTATCCTTGAATGGGCCCGATCACAATGTCCTATTACCCTGATTATCGCAGCTTAAGGCTTAAAACTTCACTTTATTCGTGAATGCTGAATTTCGTACTCCGAATTGGGAGGCTACTGGGCGGATCTGGTTCCCTGTCGGAGGGGCTTTACGCCCCGATTGGTTCGTTATACTTATGCCGTTTTGTGCTGATTTGCTTGTATTAAAATTTCTAGGGTTCTTTATTTCTATAGTTACTAACTTTGCAGAGTTTATTGTTAAACAACCTTTTGCGGTT
>JAFIGF010000092.1 GCA_020831535.1 Opitutales bacterium | reverse complement strand
TACCGCCGCAACAACTCCGCATCATCCAGCTCGATCGTACTCCCATCCGGCACCTCCACCAACACATGGAAGTGATTGCCCATCAGGCAATAGGTCAAAACCTTCACCCCACAAAACCCCGCCACCTTAAACAGCATCCGCCGCATAACCACCTTCTCCTCCTCCGAGAAAAAGATCTCCCCATTCACCGTCCGCGACATCACATGGTACAATGCCCGCTGCCCCTGTATATTTAATCGTTTCTTGCGCATACCTCCAGAAAACCAAAAATCCGTCAATAGTCAAGGGACAATCCCTTAGTTTTTTTATTAAGGTCAATTGTTTAGGTCTGGCTTATTTCCGGTAGGCGTTGGCGAGGATGGTAATAGGGTGCTTAACGGGAATCTGGCCTTGGCCGTCGGCTTGGAGGCCGGCTTGGATTTGGATATTGCAGCCTGGATTGGCGCTGGCAATACAGTCCACCGGATTTTTGCGTATATTTCCGATCTTGCGATCGCGTAGTTTGCGGGAGGTTTCGGGCTGAGTAATGTTATATATACCTGCACTGCCACAACACCACATACTTTCCTCGAGTTCGACTAACTCCAAGCCGGGAATGGCGCGGAGAATGTTGCGCGGAGGCACACGAATCCCTTGCCCGTGACAAAGGTGACAGGCCTCATGGTAGGTCACTCGTTGCGGAACGCCCTCCCCTTGCGGGTTCACCAGGCCAATCTCATCCAACCATTCGTGAATGTCCTTGCATTTGGCTGACCATTCCACGGCTTTGGCCGCATACTCCGGATCATCCGCCAGAAGGCGGTCGTAATGCTTTAAATGTGAGCCACAACCAGCAGCATTGGTAATAATAGCATCCAGAGAAGACAGATCAAAAGCATCAATGTTTTTCCGGGCCATTTCCTTGGAGAGTTCGTATTCGCCATTGTGCCCATGCAAGGAACCACAGCAATGTTGCACGCGGGGGGTGACCACAGTACAATAATTATGCCGCAAGACCTCAGCCGTATCGGCATTAACGGAGGCAAAAATAATATCTTGCACGCATCCTGTAAGGAGGCCTACCTGATACTTTTCTTCTCCATAGGCGTTGGCCCGCAGAGGAATCTGTTGGTGAGAAAACCGGGCTTCTGCGGTCGGGGTAAGTTCCTCCAGATCGCGATATCTTTTGGGTAGTAGTTTATTCAGCCGCAACCCTCGAAAGGCCGCTTGCAATTTGGAAGCCTGGTAAAGCCACAGAGAACGGCCAACAAAACGCAACAAGCGGGGACGGGTAAAAAGCAGCCGCAAGGTTAACCAACGCACAAACCGGCGTTTTTGTCCGGTAAGGACTCTCTCCTCCTCGGCCTGCGCTCTGGCTTTTTCAAAAAGGTCGGCATAATCAACTCCTGCCGGACAGGCGCTTACGCAAGCGAGACAGCCCAGACAGTAATACATTTCATCTGCAAAAGCTTTCTCAATCTTCAAATCCCCATCGGCTACCGCCCTCATTAAAGCGATCCGCCCTCGCGGGCTATTGCGTTCGCGCCCAGTTTCTTCGTATGTCGGACAAGTAGGCAGGCACATCCCGCAGTGCATGCATTGCTGCAAAACGGAATAGTCCATATCGGCGAGATAATTTCTCTTTTCCCTGGCCGGGGTATTTAGGCTGGAGGAGAGTTTATTCATGCGGACCGGGATTTACGCTCAACATCAACCAATTTACCCGGATTGAGCAACCCTTTGGGGTCAATTGCGGCTTTGAACGTTTTGAAGAGTTTTATCCCATTAGCCCCGTACTGTTGCGGAAGAAAATCTTTTTTGGCGACCCCGACCCCATGCTCGCCGGTAATGGTACCTTCAAGGGAAATGGCAAAGGTAAAAATTTCTTTCATGGCTTTTTCGACTTTTTCCATTTCCTCATGGTTCTTTTCATCGGTCAGAAAGGTGGGATGCAAATTTCCATCTCCCATATGGCCAAAGGTCCCAATGCGGAGTTGGTATTTTTCGCCAATTTCTTGAATAAAGGTGACGATTTTCGTTAGCTCGCTCCGCGGTACGGTAGCATCTTCTAAAATCGTAGTCGGGCGAACCCTGGCTAAGGCTGAAAAGGCGGTTCGGCGAGCGGCAGCTAATTCATTGGCCTCCTCTGCTGATTTGGCGACCCGCACTTCCCGGGCTCCATTTTTACGGGCAATATCCGCCATCTCCCGCGCTTCTGTTTCCACCACGGACAAAGGTCCATCGCTTTCCATTAAGAGAATAGCTCCCGCGTCGGTGGGCAGCCCAATTTTGGCATAATCCTCAATGCATTGAATGGTTACCTGATCGAGGAACTCCAGGGTACAAGGGATAATTTTGCGCGAAATAATCTCGGAAACCGTAGCTGCCGCATCCTCCATTTTGGGATACATTGCCAACATAGTCTGACGAGCGGGGGGCGGGGGAACGAGGCGAAGGAGGACTTTGGTAATCAAACCCAGAGTGCCCTCGGATCCGATAAAAACATCTTTCATCGAGAATCCGGCTACATCTTTCACACATTTATTTCCCAAAAAGGTAACCGTCCCATCGGGTAAGATCACCTCCATCCCCATCACATAATTCCGGGTGACTCCATATTTCAAACCACGAAGCCCTCCGGAATTCTCAGCAACATTGCCTCCGATTGTGGATACCTTCATCGACCCCGGATCGGGGGGATAGAACAATCCCACCGCACTGGCAGCTTCAGCAATTTTCTGGGTAATCACACCGCATTCCGCGAGAAGGGTCAAATTGTCGGCGTCCACCTCAAGGATTTTATTCAGTCGCAGGAGGCAGACAATAATTCCCTCCTCTACCGGCAGGCTACCACCACTTAAACCGGTTCCGGATCCACGAGTGACAATCGCCAGGTCATTTTCTGAACAAAACTTCACCACCGCAGCGGCTTCCTCAACGTTTCCGGGAAACACCACACATTCGGCCACCTCTTTGAGGGCCGCGGTACCGTCAAAGCCGAAAGGGAGAACGTCTTCCTTTTCGGTCAAAACCTGTTCGCGCCCGACAATTCCGGACAAGGCTTCGATTATCCGGGATTTGTCTTTCAAGGGGTCTCTCCTTCCCAATCGATAAGAAATTGGGCCAGCTCATCAAGATTCGCACTGCGGGCCTCCCGAACAAAAAACCCGGAGGAAGCGGTACCAATGGCCAAACGTTCCCATGGGGTAAAGCCAAGTACGGTGGAAAGCACAAACCCGGCATTAAAACGATCCCCCGCCCCTGTGCTCTTTTTGGGCTTCGGACAGTAAGGGCCGGTGATTGAGGCGGGCCCATCCGGGCCATCCACCGCGGCAAATTTAATCCAGTGAACCGCTACCTCATCAATCATCAGCGCTTTGCGCAAAGCAACCGCTTGTTTGGCCACCGAATCTTCAGCATCTTCGGCTTCCGGCAGCCCCAGGATTCGGCACAGAAGATTGGCTTCATTACCGTTGAGCCCAAGAGTCAAAACACCCTTTTGGGAGATATCCGGAAGAATTTTAAGCATCGCCCTAATATCCTCTTCCGAGCGGGACGATGGGTCGACGAGATCGATCATGAAGCGTTTGCCGGAAGGAAGCAGGGCAAAGACTTCCTCGCACAGAATCTTCCAGACATCGGTCATATGCGGATAGAGGGTCCAGTCAGTCAAGGCAATGAGAGAGGCCTCTTCACAACATTTACGGTAGGAGCCAGTGGCTAATTTGTTCTTAACGTAAGAGGCATCTAGATCAGCCAACTGGCGAACCGCACTGAACATCAGTTTACCATCGGCAAATTCGAACGCGAGGGTGCGACCCGGCTCGGCGCCCCATGATTCGACAGTCCGGCACCGCCCCGTCAGTTCGGCGAAGGCCGGGTGCTCAGGCTCGCCAAGGGTGGCAAAAAGGTCGAGCGGCAATCCTAAATTGACCAAACCGTCTCCCATATTGACCGCACAACCACCGGCATCAACTTGATTGACCACAATTTCCCGCAAGCTACTGTGTCCGGCAGCACCGGAAATCAATTGACCAAAGGTGGCTATGTCGGGAACCGTGTCATAATCGTCGAGGTTCCTCCGTTCTTTGACCACCGAGATCATCTCGTCGACGAACCCATCAAAACCGGAAACCACCGGATGTTTCATGGGTTCATGGCGTTCCCGCAATAGTTTTTCTGCTAACAAGGCTTTGTTTTCCATAAAAGAGTTCTTTTGAATTTTAGGTTATGCGGAAACACCCGCAAGAAAAGACCATTTCACGGGGACGCGGATTTTTTTTCCGACAGCGTTCATGATCACAATAGCATCTTCGCCCCTAAGCGGGCGAAGATCGGTTACCATGCCAAAGTTTTTCGGCACGGGATGCACCCCTTGAACAATTCGCAACGAAACCGTCTCGTCGGGGTTAAATTTTCTAGTACACGGGATGCCGTATTTTTTCTGAAGCGGCTCAGTCCGTGAGATATCCAAACCATCACTAAAAAAAGAACAAACTTCTTCCAGTCCCAAGCGGCGGCGATGCAGGCCATTCCATGGGGGGCCATGACGACCACCATTGGAAAACCACATCATCGTACTGGGAAACTCTCTGGTATCCTTAAGCGAAAACCAGACATAGCCATCGAGGGTTGCGGCTGTCCAGGCAAAGCCTGTTGGTTTGGCACTAACCATAACCAGATCCTCAAACCCCTCCCGGGCAGGATACTCCCGCAGGTCCACCTTTCCACCCCACACGGTAGGCACACTGCGCAGATGCTTAAAAGTTGCCCCACTGGGCAATGATCCGTATTCTCCTCCCGAAGGATTGTCGTAAGGAGGAGGTTTAATGCCGCCAAAGCGAATCGGGCTGGTATTGAAATAGAAGGGGCCGCCCTCTTCCGGAAATTCCAGAATAGCGTGGTGCCCATAATTAAAAGGCCCTTCCAAGCCACTGATTTGATGTTCTTGATAGACTGCCCGATTTTCTCCGTCAAGGGAGACGGTTTTTCGGATTTTTCCCGGGAATTGGCGAAGGCGAAGATCCGCCGTTAATGTGGAGTGATCCTCTTTGACCAAACGCCAGGAGAGGTTTGCGGGATCGCCATGGACGCCTGGGACCGAATCAGAGACGCCAAAAGGCAGGCAAAAGAAGTCTCCGCGAAGGACCTGCAAAATAGGAGGGGTCCCTTTTTCGCATTCCCGGGGCTTCCAGGGCGCTTTGGAGTATGGCTCGACCACACGGTTTCGAGGAAGAGAAAAGGCCACCGGACCTAGATGGCCACCACGCTTGGTTAGGCTAAGAGAAACGGGACCAGAGGCCAAGGACCAAGCCGGTTCACCATGGATTTCTTTGGGGGTTTGCATTTTCATGAACAATCTATCTCAAAGAATTACCAATCCCCGCGCAACAGCGAAAAGCAAATTCTGTTAGGATGTCCGCTTTTCTTTGCTTTCCGGCAATTTTTTTTCTAACCTATTTTTATGAAAAGTCCTGAACTTACCCTACTCCTGGTTGATGACGAAGCCGATGTATTGGATTCCCTCGCCCGCGATTTATCCTCCTTTGAAGACCATTTTGCGTTGGAAACTGCGAGCGATGCGAACGAGGCCAAGAAACTGCTGGAGAGCATCAAGTCCAAAGGTCACTCCCTGGCTTTGATTTTCTGCGACCATGTCATGCCAGGCCAAAGTGGGGTTGATTTCCTCATTGAGCTCGCCAAGGACAAGGAGCTCAATCGGGCAAAAAAGGTTCTATTCACCGGCCAAGCAGGCCAGGAAGATACCATTGAGGCCTTGAATCGCGCTCAACTCGACCATTACGTTGCCAAACCATGGGACCGGGAAGAGCTCCTTGAAACGACCCGCAAATTACTTACTGATTTTGTTCTCGAAAACAAAATCAACCCCATCCCATATATGTCTATTCTTGATACGGAGCGACTGGCCAATGATGTCGCACGGCGGGATCTCTTCAATGATTCTATCTGATGAATGGTGATGGCCCGGATAAAATACCTGCCTCAATAGAGAACACCGAGCGGCTGATCAGAGAAATTCGCGAGGCGTTTACCTCTTCGGAGGAAAATCAAAAAAAAATCACAAAACACACCTCCGGTGATTGGTTGATTCGCGAAGACGAGAGGCAGGAGAAGGTCTTTATCATCCTTGAGGGAGAAGTGGCTTTATATAAGACCACCGACAACGGGGAGCGTTTGCAAGTCGACAGCCTCTCCTCCGGCGACATGATGGGCTTGCTTTCCTATTTTGCGCGGAACCGCAATTTTGTTGGTGGTCGTTGCCAGACCGAAGTTACGGCGGTTCGGCTAACGTGGGAAGAGTTTGACCACTACAACTACACCGATCCGATAGGCGGGGCCCTCCTCATGCTGATCCGCGACAACATGGCTCAGCGATACCGAAGGATGGTTGGGGTGCAACTCAAGCTGGCGACCTTAAATACCACCTTGGCTAAGGAACGTAACGAGTTACGGGACACCATTATCGAACTTGAACAAACCCGCAATCGCTTGGTCAACCAGGAACGATTGGCGATCCTGGGTCAACTCATTGCCGGGCTCGCCCACGAGATCAACAACCCTGCCGCCGCGATGCTGCGCTCTACCGATTATTTACGGGAATCTTTGGCGCATTTATTTGGAATACTTAAAGAAAAGGACTTAACGGTGGTTCGGGAAACCGGCCCAGCATTTTGGGAGGATGGTCTTCATGCGGGTAATCATCCATTACGGGAAGATATCGAAAAAAAACGGGCCGAATGGGAAAAAATCTTTCCCGGATTGCCCCGCTCCCTCTACCGTCGGCTCTCTTTTCTTCCTGAGACCACCAGCAATCGTTTGAAGGAAAACACACTTATTCAGAAAACCTTTCGCAAGGCCAAGTCGATGGGCACCAAAGCTAATTTCCTCGAGGAAGTCATCCTCCCCTTCGAAACAGCTCACCACGTGCGCACCGTAAGTATCGCCGGGGACCGGATAAGAAAACTAATCGCCGGACTAAAAAACTATAGCCGCCCTGGTCAGGTGAAAAATTCGTCGGTGGACTTACGCCAAGGCATCGAAGATACACTTATGATCCTCAGCAATCGCCTAAAAGAGGTTTTTGTCCACTTGGACTCACCGGAAAAGCTGGAGGCCCCGGGCAATGCTGGTGAACTGAATCAAGTCTGGACGAATATCATGGTAAATGCCTGCGATTCCATGGAGGACCATGGAAGACTTGATATAAAGCTAATAAAAACCGAGGAGGATCAAGTCAAAATCACTTTCGAGGACACGGGACCAGGATTGCCGCAAGGGATACTGGACAAACTTTTCAAACCCAATTTCACCACAAAAAACCAAAGCCGTTCCTTCGGCCTTGGACTGGGGTTGAGTATAGCCAAGGATATCATTGAAAAACACAATGGCCAAATCTATGCCGAGAACCGGGAATCCGGAGGAGCCCGCTTTGTGATTTTTCTCCCCTTGCGTTGAACCTTGTCGACACAGAAGTTTTTTTCGTAAAGCCTACGCCCACGCGCTGGTAATTTAATTTCGCGAGGTTCCCGGGGCAAAGGGCTCACTCGAATATCCGCATTTGCGGTTCGCTTAAAAGGTCATGGGCCTTGAAAAGCCGAATAATTTCCATGGCCGGATTTTCGTAAAACTTATTCCCACTATCTATTTTTGCGACGAGATCGAGCATCACGCTGCGCAGGGAAAAAACCCCACTAATGCCTTCGTCGGACAACAGCTTCTCCATTCGCCCTTTTTGCGGTTCGCGCAAAGGAAAGGCGGGAACCAAAAGACCCACAAACGGATTGGAGTCTCCGCTTTCAGCCTTGAGTAGGTCTCTCTCTTTTTGGAAATTTTTATTGATTCGTCCTTGGACAAATTTCAAAAGCTGATCAGGTTTCCGCACAACCGAAGAAGAGAACCCCTCCAACAAAGGCGGGTACACCCAAAGAAAACCGGCAGGCAAAGAGGAAATCTGATTACTGAAAAGATAAAAGCCAACTTCCTGAGGGTCTCGATCAGCCATCCAGGACAGAAAGACCCGTTCCTCGGCAGGGAGACGACGACTTCCGCCAAGCCAAAGTCTTTTTTGCGTTGGCCTCAACCCATACCCCTCCAGATATTCCCTTAAAAGCGTAACGATCATTTTTACTGATAAAAACCGATTGCCGCCCTATTGTCAGCGGTAAACCTCAAAACTCAGGTAAGTACTTTGATTTTGAAAGGGGAACAATTTGTTTTCTTGCCCACTCTCCTTATGTCTTCAGACTTAAGCAAACACCCCCTCCTGATGAGTAAACGAATTAAATCCACTTCTGGGAAAGCCCGACTGGGGTTTTCCCTAATCCCTTTGGCAGCTCTTAGTGTCTCCGCATGTTTACCCATGAACGGCAAAGAGAGTTCAGAATTGCCCCGCACTTGGTCTCTTCATGAGAGCGATCTTCCTTATGAGGTTCCAGAAGTCGAGAAGTCTCAGCTATTGTTTGCCGCCGCCCACGCGGCACCAGCCGACCGGGAGAACATGTTGTTATCACTCCGCCTCAAGCATCTGCGGGAGCATCCATCCCTCAGCGGCCCCGGTGAGGTCACCGTTCAGTTCCGCAAAAAGGACGGTGAGTGGCAAGCGCAGGCAAGCCATGCCAGTGCTGACTACAACCAGCGCAGCGAAAACAGCGCCGAATTGCTTGAATGGTCTTGGGACAATGAAACCCTTTCTTTTTCCGGAACCGTTACAATCACCATCGGACCCGACTCTCCCCGTCCACGAACAGTGGGAATTCCCGATCCCGCCGATGAATTTATTTTGGAAGTGCAGGGCCAGGTAAACGAATCCGAGACCCTTCCCTACTTACCTTTACGCGAAGCTTCCATGGCCCCCTGGCGGGTGCAAACACCCATTTTCGGTGGCTACTTGGTTGAAGGAAGATACCAGGGCACCCTCGTAACCGAAGAACAGTCAGTGGAAGGCCATCTTATCGGCGGATACAATTACCAACCGCAACCCGGCCACCTTGGTTTCGTCGGGCCCATGACTCTGAACGGTTCACCCTCGGAAGAAGAGGGGCTTCCCCTTCTTGCCCGTTTACCGAAGGAGCGCGTAGCCTCTCACCATGCCGCCCAGGCCCGTTACACCCTCGGACCTGAGGACCCTGATAACTGGGAAGACTGGAGTGGTCTCCGAGTGACAGTATCAAGCCCTCTTCGCCTCGCCCATGCAGGGGTTCTTCTAACCATCCAGGAAGACGAAGGAACCTCGTACAGTGTAAACCATGCAGCACCCCTGGCTGGCGAAAAAGTAACGGTAACCATTCCCTTCAGTGACTTCCGTGGAGGTACCGGAGGAACGTACTTTCTTGATCTCAAACGGGTTCGCCACCTCGATATAGGGGTCAACAACCCCTTCGGAATTGGCGATGTTCCCTTTACCCTGCATAAGGTGGAACTGGTAGGCTGGGATCCGACTTACCGTGACCTGACGAAGACACCGATAGAGCTTTCCCTGGCCCCCACCCGCGTTGTCGGTCAGGAAGATGCCTTTGAAGTCCCTTCCGGCCTCTTTGGGTTTCACCAAGTTGGCGGAATCCGTAACCCCAGAGAGGGTGAGGTTACGGCCGAAGAACATCTAGCAGCCCTAAACCCAGGCTTGCTCCGACCCTTGACCCATACCGGCTTCAACGCCCGCCCAATCAGCAATGAGGAAGTCGCGAAGCGTTTAGAGGAGAAAATTAAGGAAGAGCCGGACAGTGCCCTCTATCGACTGGCCCGTGCAGGCAATGCGGTGGATCATATCATATGGTGTCATACCCAGGACCTCTGGAATCGGCCTTCATGGATGGATAACGACCTGGAAGGGTTTTTAGAAAATGTTTTTAACTTTTATCGCCGTCAAGCCGCCGAGGCGTGGACCCCGGGCGATGATTTTAACCTACGTCGCCGTTTTGAGGTATGGAATGAGCCCTTCATGTGGGGACGTCATTTCAACATGGGGCACCGCCAACCACCGAACCGTCAGACCTGGGAGGATCCAACTCAACATGGTTATATCCCCGCCGAGAAGGGCATGGCCATTTACTCCGATATTTTCCTCGCCGCTGCCCGTGGAGCCCGCTCCGCGAATCCTCACGTTCTTCTTGGAGGTCCTTCAGCCCCTTCGTTTAACAGTGATGCCTTCAGCGTCCTGGAACACCATGTGATTCCCTTTCTCGATGCCGCTTACGAGGAAATCGATTTTTTAGCGGAACACCACTACGGTGGATACCGGCAAACCTTTGCCGCCAGCTTTGATGTGGCTACAGCCTACATGGATACCCGTTTTAACAAGCGAGTCCCCATTTACAATACCGAAGCCAACGACTTGGGAGGGAACAGTCTGGACAAAGCCCATTATAACATTGAAGACATTTTGGCCAGCATCATGGCCGCCCCCGACCGCAACCTGGGCCGTTCCTTACACGCCCTCTGGGATGGGTATTTACGCAATCAGGGGGAGCGCGATGCCTATCGAATCCTCTCCACCTTACGAGGAAAAATCCTTGATTTCCGAGTCTCTGACCCTCGCTTGATGGGACTGGCTACCATGCCTGAAGTTGGTAAAATTGAAGTATTTCTTTTCAACAATTCCCGCAAAGAGAGAGAACTCAACTTCCCCTTCCCCGAGGGTTTTTCTCTCGATGAAGCTAAACGTTTGGTCGGTGGAGATAATTTGATCGCCGGGGAAAGAGTTGGCGATATAGAGGGAATGGAGGTCCAGCGAGGTTCCGGAGATACAGTACTGGAACGACTGGATCCCGAAACTTTTTCGCCGAATGGGTTGGAAAGCTACCCTCTCCCTTCGCGGGCCGCCCTTCGCCTAACGCTGACCAAAGACGATTTCCGGCCAAAGGAAAAGGAAAATTGGCAACAAGTCTTTGCTGATGCCGTTCTTTCCTGGGTTGCCCCCGGGGAAAGTCTAAAAACCAATTTTAATTGGGGCGACCGCCTCCCTTCAGTTGAAAACATTCGGGAAATTCGTTTGCGGTTGATCACCCACGATGTTCACCGAGGCGAGGGTGCGATTCTCTTTGGTGACCATGAGCTACCCTTGCCCAGATCTTCCTCAAACTTTGATGACGCGGTCATTCAGGAAATATCCCTTCCCGAGGAAGCTTGGTCCGATCTTGAATCAGCGGAATTTCGTTCGGTGGGTTTCCCCGCCGGCAACGGCTTCCGGGTACTTTCCGCCTCGCTGCGAATCCTCCTCAAGGACGAAAATTGATTTTGTCCAGAAATAGAGTCCAGTCTTGTCCCTGGGCGTAGATTGGCCTAGGATAAACTGATGCTCTACGATCGCCCTTACATGCAGTCCGGATACGAACCACCCTCGGGAAAAAGAGGCTGGCGGGTTGATCGTGTGATCATCGGCATAACGATTGCCATTTTTATCATACAGGCGATTTTCGCAACTTGGTTTGCGCCTGCAAGCCCCACCCAGAGGGGGTTTATGGAGCGTTATTTCGCCCTTTACCCAGGAGGAATTCAGGAAGGCTTGGCTTGGTCCTTTTTTACCTATGGGTTCCTCCATAGCACGCAGAATCTTTTCCATATTCTGTTCAACATGCTTATCTTTTTCTTCTTCGCGCAACCACTTTTGCAGCGAATGGGGGAAAAACTGTTTTTAATTCTCTACTTTGGAGGCATTCTCCTTGGAGGAATTGGTTGGATCATTATCAATTTCGATAGTCAGATCCCTTTAGTGGGGGCTTCTGCCGGAGTTTTTGCTCTGGTCATTTGTTTCATCTGCCTCAACCCACGTCAGCCCCTTTATTTATTTCCCCTCCCCTTCCCGATTAAGCCGGTGGTTCTGGCTTATATTCTCCTTGGCATCAACGGGTTTGGTTTTATCTTCTATGAATTGCCGGGGAACGCAACGGTCGCCTTTTCGGCCCACCTTGCGGGGGCATTATACGGGTACCTGTTTTACCGAGTGCTTTTCAAATCCGGAGGGCTGTTTCAAAAATCACAAAGTAATGTGGAAAAGCCTTCCTGGTGGAAGAAAAAGGACAAAGTCCAAAAAAGCACCCGAAACTTCACCATCAATCTTAGCTCGCGCAAACAAAGCCAGGAAGAAGTAGACCGCATTCTCGACAAGATAAACGAACATGGCTTCGGCTCCCTGACCGAAGAAGAGAAAAAAACCCTCGATCGCGCTCGTGACTTCGGCAAAAAATAACAAGGAAGGGCTCAACCTTACTCTCGGACGTAACGCAGAGAAGGCTCTTGCAGCCTTTCGGGGGATTCCCTTTCAATATGGTGACCAGGAGAACCGCCGCGTAAGGACTCTGGCTGATTTATTGCCCGGGATCATCAATCGTCATTCCATTGACGGAACCAGCGTGGAACAAAGAATCATGGATCGTTGGGAGAAAATTGTCGGTTCCTCCTTTGCCCCTTTCAGTTACTTAATGAAAATTGATCGTGGTAAGACTGCGGTTATTGGGGTTACCCATGCGATTGCCAGGCAAGAATTATCCTTGCAGAAGCGTAAGATCCTACGGGCCATCAAAGCCACTCCCGGAGCGGAACAGATTGCCTTTCTCAGTTTGCGCGCGGGCTGAGGTCTACTCGTATTCGCAGAATACAACCCCAATCCTATAAAGTGCCCGCGTCAACCGGCAGATTTTGGCCAGTCAGGGAATGACTCTCGTCAGAGAGCAAGTACACAATAAAGGACGCCACCGATTCCACGCTCACGGCAGCTTTAAGGGCGGTACGCTCATAAATACGGGTTTTTTGCTCCGGGGTTAGTGATGCGGTCATGTCGGTATTCATATAACCAGCAACAACACAATTGCTGCGTATCCCCAAACGACCCCACTCCCGGGCAATGTTTTTCGAAAAGCCTTCAAGGGCCGCTTTGGAAGCCCCGTACATCGATAGCCCCTTGTATCCAGTATGGGCGGCCACCGACGAGAGATGTACCAGGGAACCCTTGGTCTTATGAAGAAGCATTCGGCGCAACACCTCTCTCGTTAAAAGCATCGGGGCATACACATTCACTTTCATCATGCGATCCAGGGCTGGCAATTGAAGATTGGTCGCCAAATCATCATAGGCCAAAGCCGCATTGTTTACGAATCCATGAACCTCCTTGCCCTCGGGAAAAAGTTTTCCGAAAAAATCCCCGTTTAGGACTTCGACCTCTTCTAAATCCTGCGCTACCCAGGACACCATGCCCGGATATTTTTTTTTCCACTCTTCGATCACCGGACTACCTCCCCGACTGACCGTTACCAGAGACCATCCTTTTTGCAAAATCTGTCTCCCGATGGCTTGCCCCAGCCCACGGCTGGCTCCGGTTAAAAGAATTGTTTTACTCATGGCTTAGGCGTCGAATTTTACCGGTGCGGGTTCGGGGAATTTCCTCCACCCTTCGAATGAATCTGGGAAGCTTATAATCTTGGAGGCGCTCTGCCAAGTATCTTCGAATCTCAGCATCCTTGATCTCAACAGGGGTTGCTTTACAAACAATATCAGCAGCCACTACATTGCCCAGCAAAGAATTTGCCCGACCATAAACCCGGCAATCCTCAATCCCCGGTAACTCGCGTAAGACCGCTTCCACCTCATACGGGTTCACCTGCCATCCCCCAGTTGATATACTGTCACCTTCTCGTCCCAGAATCCGAAACCAGCCTGGTTTGTTTTTTTCCCAGGCAATGCGATCTCCGGTCGAAATCCATCGGTCCTCCTTCTTTATGTCAGGATTATTCCCCCAGGTCGAAGCCGCGACATAGATCTGTTCATCATGAATACTGATCAAGCCTTTGGATTCGAGAGGAATAGAAAAAAGCTCACCCTCCCCAATCAGTAGGGTTCCAGCCTCAGTGGAGGCATACGCATTGCGCAAATGCGCCCCAGGAAAAAGTTCAGACAAACGGGCAAAATCCTCCGAACGAGCCGGTTCGGCACCTAAAGTAACGGAACGAACCGTTTCCGATATCCAACTCCCCTTTGGAATTTGCCGGAAAAAAGAAGGGCTTCCCGCCAAATGAGTGACCTTCTGCCTGGAGACCAAAGACAAAAAGGATTCGGCATTCATGCCGTGTAGAGAAATAAGCGGATTTCCGTTGGCCAGGGCTTGCAGCAAAACCTGAATTCCGGCGATATGGGTCGCATGATAACCCATTCCCCATACCGAAGCCCGGTGTGCCCTCGAACGGCGAACCATTCTAGCCAAAACCTCCAGTGAATGACTTGCCTTTTTCGACCGCCCACTACTGCCGGAAGTAAAAAGAGTCAGCTTGAAGGCATGGGCTGGAAAAACCAAATCCCACCACTTCAGGGGATCTTCCGGCAAATTTACTCCCTTTAGCTCTTTTGCGCGATTAACCTCCTGCAACGAAAGCCCCGAAGCCAAAACCTCGTCCTCCGTCTGCCCGGGGTCCAATAAGACCAACTCTTGCCCTAGGACCATAGCCGTAACAACTGCCCGTACGGCCGCGAGAGGCGATTCCGGACGGCATATGGGACAAAAAGAAACCCTTTCTCCGGCTACCTCCAGCTTAACATCTCGGTAGGATAGGTACTCTCCACTCCTGCCATCGAGAAACAATATGAGGTGCGCTTCCTCCATAAAGATTCATTTCTCTGCGGAAGCCAAACGCTGGCGAACCTCCCCCATAGTCTTTACTACCCCTTCTTGGAAAATATCGATTCCGGTCCGATCTTCCAAGTGAACGGTCAACTCAGCCAAATCAAAGGAATCCAAGCCCAAATCCTCTCGGAGAGTCAAAGCGTCAGAAAACGAATCACAATCAACGGGCCGACCTTTTTGCTCAAGAAGCCGCCGAATTTCCTCCTCAAGGATACTAGTCGGGGATTTCATTAAGAAAACTCTTCTCTCCTAAAAGCCAAAAACTCAACGCTAAAAAGCGTTTCACCGCAAAGTCGCCGAGACCGGAGCCTGGTAACCTACCAATTCCATATACGCCTGCCCGATGGTTTTACCTGTCAAAAGATCGATTACCCGACAAGCACCTTCCCAATAACCAGTTCCACCCAATTCGCCGGTTATTTCCTGTTCCGGGAAATACGGCTCAATTCGCAAATTGAAAGGTTTACCGTTAACCGGGTGGTCCCCACTCAATTCAACCTCAACAGGATAGCGAGTTCCCGTTTGCGAGCTCTCCCAATACCCCACTCGCCGCCATTCAAAGTCCTCGGCATACAAGGTTGTTTTTTGATTTTCCTCGTCGAACCAGATAAAAGCCGACCAAGGATCGGGAGATCCACCCGGTTGTCTCAATTGGTAAGCCTTTAAAGCCGATCCATCATCAAAATGAACCGCCATCCAATCCCATCCCTCCAGATCCTCACCAAGTTGACGACTGGCAATCTCGTGATCCATCCAACTGAGGCCTTCGACGTCAAACTCCACACCTTCAACAATCAACGTTCCCTCACTTCTCAGGTGCGTAAAACTCAAATAATAACTTACCGCTTCCGAATCCTCCCCCTTACGCGAAAGACCATCCTCTCCGAAGCGGACCAAAAGACGTTCAGGCTGGAGAGAAAGCTTAGCTTCAACCTCCCCTCGAACGGTAAAATGCAAAAGCATTTCTTCCGTCTCCGGATCCGTCATCACCAGACTCCAGTTCCCATTCCGAACATCCATGTGCCCTTCTTCAGCGGAAGCATCCCAGCCATCACGATTCAATCTCTCTTCAAAATAAAAAGTCTCGTTTTCAACATCCGAAAGAGCCATATGGGCCAGATACAATTGGTCCGCCCCGAATTCTGGTGAAACGGCTGCTTTGCCGTCTTTCGGGTAAGCCCGGCGAAAAAAAGTCGCCTGATAACCGAACCGCCTATCCCCGGCAAACAAATGGCCGGTAATATACCACCACTCAAATAAATACTCCGGATGACTCCCATGGGTTTCCGGGAAAGGCAGTTCCCGATTTGGCTCGGGCAAACGAAAGCCTTGCTCTGTGTACCTGGCAACTGAATTGTCCTCTCCCCCCAGAACGAGGACCTTGAGAAACCATAAAACTCCGAAATAAACAGCTCTACCCATAACCTAAGGTTTCCTATTTGTACAGAGAGTCAAAACTCCTGATAGAAATTCACGCCCCGGAAAAACTGGGGGCCTACGAACATTTGTTCCCGTTGAAGTTTATTTCACCCCATCCCATCCTGCCGCCCTCTCTTGTCAATATTTTAGTCCATAGAACTTATTTTGATTTGACTGCGTTTTCTATCTATTTCTCTTCATCCTTTCTGCTTTGGCGGGGTGGTTTTGTTGAAGCGGAAGAAATTAGGCGAAAACAATCCGGGGAGCGGCGTCTCAAAAGTTAAACTAGGCCGGCGTACTTTGCGCGAAAGGCATTGCTTGGCTTCCCTTAGCAATCCTCCAACGAAAGACTCCGAACCAACCACCTGCGCTCTGGTAATCGAGGCAAAGATCTTTTCCCGAGCGCGACGTTCCCCTTCGCTTGCGGCCTGCTCGCTCAGCAATCGGGTGATCTCTTCCTGCGCCTCCTGGTCATCAAGGTGCCCTTTGCCTTCACGAGGCATTCGCCCCTGCCCCAAAACCAGCATCCGGTAAAATCGCAACACATCGCTGCCCGTATCCTTATCACTCGCATCCACGATATACCCCCGAGCACTCACCGGCTCGCCTGCCATCACCGATTCCCCG
>JAFIGF010000091.1 GCA_020831535.1 Opitutales bacterium | reverse complement strand
CCCGCCTTTTCTTTGTTTGGAAAAGGTGATTTTTCCCGAAAGCTTTTTAAGATTGTCAATTCCCCCGCCCGGCTTTCTGCTAGGTCTTTTTCACATGACGAAAAGAGTCACTGACATCAATATCACAGAAACCAGAGAATTGCCCTCACCGGCGGATCTCATTGGGGAAATTTCCCGCAGTCCCGAAGAAGAGGCCTTCATCGAAAAAACCCGGGGGGAGATTCATCGCATCATTTTTGGCGACGATCCCCGGATGCTTTTTATCGTCGGGCCTTGTTCGATTCATGATATGGAGGCTGGTCGAGACTATGCCCGCAGGCTGGCCAAACTGGCAAACCAAGTTTCGGACCGACTCCTGCTGGTTATGCGGGTCTATTTCGAAAAGCCCCGCACGACGGTTGGCTGGAAAGGGATGATCATGGATCCCGACCTGGATAATTCTTGCGATATTTTCAAAGGACTTCGCATGGCCCGTTCCTTCTTGAGCGAAGTCTTGTCTTCGGGGCTACCCACAGCGACTGAATTACTCGATCCGATCACCCCCCAGTACATCGCCGACCTGGTGAGTTGGTCAGCTATTGGCGCGCGCACCACCGAGTCTCAAACCCACCGCCAAATGGCTTCCGGCCTTTCCATGCCCCTCGGTTTCAAAAACGGGACCGATGGAAATCTCCGCACTGCCATCAACGCCATCAAAGCCGCCAGCCAACCGCAAACCTTTCTCGGCATTAACAGCGACGGAAAAGCTTCTTCCCTGACCACCAACGGCAACCCCAACTGCCATTTGGTCTTACGGGGGGGCACCAAAGGCCCCAACTACTCTGCCCAGCACGTCGCCGAAGCGCGGAAAACGTTGACTCAAGCCGGGCTGGTTCCCGCGGTCATGGTCGACTGCAGCCACGACAACAGCAACAAACAAGCGGAAAACCAGCCTTTGGTTCTCGACGACCTCTTGGGCCAAGTCGCTTCCGGTGACCCAACCATCATCGGGTGTATGCTGGAAAGCAATATCCACGGAAATAAACAAGCTTTTCCACAGCCTAAAGACCAATTGGATTACGGTGTTTCCATCACCGACGCATGCCTTGACTGGGCGACGACCGAAGCGGTTATCGCCAAAGCTTACGAAAGCATGAAGATCCGGTTCTCCTAACCAAAGTTTCGGTTTTATTCTTTCGGGGAAGTTTTATTCGACCACCCGACGGGCCAACTCCACCAAAGCGGCCTCAATTTCTCCGACAATGTCTCCCGCCTGAGTGTACTTTCCTTCACCATGGGTAAAACGAAATCGTTTACGCCAGGTTTCTTCCCCACTCTCCTCCCCGGGGATGCTCCGGGTCACCATTACATCAACCACCACCCCCCGGTTTTCCACGGGATCAAGCCGGGAAAAACTTAACAGGAACTCACCATCCTCCGACTTCTTCCGGCTGGCCGGATAGTAATTGACCATTTGTCCGGTACGCTGAGCGAATTCCGTGGCCAAAACCCTTCCTACGCCATCCCTAAATGGCTCAGCCCAAAAATCCCGCTCCACATACACCACCCCGTCGTCTTGCGAATAATAAAAGATCCGATTCCCCTGGTGATAATCGGGCAAACGGACCGGCCTGACATACCAAGCCCCTTCTTCATCAGAAAAGGAATCCTCTTGCAGCTCCGCCTCCGATGGCGAATGTAGCAAATGCCATCGAACGATGTCCCTGGTCGGCTCTAAGTTTACACACCCCCCCCAAAGAACGATGCTGGCAAAGAGTATTATGGCTGCGCTGAATTTTCTGAACCTTTTGATATTTTTCATTCCGACTCCTCCGGCCAATTATCCCTACTCTCCCGACCCGTCAGAAGAGCTCTCGGGTTTCTTTCCAGGTAAGTAATAAAATTCCTTATACTGCGGGCGGCCCGGCCTATTTCCCGAAGGGATTCACCAGCTTCAAAGCGAAAGTCCGAATCATCCCCTAACATAAGGGAAAGCTCGCGCGTGAAACGGGTCACCTCCTCGGCCGCCGCTGACCAATTTTTCGCCAACTCCAACAAGTCTTCGCCCAGCGGCAGGCCCTCCTCTCCAAGAGCCCGCAAAGCCTTTTCAGCCTCCCCTGCCAAAGCGGTGATGGCGGCAGACGCTTCCCCAAACGAATCGATGGCCCCACCAATGTCCTGCCTCTCCAGAAGCTCATTTACCTGCTCAAGCAATCGGGTGGCTTCACCGGCAAGACGGGGGAAATCCGTCTCTTCGATGGCATTTGCGGCAGAAACCAACAACCGGTCGAGGTTTCTACTGAGCGCCTCAATATCAACCTCCTCGAAATCACCGATTAACTCCACAATGTCAGCCGTCAACTCATCGAAAGGAGAGCGCACAGTAGGAATTTCACGCATGGACTCATGGGATTCGGCCAGGTGAAAAACAAGATCATGCCGATCCACAAAATCCAATTCGACAAAAAGCTGCCCCGTAATAAAACTCTCCAGGTTGAGTCGCCCGCAAAGCCCTCGCCGGAGGGTTTGTTCAAAAGACCCTTCCCCCAGAAACTCTCCGCCAACCCCCAGGTCCCTCTCCAATCGACGCCGATCAACTTTTATAAGAACCGGGACTGCCCGGGATTCCGGCTTTTGCCCCTCCACTCTTAGCGCAATCCTCTCCACCGAACCAACCGGAACCCCGCGAAACTTAACGGACGATCCGGGATGCAATCCATTTACCGATTGGTCGAAAAACAGAACAAAAGTATGCGTATCAGATCGCCACATTCCTCCTCCAAAAACCACGACCAGCCCAACCAAAGCCGCGAAGCCCATGGTTACAAAAAGACCAATCCACTGCGGTTTTACCGAGTTCATACTCCCAACATCTACGAATCTGCCTCCCGGCGCAAAAACTTTCTGACCGCCAAAGGGGCATTCGCATCGTCCCGAAGTTTCCTGGGGTCCCCCTCGGCCGTCGCGGTTTTTTTCCCGGTATCCAGAAACAGCGCCGAGTCCGCTATTGCGAAAATACTGTCCAGTTCATGGGTAACCACCACGATCGTCGCTTGCAAAGCCTCGCGGAGTGACAAAATCAAGTCGTCCAAACGCCTGGAACTCAAAGGATCCAACCCGGCCGAAGGTTCATCAAAAAACAATACCTCCGGATCCAGGGCCATGGCACGCGCCAAGCCAGCCCGTTTTTTCATCCCGCCACTCAATTCCGATGGATAACGATGCCCCAGACCGGAAAGCCCCACCAACGACAACTTAAAGTCCACTAATTCGGCAATTTCGCCCTTCTTAAACTCCGTGTACTCTTCCAGCGGCAACGCCACATTCTCCGCCAAAGTCAAAGAACTCCACAATGCACCGCTCTGATAGAGAATCCCAAATCGCTTACGCAGGTTTTTCAGACTCACTTCATCCGAGGGAATCGGCTTTCCAAAGAAGAAAATCTCCCCGGATACCGGCGCCATCATCCCGATCAAATGCTGTAAGAGAGTACTTTTCCCACAACCACTGCCTCCCATAATAACCTTCACCTCCCCCTTGTGAACTTTAAAGCTGAGATCCCGCTGCACCAATCGCTGCCCATAAGCCATCGTTAGCTGACGTGCTTCAATGACAGGCTCTTTGGAATGTTTTCTTTCTTCGTCCCTCATATGCCCAAAATGTGAAAAACCACTGCAAAAAGTGCATCGCACACCACGATCCAGGTAATCGCGGTAACCACTGCGGAGGTGGTGGCTCGACCAACCGAAGCCGCATCCTTGCCACAACGCAACCCGCGATAGCATCCTGACAAGGCAATGATCACCCCGAAAACCATGGACTTAAAAAGCCCCACCAAAACATCAACACTGCTGACAGCCCCCACGATTTGAACATGAAACTGAGCCATCGTCACATCAGTCACCCCCACAGCCACCAAAAGCCCGCCCAAAATAGAGACCACATTGGCAAACGCGGTCAGTAAAGGCATCATTAACACAAGAGCAATGACCTTGGGTAAGACCAGAAATTGAATTGGTGAAATTCCCAGACTCTGCAACGCATCAACTTCTTCATTCACCCGCATACTCCCAATCTGTGCGGCATAGGCAGCTCCCGTTCGCCCCGCCATAATCACCCCCGTCATTACCGCCGCCAATTCACGGGTCATGGAAAGCCCGACCAAATCCGCTACAAAAATATCGGCCGCCAGTTTCTGTAACTGAATGGCTCCGATAAAAGCGATGATCAATCCCGTTAAAAAAGCCAGCAAAGTGACAATAGGCACCGCCTGAGGCCCCGCTTGCTGCAAAGCCAACCAAAAATCCTTCCCCCGCCAAGAAGCCCGCCCCAAAAGCAATCTTCCCAAATCAAGGAAAAGCGTTCCGATAAAATCATGGTAACACCGAATCCCTTGAAAAACCCGCATCGTTCCCAACCCTACTTGCCTTAAAAACGAGTCCCGTTGCACCCCCTCTTCGGCAGGAACCTCTGGCACCGCCCTGGCAAGACTCATCAATTTCCGCATCCCGGCAGGCATGTCCTCGTCAACAAAGGTACAGGAATACTCATTCACTCCGGTTTTCCACAAAGCCGCCAAAAACCCCAGAAAACTGGTATCCCAGCCCCTTACTTCCTTCATCTCCAAACAAACTTCACCTCCCTCCCGCAAAGATTGCACTAGCCTTTTCCGATATTCTGCCCTCCTCCGGTTGTCCGCCCTCGGCAAAGTCCACTCCCCCGAAAAGCTCCATACCACCCTCCCCTCCTCCTCTCTCACCTCGACCCCAAACTGTTGCGTCCGATCGCTCATTCCCGTTTATCCTACCACGCCCCACCACCCCCGCAAACCGAAAGAACGTCAACATTCAAATTACCTGTGAGTTTATGAGAATCGATTGACACTGCTTATGGAGCTTTGACATCAGGGACGTTTTGCTGTTTCTCTATCCAGTTTGACGAGTTTTCGATTTAATTGTTTTTCTTATGCTAAGAGCTGGTATTGTCGGTCTTCCCAATGTGGGTAAATCCACCCTTTTCAACGCTTTGACACGCACCCGTAAGGCCGAGTCAGCAAATTATCCGTTTTGCACCATTGAGCCCAATGTTGGTGTCGTTCAGGTTCCCGACGAACGACTCGAGGTTTTGCGGACCATTGCCAAAACCAATGTGGTCATCCCCGCCGCGATCGAATTTGTTGACATCGCGGGCCTCGTCGCCGGGGCCAGCAAAGGCGAGGGCTTGGGCAACCAATTTCTCGCCAATATCCGCGAAGTGGATGCGATTATTCATGTAGTCCGCTGTTTCGAGGACGAGAATATTGTCCACAATATGGGTGGCATGGACCCCCTCCGTGACATCGAAGTGATTAACACGGAGCTCATCCTTGCCGATATTGCCGCACTCGAAAAGCGCACCGAGAAAGCCGCCAAAAAAGCCCGGGGAGGAGATGCCGAAGCCATTGAGGAAATGGCCCTTATCGAAAAATTACTGCCCCACCTGAACGACAACAAGCCCGCCCTCACCTTTCCCCTGACGGAAGAGGAACAGCCGGTCCTGCGGCGGCTTTTTCTTCTTTCCGCGAAACCTGTTTTGTACGCTGCCAATGTTGCTGAAGACGACCTCTCCGAGGCCAGCGCCAAGGCTCACGTCCAAAATGTCGCCAAGTACGCCCACGAGAACCTGGGCGCCCTGGCGACTCCAATCAGTGCCCGCTTGGAAGCAGAGCTTTGTGATCTCGAACCCGAGGAAGCCAAGGACTTTTTGCGGGATTTCGGGGTCGAGGACTCTGGCGTTTCCCAGTTAATCCGTAAAGCCTATGAATTATTGGGGCTGGAAACCTTTTTCACCGCTGGTGAAAAGGAAGTCCGGGCATGGACTTTCACCAAAGGCACCAAAGCCCCACAAGCGGCTGGCGTGATTCACACCGACTTTGAAAAGGGGTTCATTAAAGCAGAGGTCGTTTCGTATGAGGATCTTTCCAAACTGGGCTCCGTTGCCGCCGCCCGCGATGCCGGCAAGTATCGGTTGGAAGGGAAGGAATATGTTTTCCGTGACGGCGATGTCGCTCTTTTCCGGTTTAACGTTTAGTGCCGGGAGGTGACTGATTGCCCCGTCACCGGTGTACTCACATGGTCCCCCTTCTCGCCCTTGGCCCGATCAGACCTTGGGCTTCGAGCGCAAATGCCCCATGCCCCCATCAATATTCCAAATCTGGCCCGTCACCCAGTCGCCCTCCTCACCGGCGAGCCAAGCCATCAGGGAGGCAACTTCCTCAGGTTTGCCAATCCGATTGAGAGGATGCATTGCAGCGGAGGCCTTTTTGGCCGCATCACTGCTGATTATTCCTTTCGCACCAGGGGTATCAACCAATCCCAGTGCAACGGCATTGATGCGAACCTTGCGGGGAGCATAGGTGGAGGCGGCCCCCCGTACCAAGCCCTCCAATCCCGCTTTGGCCGCCGCAATGGTCTCATGGTTGGGCAGTCCGGTCCGGGCGGCGACCGTACTCACAAAGGTCATACTTCCTCCACCGTTTTTGCCGATAGGATCCGCCAAAAGGCGCAAAGCATGAAAAGCGGAATAAAGGTTTTTTTGCAAGACCTCCTCAAACTCTTGTGGCTTCGTTAGGTGGACGGGCTTTAGAAATATGGATCCAATGCAATGAAAATAAGCTGTTGGCGCTCCGTATTCATCCAAGACCGTAGCTATCAAGTTTTCGAGAGCCTCGGCCTGAGTTGCGTCGGCTGACCAAACCTTCCTCGCCCCTTCAATCGATTCACCACTCCGGCTGAACCCCAACACCGTCCAACCATGCTTTTTCAAATGAGCCGTTAGGGCGGATCCAATACCCCCGTTAATTCCACCGATGAGGGCAATCTTTGTTTGCGTTGTCATTATTCACTAGTACCGGCTTTCGGCATTTTTCCAAACAGCTCCTCCAGTTTTTTCCGGCGAAAAGCAAAAATCTCCCTGAGCTTTGGTAAAACCAGCACCGGAGCAAAAAGATCACCCAACGTACCGCCGGGAACTTTAAAATGAATCAAGTCTTCCATCTCAACTCCTCCTTCAATGGAACGGAGAAAGTGTTTGTGATGCCAAAAAGCATAAGGCCCAAAGCGCTGTTCATCGACAAAGAATTCAGGCTCCCGAACTTGGGTGATTTCAGTTACCCAATTGAGGGCAATCCCCAGCATCGGGCGCACTTTGTAGGAGACAACCATCCCCGCATACATTTTGTCCGGAAGATGGCCGGAGAGGATATCAAAGCCCATGGACGGGGGTGTTATCGTCTTTAGGTTGCGTGGATTGGAAAGGAAACCCCAGGCTTGGTCTAAAGGGATCGGAAAATTTTGCACACAATGAAACTCTCGCATAATGCTCACAACAAATCCTCTTTTCGAATTTCCACAAACCCCGGGAGAAAAATACCCCGTGAACGAAGCGCTTCGGCAACTGGCTTCTAAAAAAAGACCGGCGTTTAGCAACCAGGTCAAAACTAAGCGTTCAGCGCTTCCAGAACCCGACCATGAATGAAGCGATTGGCCGCAACAATCGAATCACCCTCCAAAGGATCTCCACCATCCCAAGTCGTAATAACCCCGCCAGCACCCTTAACCACCGGGATCAAAGCCATCAGATCCCAAGGCTTTAGGATAGGATCCACCATGATATCGGCATGCCCGGTCGCCAGCAAATGATAACCGTAGCAATCCCCCCAGGTTCGAAACAGCTTCACCTTCTCCGCCAGAGCATCAAAAGCTCGCCGTTTCTGGTATCGGCCAATATTTCCAAGATCCGTGGTTAAAAGGGTTGCCTCATCGAGGGAGGAGGTTTCACGAACCTGTACCGTCCTATCATTTAAGGTTGTTTCCTGCCCATCCCCATACAAAAAGTGCCCGATAACCGGTTGGTGAATCGCCCCGGCCAGAGGCCTTCCCTCATGCAAAAGACAGATCAGCGTCCCAAAAAGAGGACACCCATGGGTGAAACTGATCGTCCCGTCGATGGGATCCAGTATCCAGACAAACTCGGCATCGGGATTCTCGTCGGGAAATTCCTCCCCTTTGATCCCGTGCTTCGGATAATTCCGGCGGATATGCTCCCGTAAAACTGTTTCCGCCTGACGATCTGCCAAAGTTACCGGCGTCTCATCCTCTTTCATTTCAACCGCCAAGTTCTCGTTAAAAAAGAACGGACGGATCACGTTCCCACTGCGCTCCGTAAGCTCCTTGAAAAATGGCTTTATTTTCTCTGCTAGCATGCTTTCTTACTATCTAAAAACCCCCGAAAGGCCAGATTATTCCCCGGCCCTTGATTCCCACTGATCCAGCACTTCACGCATTTCCCTGCGCAAACGATCTCCCGCGGCATAATCTTCCTCCATCTCTTGCAGCAATTGCTGAGCTCTATCTTCTTCCCCTGTCAGAACCGCATCAATGAACCGCCCCAAACCAAGAAAAGCGTTAAAGTAGAAAGGATGGATTTGCTCCAACTCCAGAGAAATTCTTTGCAAACGTCTTTCTAACAAAAAACGAACCATAGGATCCTCTCTTTGTTCCCACCAGCTGGAAAGGAAAAACTCCTTCCTCTCCCCTTGTTTATCAACAAAAAGCAAACGGCTTTGCTCTTGCCAATCAAGACTTGTCGTACTCGCCCTTTGAATCCCCCTGGCCCGGTTCCAAATCATTTCGGTTGCTCCGGTAAGCCACCACAACTCAAGATTTTCCTCACTACCCATACGATCCCCGAAAACCGCCAGCAAAGCTTCTACCGCATCCTCTCCCCGCAGGTATCGCAAGAGATACGCCTCCAGAAAACGCGACTGCCGACCTTCCGCATGCAAATACCGCAAGAGAAGAGCCGAAGAATACCTATACTTTCTTGAAAAATCCTCGGTTTCGGCAGGACTTAATAAATCGCTTATCGAAAACGGCCCTTCGGTCTGCAAATAATCCATTATCCCTGCCCGCCAGCTGATATCACCCCGAATCGCACTTTCCAAAACCAATGCCTCTCTCAACCACTCCGGTGAATTATCCGCATCATCAAAAGAAATTCGCTGCCACCGGGCCCAACGCCATAAAAAAGCGTCAACCAAAAGGCGGCGAGCCGTTGCTTCGGAAAGATTGTGATCCCATCCCACCTCCACAAAGACCCTGCCACCGCTACGCTCTTCTTTGCGATAAGGGATTTCATTCTCCTCAAATTCATCCGCATCCCGTAGTAATATTATGATTCTGTGAGGAAATTGCCGAGGAAGCTGAAGATATTGCCCAATCACCTCTTCCACCTGAACGGCTAGTTGTCGCCAAGCACGCAAACTATTCGACTCGGTACCGTATATCTCGAAAAAACTCGTCCGCTGAAAACGAATATCCTCTCCCGGAGCAATGTGCTCCGTTTCCTCGGCCATTAAAGCGTTCGTGGCAAACCATAGAGCAAAAAGGCAGATTACTCTTTTCCATATAGCCACGCTCCAAAACCCTTTCCTTAAAAAAACAACTTCCCTACGATCCGACAACAAGACGAATTTCACCCTCATGCACCTCAAACACATCCGCCTCCCGAAGGATATTCGGAATCACCGGTGGCACCGGATAGGATTCCCGCACCCGGTTTAGAAAAAAGTTACGCAACCCAAACGCCCCGGGAATCCGGCACTGCCCAAGATAAACCTCATTCACCGAAAATTGGTTTTGGCCCCTGCGATCCGACAACTCTCCAATGACCTTTAGCTTGAAGACATGACGCAATCCCAATCCGTCGTAATCCATGTCAACGCCAACCTGTATATTCTCGTCATCAACCCGAAAATTCAGATTTTTCGGAAACACCCCTCCCAAAAAAGGCCTTTCTACTTCTTCATCGGGGGCCACAAAATTCGCCGTAGCCCAATGATTAAGATCATCCTCACGAATGGTGACATCCAAATTGCCGCCTTGGACAACTTCCTGAATTTGGTTAAGCAAACTTTCCCACTGATTTCGATACTGCCCCAGAGCTTGCCCCTCAACAAAATACTCTGAAGATGATCTGAATTGCCCCTCTTCAGGAGCTTCGCGAAGAATTTCAACAGGCTGCAACGCTAGGTATGCAAAACTAGCGAAAAGCCCCAGGGCCATCGACAAAGAGGCACCGACAATGATTTCAGTCAGCGAAACAGATCTTTCAGAACTCATAGTATAAAAAAAGGTTAAGGAGTTGAAGTTACTTTCCCACTAGTAGATTTTTCCACCGAATCAGCTACCTTACTTTCGGTCGAGCTTTTTTTGGCGGAAGGCTCCGCATTGGTTTTTTCGCCAGAATCCTTGCTCCCACCCTTCTGGTCCTTTTTGTAGTCCGTAATGTAAAACCCACTGCCCTTGAAAATAAGCCCCGCGCCAGCTCCAATTCGCCTTCGCAGTGCAGGCTGTCCACAAGAAGGGCAGTCCTTTAGTGGATCGTCTTTCATCGACTGAAAGACCTCCAAATCATGTCCACAAGAATCACATATATAATCGTAGGTAGGCATTGCTTAAAATAAAACCTAATTTATGCGATCTTTTGCCGCCAAGGACAACTAAAGAAAACCCCGCCTGGAGATTTTTTCCAGTCAGCTTGCATCTCCCGCCCACCTTACTCATCTTTAATCAATGCCTGCCGGTTCAACGAGTTTAGATCCCTTCGACAATATTTTCGCTGCTTACTGTGCTGAAATCGAATCTTCCTTCAACCGATACCTACCCGATCCCAAGGAACGTCCCCAGCGCCTCCATGAGGCCATGCGATACAGCATGGAAGCCGGCGGAAAACGCCTTCGCCCCACGCTGACCTTGGCCGTTGCAGACCTTTATGCAGCAAGGAAACAAGCACTCCCAGCCGCCTTGGCAGTGGAATGTATTCATACCTTCTCCCTGATCCATGACGATCTGCCCTGCATGGATAACGATGATCTGCGCCGCGGAAAACCAACCGCCCACCGCCAATTTGACGAGCCCACCGCCCTTCTTGCTGGCGATGCCCTCTTGGCCTTCGCCTTTTCGCTAATCGCCCGGGAATACCAATCGACCCCCCTGCTGGCCATTCGTTTACTTCAGGAGCTTTCCACCGCTTGCGGAAGCAACGGTCTGGTAGGCGGACAAATGGAAGATATATTGGCGGAAAAAATACCCCCTACCACCGAACAACTGGACTACATTCACCGCCACAAAACGGCCGCTCTCATCGAAAAAGCCATGACCCTCGGCGCCTTGATCGGTCAGGCCCGGGAAGAAGACCTCCAGATCATCCGCGAAGTCGGCCAGGGAATCGGCCTCGCTTTTCAAATCATCGATGACATTTTGGACGAAACCGCTGATGCCCAAACTCTTGGGAAAACTCCCGGCAAGGACGCCGCCGTCGGCAAAGCCACTTTTGTTGCCCTCTTCGGGCTGGATGAAGCACGAACCCAAGCGAACAATCTCAGCAATACAGCAGCCGCCAAACTAAAATCTCTTCCCGGAGATACCGCCTTCCTCGTCAGTTTGGTCAGAAAAATGCAAAATCGAATCTCGTGAGCCTCGCCTGCTTCCCTTTCCTTGTCTTCTTGTCCGCAAGAATTTGCCTTGCTGGAAAAAAGTTTGCGTGCCCGCGCCAAGACCTTTAACTGAGATAACATGACTGATTTCCAACGCCCGGATGGTCGCGCGCCCAATGAATTGCGGACGATCGCTTTTACACCAGATTTTGCCCCCAACGCTCCGGGTTCACTGCTCTGCGCTTTCGGCCAAACCCGCGTCATCTGTGCGGCCACTTTGGAAAAGAAAATTCCCCCCTGGATGCGCCAACAAGGCATTTCCGGTGGATGGATGAGCGCCGAATACTCGATGCTCCCCTATAGCACCCACGACCGCAAACAAAGAGATATCAACCGGGGCAAGCTGGATGGCCGAACCGTAGAAATACAAAGACTCATCGGACGCTCTTTGAGGGCCGTACTCGACCTGCAGAAACTCCCTGGCCACACCCTTTGGGTCGATTGCGATGTTCTCCAAGCCGACGGCGGAACCCGCACCGCAGCCATTACCGGCGCCTATCTGGCCGCCCGAATCGCCATCGAAAAAGCGCTTCTGGAAGGCAAAATTTCCGAAAACCCCTTCCGCGACAGCCTCGCCGCCATTAGCGCCGGTATTTATCAAGGGAAACCCGTTCTCGACCTGAACTACCTTGAGGACAAGGAAGCTTCCGTCGATGCCAATATCGTCATGACGGGCAACGGTTCCTTTGTCGAAGTACAAAGCTCCGGCGAAGAAGCCACCTTTAGCCCCGAAGAATTACAATCCCTTTTGTCTCTTGCCGGAGAAGGAATTGCCTTCTTGAAATCCGCTCAGGAAACCTTTTTGAAGGAACACCTTCCCCACCCTGATCCCGACGCTCTCCTTTCCAAAGCCTCCCCTTTAGACTGATTTTTTTACACCATGAACATCCACGAATACCAAGCAAAAGACCTGTTTCAGGAATACGGCATACCCGCTCCTCGCGGGGTCGCCGTCCAAAAAGAAGAACAATTCGAGGAAGCTGTGAATAGCCTCCCTGACGGACTCATCGTTGTGAAGTCCCAGATTCACGCCGGAGGGCGCGGTAAAGGCACCTTTACCGACGGCTTTCAAGGGGGAGTCAAAATCGCCAAGACCAAAGCCGAAGCTTTGGAATTCGGCAAAAAAATGCTCGGCAATACCCTGGTCACCAAACAAACCGGTGAAGCCGGCCGCCAAGTCCAGACGGTCTACTTCACCGAAGCCTCCGAAATCCAAAAGGAATACTATCTCGCGATTCTAATGGATCGTGAAACCTCCCTTCCGGTCATCGTCGCCTCCACCGAAGGTGGCGTGGACATCGAAACCGTCGCCGAGGAAACACCGGAAAAAATCATCAAAGTCTTTATCGACCCCACCCTGGGTATTCGCCCGTACCAAATGCGGGAAGTCGCCTTCGGTCTGGGGTTCAGCGGCGACCAACTCAAACAAATGGGCAAACTTCTGCAAGGACTCTATCAAATGTTTTGGGAAAAGGACGCCTCCATGGTGGAAATCAACCCCCTTATAACCACTCCCGAAGGCAAGATCGAAGCCCTCGACGCTAAAGTAGGATTCGACGCCAACGCCCTTTTCCGCCATCCCGAAATCGTCGCCTTGCGAGACCTCAATGAAGAGGATGAAAAAGAAATCGAAGCTTCCAAAGCCGATCTGAGCTACATCGCCCTTGATGGAAATATCGCCTGCATGGTCAACGGTGCCGGCTTGGCCATGGCCACCATGGACATCATCAAACACTATGGCGGCGAACCGGCAAACTTCCTCGATGTGGGAGGTGGCGCCACCGCCGAGCAGGTGACCGCCGCTTTCAACATCATCCTCAGCGATCCCAACGTCAAAGGCATCCTCGTCAACATCTTCGGGGGTATTATGAAGTGCGACATCATCGCCGAAGGGATTCTCGAAGCAGCCAAAGCCGTCAAACTCGACCGCCCTTTGGTCGTCCGACTGGAAGGCACCAATGTAAAAGAAGGCAAAGCCCTTCTCGAAGCCAGTGACCTGGAAATCGTATCCGCCGATACTTTGGCCGACGCCGCCCGGAAAATTGTCGATTTGGTCGGCTGAACCGGAAATCTCCTTTATAACCATTCAAAACGATATTTAAAAAATGAGCATTCTTGTAAGCAAAGACACCCGTGTAATGGTGCAAGGACTGACCGGTAAAGCCGGCTCCTTCCACGCCAGCCAATGCCTCGATTACGGCACCCAAGTCGTTGCCGGCGTCACTCCCGGCCGCGGTGGCAGCACCTGGGAAAACAAAGTTCCGGTTTTCGACTCCGTCAAAGAAGCCGCTAAACAAACCGGAGCCAACGCCTCCGTTATTTTCGTTCCTCCGCCCTTCGCCGCAGATTCCATTATGGAAGCCATCGCCGCCGGGATTCCTCTCATCATCTGCATTACCGAAGGAATTCCCGTTCGCGATATGGCGGAGGTAAAAAAGATGCTGGCACAAAGCAATTCCCGCCTCATCGGCCCCAATTGCCCCGGTATTATTACTCCTGGAGAATGCAAAATCGGCATCATGCCCGGTTATATTCACCAACCTGGTCGCGTTGGCGTTGTTTCCCGCTCCGGCACCCTTACCTATGAAGCCGTCTGGCAATTGACCTCCAAAGGCCATGGCCAAAGCACTTGCATCGGCATCGGAGGAGACCCGATCAATGGCACCAGCCATACCGATGTGGTCAAGCTCTTCAACGAAGACCCCGACACCGATGCCATTATTATGATCGGCGAAATCGGCGGATCCGCCGAAGAAGAAGCCGCCGCCTACATCAAGGAAAACGTGAAAAAGCCCGTAGCCGCCTTTATCGCCGGCACCACCGCTCCTCCTGGACGCCGTATGGGACACGCCGGTGCTATTGTTTCCGGCTCCAGCGGTGGCGCAGATGCCAAAATCACCGCTCTTCAGGATGCCGGCATCGAAGTTGCCGAAACCCCCTCTCATATGGCCGATGCCCTCTTGCGCATCTACAAAGGCTAACCCCCCCCTCACGAAATAAACTCTACCCCTACTCAGCTGGGCTCTTTGTGAGCCCGGCTTTTTCTTGTCCACCCCCCATGATTCGGCCAAACAGATTTTCCAGACATCAGGGAAGAACGATTTCAAAATCATTCTTCGCCCCCTTTTGAATCCTGAATTCCCTTCCAGCCATAACCCCGCCAGCTAGAGTTTTCGCGACCGAATAATCGCCGTGAAACCCATTGAACTCAACGACCCCATCGTCATTTGTAGTCAAGGTCTCACGGGTCATCCATTCCTCGGTGAAAAGTTTTTTCATCCGATGAAAAAGTGGCAACTTGTCGTGCCCACTGAATTCACCATTAAAAGCAACCGCCTTGGCCAAAAGTCCCCAGGCAAAGAAAGCATCCACATTGGGATGGGCGTAGGCACAGGTTAGCACATTGCCCACATATTCCGCCACCAACTCATTAATCGCATCTTGAGAATACCGTCCGGATTCTTCCAAAGGGCCTGTGCTAACCCAGAACTCAGTAATATGTACCGGCCAACCAGCCGAACCGACTTCATCGTATAAATCCCACTGTTCCCGATGATCAGTCCAACCAGTGTGCGATTGCATGCCAACCGCATCCGCTGGGACCCCTCTCCGATCAAGCTCACGAAACAATTCCAATAACCTTTTTCGCTGAGAAGCCGCACTGACCTCCGATCCGTCATTTCCACGGTGAACCTTCCCTTTCCCCGCCGGGGCTTCAACCCCATAATCATTGATTATATAAGTCGCATCAGGATCCTCCTCCCGGCACCATCGCAGGACCGGTTCCAAAGCATCGGCAATATCCGGAATTTTTTCAATATGCGGCCATTCACGCTCGTTGATATTGGCCAGAGTCGGCTCCCACATCGGCTCATTGACGGCATCCCAGATTTTCACCCGCCCCTTGAAGCGAGATACAATATTTCGCACCCTCACTTCCGCAAATTTCATCCGCGTTTCCGGGTCGTAAGCCTTCACCCAATCCGGAACCGCCTTCGGACAAGACCAAAACAGCGGATGCCCCTTCGCCAGCATTCCCTGGCTCAGCGTCCAATCCACCGTCTCCGCAAAATTCTCCAAATTCCATTCTCCCTGGCGTTCCTCCGTCTTCGAAGCATCATGACGAGGACGTTCCGTCCAATAACAAAGGTTGTTAATCGAATTATACAATTCCGCCAACAAACGCTTTGTTGCCTTGGCTTTTTCCGACTCCCCCCGACCGTCCCGAATCATCGCATCGAGCCCCCATACTTGTTCTCCGAAGGGAAACGCATTTTTCGTTTGCCGAACCTTTACCTCAGCCCCCTTCAAAGGCTCTCCCTTTCGGTTAACCAAACGCAACCGTACCGGAGACATCCGGACCGAGGGGATCCGACCCTTCGCTTCCTCCAAAACATCCTGATAATCATCCGGATTATAAAAATCCCGACCACTATCCATTGCCCGCCACTCTTCCCCCCCGGAATGTGAATTTTGATTTGTCATTTCCCCAAAACACCCTCCCCTCTCCCCAATGACAAGCCCATTCCACTGTCAATAATCGAATTTCCTGCTTATTTATTTCGTCAATATTCGAATTACCTGGTATTTAAATAGCCTTTTCAAAATAAGCTTTTCATTGGCTCGCTTATAAATAAGACTGAGTCTCATGAGGTTTCTTTTTCTCCCTCTGCTTTTTATTACACTTGTTGGCAATTCCTTTGCTGAATTGGCCACAACTATGCCGCGTCCCTGGGAGGACAAGCAGTTTCGTGAGCGTATTACGTTTTCATTTGGAGCCAAAAGTGAAGTCGAACCAACCATCAACCGCGACGAAGAGCAGGTTTTAAATCAAACCGTTGACTATCTCGAATCGGATCAACTCTCCCAAGCAATCTCTCACCTCCGGACAAACCTTTCCGAAAGCAACAGCGCCGCTTTGGACTTCACCTTGGGCAATCTCTTTTGGCTCAACCAAAATTGGCCTGAAGCCCAAAAAGCCTATCAACAAGCTCTGGATAAATTTCCCGACTTTCTTCGTGCACATAAACATCTTACCATGACCCTCCTGCAAGAGGAGGAATATGAGGAAGCCATCAAACATCTGGCCCGAACTCACCAATTAGGGGGGATCGATGCTCAAACCTTCGGGATGCTTGGATATGCCCACGGGCAACTCTCCCGCCACCGATCTGCCGCTCGATCTTATGAGATGGCCCTTAGCTTGGAGCCCGACAGTATTCCCTGGCAAACCGGGCTAATTCAAGCTTACCTACAAATGGACCGCCCGGAAGAAACCGCTGGCCTTATCCAGGATCTTAGAAACAGAGATCCTGAAAACTCCGAATACCTTCGCCTGCAGGCCAATAATCACCTTCGCCGCGACGAACAGGAAAAAGCCGCCTCCGTTATGGAATTGCTCTTGCTGAAAGGCGATGCCGATTCAACTCTCCTTTTGACCTTGGCCAACTTACACAGCAACCGTGGACTCACCACTCGGGCCGTTGAGCTCTACCTGCAAGCCTCTTCCGATTTCGGTTCCGAAGCCATTCCCTCCCTGGTGCAGGCTGGACAATTTCTTTTGCAGCAAAACGAAATCGATAAGGCCTCATCACTACTACAGGAAATATTGACCCATGAGGGAACCCTTTCACCCCAGATAAGGCGAAAAGCCACCCGACTGGAGGCTGACGTGGCAAAAGCTGAAGGTGATTACGAAAAAGCTCAGAATCTTTTCCTTTCCTTGCGGGAAGAATATCCCCGTTCCGCCCAAATCCATCTTGCCCTCGCCGACCTGGCACAAAGAAAAGGTGAATCAGGCAAAGCCGAAATACATTTTGAGAGAGCATTGGCAGAGCCAAATCCCACCAACCGTGCGATAGCACATATGCGCTTTGCTGAGTACCTGGCAAACGCTGGAAATTGGTCAGCCGCGATCGAGCAGACGGACCAAGCTATAGCTCTGGAGCCACGAGATTCTTGGCAAGAATACCGCAAGGCTCTTCAACGTCGAGTTGAGGAGAGCTAAACGAACGCTGTTATTTTTTCCAAAACCGTCTTTTGCTACTGGATACCCCCTCAAAAACGCTTTCTTTTGGGGGTCGTAATTTCTCTTTCGCCAAATCACCGAGCAGGGCTCCCAGCTTTTCCCGCACATACTCCACCCTTCCCAAAATGAGTCCACGGTTCAACGGCGCTACCCAATGACGACGTTG
>JAFIGF010000082.1 GCA_020831535.1 Opitutales bacterium | reverse complement strand
GCGATCGAGCGGGTAATGGCTTGGCGGATCCACCAAGTGGCATAGGTGGAGAATTTGTATCCCCGCATGTATTCGAATTTCTCGACGGCTTTCATTAGCCCCATATTGCCTTCCTGAATCAGGTCCAGGAAGGAGAGGCCCCGGTTGGTATATTTTTTCGCGATGCTGATAACCAAACGCAGATTGGCTTCCACCATTTCGGTTTTGGCCCGGTGGGCTTCGCGCATGCTTTTGCGGACTTCGCGAAATAGTTTGAGAAGGTCTTCCGGAGGTATCCGGTATTGCGCTTCGAGGGCTTGAAGTTTTTCTTTTTCGGCTTTGCTGTCGATGTTGCGGTCGCTGCGGGTACGCGGAGCCTTGGCGGCGGCGATGCGGTCCTGGGTGGCCTTGATCTCCTGAATGACGGGGCGGATGTTTTCCAGGAATTCCTCGAAAACCTTTAGTTTGAAGCAATATTTCTTAAAAAGTTTTTTGATGCTGGTTTCGTTGCGACGGAAGCGACTGAGAGCTTTCTTGCCTTCTTCGCTGGATTTGGCCTGCTGATACTCTTCCCAAGCGCCGATGGCATTTTTCTCGGTCCGTTCGGTCTGCTCGATCAGTTTGGGGAGATCCTCAAAATACCGTTCCCGGCTATCGACTTTTTTATCCAGAACAATACGGTCGAAACGTTCCTCACGGGAGATGAGTTTTCGGCCTAGCTCAATATGAAACTGGGCGGTCAGAGCACTTGAAAAGAGGGCGTCCTGGGCTTTCTTCTCGGCCTCCTCGATACGCTTGGAAATCTCCACTTCCTGATCGCGGGTGAGCAGGGGCACCTGCCCCATTTGCTTCAGGTACATCCGCACCGGGTCGTCAAGGATGTCATACTGAGAGGCGCGAACCTCCTCTTCCTCGGTTTCTTCCTGGCGTTGCTTGTAGGTCTCGACCTCGTTTTGGTCGAGGATTTCGATTTCCAGATTCTCGAGAATCGAAACAATGTTTTCGATGTCCTCGGGATTCTCCACGTTGTCCGGAAGGGCCTTGTTGATATCGCTGAAGGTCAGGTAGCCTTGCTCCTTGGCCAATCTGATCAGGGCACGGATTTTCTCGTTGACCGTGCCTTTGGCCGGTTCGACGATTTTGCTGGTGCTGGAGTTGGTTTTAGTCTTCTTTCGAGGCATGATGAGAATGAGAAACCGCAGATGGTTGTAAGCTCGGAGGCTGCGTTTTTAGTTTGCGAAGTTCCAAACGCTTTCTTTGCAAAAAAAGAGTATCATCATTGTATAGAGTACCGGTGTTGGCAATGGCAATTTCGATTTCTTTCATTTTTGACCGATAATAGCGAGTAAAGATCTTTCTTATCTCGACATCGGCTTGCTTCCAAGGTTCGGGAAAAGAAAAATCCTCAAAGAGCAGGGAGGCCAGAAAGATGCGCTCTTCCTCCGTTTCGGCCAGATGATCGATATGTTGCGTTCCTTGCCACATGTCGTGTTGAAAGTCGGCTAAAACTCTGGCCAATAGTCGACCTTCGAGGAAATCGGTGGCCAGCCAAACCGGATCCATGATTTGGGCGGTGGCTTCACCAATCTCCTCGTGTTGGAGGCAGATTTGCAGCAGCACCCTTTCGGAGCGGGTCAGCGGTTTGACCGTCGGGGCGGATGAATCCTGTTCTTGCCCTCTGAGGGTGGCGGGCCGGTATTGGTTTTGCTTGCGCAGGTGGCGGTCGAATTCACTGCTCAGGGTGCTTTCGTCAAGATTCAACCGTGGGGCCGCGCGTTGCAAATACTCGGACCGCAGAATGTTGGATTCACAGGATTCCAGCAAGCCGAAGAATTTTTTTGCGGCTTGAAGTTTGTCCTCGGGGCTGGCGTTTTCCCGTTGGGCGGAGGGGAAGATGGCCTCGCAGGCAAAATCTACGGGGTGGCGCGCTTGTTTTTGTCGCAGTTCCTGAAAAGCTTCGGTCCCTTCCTGCAAGAGCCAGCTGTCTGGATCCGCCCCTTCGGGCAGGGGGAGAAAGGTGAGGGGGAGTTCGATTTTCAGGGCCATGGGAATGATGCGCAGGGCGGCCTTGAGGCCTGCCTGGTCAGAATCAAGCATCACTTCGACCCCCGCGCCGCTGCGGCGGAGCAGGGCGAGCTGATTCTCGGTGATCGCGGTTCCCTGGGGGGCCACGGCGGTGGTTAGGCCTTTGTCCCGGCAGCGAAGTACATCCAGCTGCCCCTCTACCAACAGAAAGGGTTTTTCTTCGCCGACCTTGGGCCGGGCTTTATCCAAACCAAACAAAATCTGGTTCTTTTGAAAAAGGGGGGTCTCGGGGGAGTTTATATATTTCGCCTGGTGGGTTGGATCGTCTTCGGGGGTAATGGGCAATTGGCGGGCGGTGAAAGCGATGACCCTTCCCTGAAGATCCCGGATGGGGATCATCAGTCGGTGCCTGAAACGGGCCGGGAGGGGGCGGTCCGCAGGGACATTTTCGCGGGTATAGAAAAGGCCGCAACGGTTCAGGGCCTCGCGGCTGATGCCCTTCCTTCGAAGAGTCTCCCAAAGCCGGTCGCCGTTGGGTGGCGACAATCCGATTTTTTCCTCAAGGGCAAGCGAGAGCGGGAACTGACGTTCTTCGGTCCAGTAGGTTCGGGTGGTTTCGGAAGCTTCCCCTGAGGCCATCAGGTGTTCGTGAAAAAAGGCGGTGGCGAGGTCGTGGATTTCTAGAAGTTCCTGGCGCAGGGAGCGTTCCTCGCGGGAGGGGCCTCCACTTTCGTATTCGAGTTCAATTCCAAACCGGTGGGCCAGCGTTTCGACGGCTTCGGGAAAGGTGAGGTTCTCGGTTTCCATGACAAAATGGAAAAGATTGCCGGCCTTGCCGCTGCTGAAACACTTGAAAAGATTTTTCTCAGGATTAACGAAAAACGATGGGGTCTTCTCGGTCTGAAAGGGGCTGAGGCCGGAATATTGCGAACCTACCCGTTTGAGTTGGGTATGCGCCGAGGCCACATCGAGAAGACTTACCCGATGAAGAATTTGATCAATACACTCCCTTTTGATGTAGGCCATTACCCGCTAGTACTATATGCCGTCCGGAATCTCTCCTTGGCCCCGGAGAAAGGCTTCGACTTCCGGGCGCATGTCATGGTCGGGATCGGCCGTCTCTAAAAAGCGTCGGTATAAGTATTCGGCGTCTTCGCGGGAGAGTTGAGCCCGACTGTACGCTTGGGCCAGCAGGAGCATGAGGTCGGGATTGTTGGGAAAGCGTTCCCGCGCAGCTTCGAGCTCGGGGATATAAAGCCGAAGAGGCCTGGTTTCCCGGGCCACCAAAAGGTAATGGGCGTAATAATCGAGGTTGTCGGGAGCAATTCGTCGTGCCTGGAGGATGGTTGATTCGGCATCTTCGTAAGCTTCCTCGCCCTTGTAGGCTTGGGCGAGGAGGTACCAATATTCAGGTTCGGCATCAAACCAGGCGATGGCTTTCCAAAGGCGCTCCCGGGCGGTGGAGTAGTCATTCCTTTCCAGCGCGGTACGGGCTTCTTCGAACCGTTCTGCGGCCCTTTCCTCATTGGAGGGGGGTGTTTCTTCATCCTCTTCTTCCGGGGTGGTGGTTTCGACCGCTTGGTCGTCCTCTTCGGGAATTCTTTCTGACTCCTCCTCAAGGGCTGCCCTTTCGGCGGCCTCCGCTTCTTCCCTTGCGGCGGCAGCTCGTGCTTCTTCCTCGGCGGCCGCTCGGCGGGCTTCTTCTTCGGCCCGTCGTGCTTCTTCTTCGGCGGCGAGGCGTCTGGCCTCTTCCTCGGCGCGGCGGGCTTGATATTCCTCGGCGGCTTCCTGGAGGGCGATCTCCCGTTGCCGCTGGATTTGTAATTGCTGCTCCAGAATTTCCTGAGCTTCGAGCCAGGAGCGGATTTCCTGTCGGGTTTCGGCCAAGCCGCTGGCGTTCCAGAACTCGGGGTTCTCCCGTTCGATCTGCGCCATCAATTCCTCGGCCGCTTCCCAATCTTCGGCTTGCAGGGCGAGGCGTGCCAATCTGCTGAGGGCTTCCGGTCGGCTGGCGGAACCTTCTTGGGCGGCACGGCGATACCATGAATCGGCTTGAGCGCGATTTCCCTGTCCCTCATAGAGTCTTCCGATACGCAGTGCTGTGGAGTCATTTTCATCGATCTGGTAACTGCGGCGGAAGGCATCGATGGCGGGTATGATATGTCCCCGCTCTTCTTCCAAGCGGGCGGTGATCCGCCAGAGGGTGGCATTGGAGGTGTCCTCTTTTAAATAGAGACGGTAGAGTTCTGCCGCAGAGCCGGGGTTGCCTGCGGCCTCCATTTCACGGGCCGCGAAGAGCAATGGGTCAGGCTCCTCTGGGCTCAGCTGGTAAAGTTCCAGAAAAATTTCGGCGGATTCTTCGTGCCGACCTAATTCGCTGAGGACGAAGGCTTTTTCCTCCAAAAGCTCCTGATTCTCCGGGAAACTCGTGCTCCATTGTTCCAGGAGGGAGAGGGCCTCAACCCATTCTCCGGCGGCGATATGCTCCTGCGCGGTGGCCAAATCCTCGGCCATCTGCTCCTCTGGGCTTGTGCAACCGAGAACGAACAGACATATTAAGAGACTCCAGGGATATACTTTTTTTCCCTGCTGAAAACACCACAGCCGACCAAACATAACATGACCATCATCAAGCAGAAGAGCAAAGTCAAGGGCACTCTGAGGGCAAGAGGAAAGACTTTTTTCGGTCTTTTGGGGGTGCTTCTATTCCCTTTGGCTTCGGTCTTGCAAAGCCAAGTTGGTTTTTTTGAGCGGGAAAAGCTGGAATCCTTTGACTTGACCGGATACCAGATGACCGTGAAAGCGGGTTTTGAGCAGTGGGAGAAGGTCCGGGGAGAGCCTTTGGTGCCGGGAGAGCAGGGGCGGGTAGCTTTGAAAATTGATACTGCCTCCGGGGCGGGGTTGAGCACTTCGAAAGACTTGGTGCGGGCGGTTCGCGACCAGTTGGAGGAACGGGGTTGGGAGAGAACGAACATTTGGATAGTCGATTTGCGGGAGCACTCTTTACGGAGCGCGGGCTATTGGCCTGCTCGCGCTGCCGGGGGAAAGGATTTCGAGGGATCTCCGGTTTTTGCTCTGGAGGGGGGAGATTTTTGGGAGTCGGATTGGTTTTATGAAAATCCCCTACCGTCCCGTCGCGCGATGGTTGATCGGGCTCATTCCATGGTGGCCAGAGGGGAGACGAACTTTGTCGCGGAAGGCGAGGATCGTTTTTCCTATCTTCCTGTTCCCATGTTTTTTGACGTGGATTTTTGGATCAATTTGCCGGTGGTAACCGATCATTCTCATTTGTTTCTCAATGGGGCCATGGTCAATGCGACACTGTGGAATGCGAGCAACACCAATCGTTTTCTGCGCAGTCGCAGTAATGGTCCGGCGGCAGTGGCCAACATCGCAGCGATTCCGGAGCTGCGGGAGAGTTGGGCGATGACCATTCTGAGTATGGAGCGTTTTCAGTTTATCGGGGGGCCAGAATTTCGGTCTTTATATACGACGGGCCTTCCGGAAGTCATTTTCAGCACCGATCCGGTAGCGGTGGATTATTATGCCTTGGGGAGGCTAAACCAAGCAAGACAACAGGCTGGGTTTCGACCCCTGCCGACGAATATTCCCTATCTTCGCTATGCAGAATATCTCGGCATCGGTTACCGGGAGCGGGCTAAGTTTGGCAATGAGCCTTAGAAGCCGGAACTTCGCCCCCAATCGGTACAATCTTTGGGCGCGATAAAGGTCGGTTAATTTCCCTCTTCAGCTTCTTTTTGCTCTTTGGCTTTTTCTTCGAAGGTGGAGGATTCCTTGCCGATCCCGTGGCGTTCCATTTTTTCCTGAGATTGTTTCACTTTATAGGCAAGATCGTTTTCGAGGGCATCCTTACGGTCTTTTACCGCTTTCACAATGGCGGCGGTATCATCGAAGTTTCGACGCACCAGAACCAAAAATTCGGCAGGGTGCATGTCGATGGATTTGAGGAAACGACGATCACCGCCACAGCAGTACATCAGCGTGGAAGGCATTTCCCCTTTGAGCTTGGCCCGGGCTTTTTCGATGATTCGCGGCAGCCAGGCGATGCCTTCGGCCTCGTCATCTTTGGCGGGGAGATCCTCCTCCCGAACGGTGGTCGTCGAGTATTGTCCGTTTTGTTCGTAGAGGAAATAGTTTTTCCGCTCGGCCTGAATCAGCAAAAAGGTACTGAAATCCGGCTCCTTGGAGGAGCAGTAATCTTCCGCGTAATCGTAAAAATCGATCGGTGCGGCTCCAATGGAGCGGATGAATTCCAGCTCCTGTCCGTCGAAGTAGGTGCTGACGTTGCGTCCCCCTTGATGATAAAGGTCGACGGCTTTTTCGCAGATTTTTGAGAAGGCTTCCTGGTAATTGTAAGTAGGCATAATGGGTATCTTAGCAAGCTTGGGAGGAAGGGCAAAAAAAAATTATTTTTTTCGACCGCGGGACCGGCGGGATCGTTTACTGGAGGCGACTTGGTCGGCGAGGCGAAAATCGATTTGCCGCTTAAAACGGTCAACCCGCTCGGTGACAACGGAGATTTCGTCGCCGATCTGAAACTTCCTTTTGCGCCGACGTCCCACGAGCGAGGTGCCGTTGCCGTCCAGATGATAGAGATCATCCTGCATGGTGGAGACGTGGACCAGACCAAAGGCTTGGGAGACGGTCAGTTCAATGAACATGCCGTGGTTGCGCAGATCGGTGATGATCGCGTTGAACTCGGTTTTTTTCTTCTTGGTGGTTTCTCTTTCGAAGAACTCCAGGAGCTTGATTTTGACATGTTCCCGTTCGGCCTCGGTGCTGTTTTGCTCCATGCGGGAAATGTGCTCGGCGGCACTTTCCAGATCTCCCTGGGAAGGGAGACGGGGAGGGCGGGCTACCTTTTGCCCCGGTTGGTTGCCGGTTGTTTTGGCGAGAAAATTCTCAAAGCACCGGTGGACGATCAGATCGGCATAGCGGCGAATGGGGGAGGTGAAGTGCAGGTAATTCTTTAGGTTGAGACCGTAGTGACCTTCCGGATGGGCCCGGTAGCGGGCTTGTTGAAGGCTTCGCAGGAAAGCTATACGCAGGGTATAGCTATTGGCGTGTTCGCGAATCAGGCGCAAGGCCTTGGTCACTTCCGGACGCTTGGTGAGATCACCGACCTTGATGCCTTGTACGGCGAGGTAGTCCCGCAGCTCGACCAGTTTCTCTTCGACAGGCTCGGGATGAACCCGGAAAATGGTGGGGATTTGTGCGCGGCGGAATTCCCGCCCCACGGTTTCGTTGGCCAGAAGCATGAATTCCTCCACCAATTGGTGACTTTCATCAGAAAACTCTTGTTCGATACGGTCGGCCCAGCCACTTTCATCGACGAATATATTCACTTCCGCCATATCCAGGTCGAGGCTGCCGTTTTTCATCCGCTGGCGGCGTAAACGGGAGCCGATATTCCATAAGCCCCGGATGTCCTTCTGCAGAGCACTGAGTTCTTTGGGGGAAAGGTCACTGAGGGGACGTCCGGTAGCCCCGGTCTGGTGGGCGCCGGGGAGCGGGACTTTGATGGCGGCGCGAGGGTCATCCTCCCGTAGGAACGCCAAGGCTTGCTTGTAGGTGAGCCGTTTGTGGCTGCGGATAACTGATTGGTGAAATTGATGGTCGATGGCCTGACCTTTTTGATCGAAGGTGACGAACACCGATTTGGTCAGGCGGTCCTGGCCTTCCACCAGACTGCAAAGGCCGTTGGACAGCGCGAAGGGCAACATGGGTACGACCTTGCCCACCAGGTAGGTGGAATTGCCACGCCGACGGGCGTCTTTGTCGAGAGCCGTGCCGGGGCGGACATAGGCGGAGACATCGGCAATGTGAATGCCCACCCGGATTTTTCCATCCGCCAGTGGTTCGTAGGACAAGGCATCATCGAAATCCTTGGAATCATCGGGGTCGATGGTGAAGACCCGCTTTTGGCGGAGGTCGAGACGTCCACGGAGACTGCCCTGGTCAACGGAATCAGGGAGTGCCTCGACTTGCTTCTGCACGGCGGCCGGAAACTCTTCCCGGAGATCGAATTTGTGCAATAAGGCCGAAAGCTCCGCCCCGGGCTCATTGCTCTTGCCCAGAACCTTTAGGATGGTTCCCTCCGGGTTGATGTGTCGTTGCTTCCACTCGTGGAGCTGAACCAGAACTTTGTCACCGGTTTGGGGTTCGGGGGAAATGTCCGCTTTCCCCGGATCGGGCACATAAATGTCCTGAATGATGCGGGGGTCATCGGGGACCACATAATAAAAGTGATGGCTTTTCTGCAGGGTGCCGGTGATTTCCGTGCGATGTCGTTCGAGGATGCGGATGACCCGGCCCCAGGGAGCTTCCTCCTTGGAACGGTCTTTCTTGTTCCGGTTGAATCGTCGCTGCCTCCGGGGCCCTTCCGAATAGCGCACCAGAACGCGGTCTTTGTGGAGGGCCACCCAAGTGTCCTCGGACGCGATTTGCACGGTTTCCCGGCCATCCTGGCTCAGATGGGGGTCTTTGATTAACAAGGCCTGCCCGCTTTGGCGGAAAAGAATCTCCCCGGTGACCAGATTGGCATCCTGGGGAATGATGTAGCGGTTTTTTTTGATCCGCGCCAGATAGCCTTTGGCCAGCATTTCCTCCACATCGCGCCGCAGGGTCTTTTCCTGGGAGGGGGCGAGTTCCATCGCTTCGCGCAATTCGCTCAGGCGAAGGGGAACGTAATCCGGGTGCTGCATCGTGGCCAGGATCTGATTTTTATATTTCATAAGGGAAAGGGGTGGAAGATCGTTCGTGGTAGCAAGAGGTGCCGCTGGTTTGAATCTTTAGTATCTGAGGTGATTTAATAAAAATAAGATTGACTTACCTCGCGTTAACGTCTTCGTTGGGACTATGACGGATGAAGCGATTGAAAGCGTCAATGCGAAACTAGAGGATCTGGAGGCGAAGGATCGCATTCTCTGGGCGCATGACCATTTCCCCGGAAAGTTGGTCCTGAGTACCAGCTTTGGGATCCAGAGTGCGGTGATGCTGCATTTGGTGAGTCAGGTGGCGCCGGAAACGCCGGTTGTTTTCGTCGATACGGGATACCTTTTTCCGGAGACCTATCGCTTCGCGCAGGAACTGCAGGAAAGGCTGTCGTTGAATCTGCACAAATACGTTCCGCGACAAACTGCGGCGGAGCAGGAGGCGTTGTATGGGAAGCTATGGGAGCAAGGGGTTCAGGGGCTGGAGAAATACAATTTTATCAATAAAGTTGAACCGATGAACCGGGCTCTGCAAGAGTTGGGTGCCGAGGCTTGGTTGGCCGGGCTACGGCGTTCGCAGGCCTCAACCAGGCAAGATCTGGAAGTGGTGCAGCGGCAAAATAAAATGATGAAAATTCATCCCATTGTGGACTGGTCGGAGCGGCAGATCTACTACTATCTGAAGGAACATAATCTGCCCTATCATCCTCTGTGGGAAAAGAACTTTGTTTCGGTGGGGGATTGGCATTCCTCCAAACCCCTGGAAGCAGGAGAGAGTGCCGAGTCAACCCGTTTCAATGGGATGAAACGGGAATGCGGTCTGCATGAACTCTCCGGACAGGTGGATTTTCAGATTTGAATTTTCCGGAGTCGCCATTTGTAATAAAAAAGCGAAGCGGACACTGCTTTCGCAATCCCCGTTTCAGGTCTCTAGTCCAAAGGATTCCCTTTGCTGGAAATTGTAGTTTCTGCGATTCCCGAACAAAAAGCAATCAAATGAGAAAACGGCTGGTTTATTCTCATTCGATTTTTCCGGCATAGCCGGAGACCGCTAATAGACGCTAATGAAACGCTGATAAACAGCCAGGGTAACCTGAGAAGCACAACCATCTTGGCGGGGTTTGGTTTTTTTGTAGGGCCTCCACTTGTGGAGCGCCGCCCGGGAAGACTTACGCCCCTGCCAGAGGTTGTTTACGCAGGCCATCGCAAATGGCGTTTCCCTTTGAAACCCTGCGACCCTCCTCACCGCGACGGCATTGCGCAAGCGCAAGCCCTACAGGAAGGATAGGAACAAATCCAAGGACAGGTCGGGGGTCAGTACCGCCCCCAGCGGAGCTGGAATATGCGATTAAGAGACTCGCGGGGTCGAAGTGTTCCGCGCAGTCGCACAAATTGAGCTTGCGAAATCCCGCCGGAGGGAAATGAGCGAAGCGAATCGGGAGCGGCCACACGGTGTGGTGGGGCGTCTCTTATGTCCTTGGCTTGAAGCCCTCCGCGCAGGGACACGAGGTCCCCGCTTGGGCCAACAGCGAACGGGGGCCTTGCGCCCCTGTGCGCAATGCTTTGGAAAACGGAAATGTCGCCCCAGATGTTCAGCGCTGCAATCCAAGGTCAAGGGAACGCTGATAAGCAGCCAAGGGCAGAATTTGAGGTCGTGGCGGAATTTTTGTTGAAAGCCCGCTGCGGATTCGTCAGGTTAATCCAGTGGCCGGGTCCTATGCGATGACGGGCAGGCAAACTCCGCCAGGACCGGAAGGTAGCAACGGTAGTCATGTCCCGCAGGCGCCGTAGGGTGCCTGGCCACACTTTTTTCTATGGAACAAGCATATCAGGTCATTGCGCGCAAATGGCGTCCTCAGGTTTTTGAGGATGTGGTCGGGCAGGAGCATATTGTCCGGACCCTGCAAAATGCCATTGAGCGAAATCGCATCGCCCATGCCTACCTCCTGGTAGGACCACGGGGAACCGGAAAGACCACTACGGCGAGGATTTTTGCCAAGGCCCTGAACTGTGAAAAGGGACCCACGGTCCGGCCCTGCAACGAATGTGCTTCCTGTAAGGCGATTACCAATGGAAGCTCCATGGATGTATTGGAAATCGACGGGGCCTCCAACAATTCGGTGGACCAGATCCGCGATTTGCGCGACGACGTGCGCTACGCGCCCTCGCAGGGGTATTTCAACATCTATATCATCGACGAGGTGCACATGCTTTCTTCGGCCGCGTTCAATGCCCTCCTGAAGACCCTCGAAGAGCCTCCGGCCCATGTGAAATTCATTTTCGCTACCACTGAGGCGCATAAAGTATTACCGACCATTGTTTCCCGTTGCCAACGCTTCGAGCTAAAGCCCATTGCCGCCACTCTGATCGCCGAACGCCTGCAACACATTGCTGAAGCCGAAAATATCAAGGTCGAACCCGCGGCCTTGGAAGCTATTGCGCGTTTGGCTTCCGGAGGGATGCGGGATGCCCAGTCGACTCTCGACCAGATGATTGCCTTTTGCGGAGAGGAAATTACGGCTCAGGATGTCGAGGATGTATATGGTCTCTTGTCCGCCGAACGGATCGTTCATTTGCGGGACGCTATTCTCCAGGGCGATGAACAAACCATTCTGGATTCCGTTGATGCTTTGGATTCCGAGGGCCGGGATTTTTTCCGGGCTCTGCAGGATATTCAGCAAGACTTTTCCGGACTTTTGGTAGAAGCGGTGAAGAACCCTTCCGCAAAAGTGAGTTCGGCCCAGGTTACGCAAATTCTTTCGACTTTGCGGGATGCCGAGAAGACTTTGCTCTTTGGGTTGTCGCAGAAAGTGAATTTCAGTATTGCTCTGCTCAACGCTGCTGAAGCGGCCAAGTCGCGTTCGCTGGATGGGATTATCCGGGAGGTCAGCAGCCTGATCAAACAGTTGCCGGAGGACGAAAAAAAAAAGCCCCTGAATCCGCAGTCCGCCTAGAGCCGGAGCAGTCTTCTTCCAAAGCTTTGCCCGCTGCGAGGGGAGG
>JAFIGF010000080.1 GCA_020831535.1 Opitutales bacterium | reverse complement strand
GCTCCCGCGCTACGTGCAGCCCCCCCAACTCTTCGCCTTTCTGCTTACAACCAAGAGCGCTTTCCAACACATGTCCAGGAGGCCCTCGATCATCTCGACTCAAAACCCCCTTCCAATATCTATCCCCCAAAAAAACCTCTGCGCCTCTGCGCGAGACTATTTTTTCATGTAACAGCCATAAATCTCCCGCAGAGGCGCAGGGACGCAGAGAGGGACAAACAGCCAATACTCCAACACTCCATCACTCCCTTTCAGCTTCTTAGCGTTTTAGCATTTCCGCCCCCTCCCATTTTCGCGTCATTTCGTGTCTTTTGTTCCCTCAACCGCCCAAAGGGCACCCGCTTCAGTCACCCTCCACTTCTCGTAGCGGAGCGGAGATCCCGCCATAGCTTAAGCGACGGCGGAGCATTCGGGCACGCCTGCGGCGCACCATCTACGCGCTCCCGCGCTACGTGTAGTTTAAAAAAACATCCCTACTGTATTCTTCCCCGCTCCCGCGCTACGTGTAGTTTAAAATTTTCCTCCTCTTTCCCGCTTAGGGTTCAACTTGTCATGCATCGTGTCCTGCGAAACCTGGGGGACGACGAAAAGGCAAGTCCACGTATTTGCTACGCTCCCGACGGGGGACAGCCAAAAGGGGGACAGCCGAAAGGGTCGACAGCCAAAGGGTCAGTCCACGTTTTCTTGATTTCTCTCCAAAAACCTCCATTCACCAGCAATTTACAGAATTCAAGTTTCTCTCTCCTTTGAAAGATTCAACTGCGGCAAATGACGATGACTCCGGTTACTGAAACCCTTGCTGAAGCAGTGGGCTACGGGTTGCGATCTGTGCCGTAGTTCCCGTTTGCCCGAGGCGGCACGGGTCACGCGGAAAAGCTGATTTCGTTTAGTCCTAAAGCCTTTCCTTCGTAGTCTTGGCACCAGCCCCCTGAGAAGGTTCCCGCTGAAATGAACTTTTCAGCGGGCCAACGGGATCGACAGATTACCAATGAAATGAGTATTGCAAATACTGGAAATCATGGTAATTTAAGAAATGAAGTATTTGGGTCGGCATCTGGAAGAGCGTTTGCTTCGGCATGCGGGGCTATTTAAAACCGTTCTGCTGGCGGGTGCGAGACAGGTAGGAAAAAGCACTTTACTCCAACATGTTTTCCCTGAGATCAAGGCTGTGGTATTCGATCCGGTGCAGGATATTTTTGGCGCACGGGAGGATCCGGATCGTTTTTTGGAAACCTTTGGCTCACCCCTGATTTTAGACGAAGTCCAGTATGCTCCGGAATTACTTGCCGCCCTAAAACGCAAGGTGGATCGCTCAGAGACCAAAGGCCAGTACCTCCTTACTGGTTCCCAGAATCTTTCAGTCTTGCGCAACGTTTCCGAGAGCCTTGCCGGGCGCATCGGAATTCTCCGTCTGGATGGACTGACCCCCGCTGAACAATGCGGACAGGCCAGGGAAACTAGTTGGCTGGAATCGTATTTAAACGATCCGGATACCTTCGTTCAGAAGATTGCCACCCTACCCATTCTCCCGATAAATCGATCCCTCTGTGAATATCTTTGGCGCGGAGAGCTTCCCGGCTTGAGCACTTTTGCCAATGCAGATGTTCCAGCCTATTGGAATTCGTATGTGCAGACCTACGTGGAGCGGGATGTCCGAATGATGGCTGACCTTTCCGATCTGGCTCAGTTCGGGCGATTCTTGCGTTTGACCGGGGCTCTAACCGGACAGGAGATCGTCCAATCCCAACTCGGAAGGGAATTGGGAATTAATCCGAAAACCGCCCGCCACTGGCTCCATCTTTTAGCTTGGTCCTACCAATGGCTCGAACTTCCAGCGTACAGCGGAAATGCGATCAAAAAACTTTCGTCCAAGCCCAAGGGTCATTTGCAAGATTCCGGGCTGGCTTGTTATTTAAACGGTATTCCCTCACCGGAGAGTTTGCTCGCCAACCCTTTATTCGGGAATCTCTTTGAGTCATGGGGAGTAGGCTGGATTCACCGTCAAATTCAGCGCCTCCCGCTCGCCCCGACGCTTTATCACTGGCGCACCCAAAACGGTGCCGAAGTCGATGTTGTTCTGGAATATGGCGGAAAACTATTTCCGATTGAGTTTAAAGCGTCCTCACGGTTGTCAAAGCATGACAGCAGGAGCATTCGGGCCTTCCGTGACACCTATGCCAATTCCGCCCCGGGCATTGTGATATACGGCGGACAAGAACCTTACGCCTTATCGGAACACGCCATTGCCCTTCCCTGGAAAACGGTTTAAAGCCGCCAAAACCGTCCACAGGGGACAGCCGAAAGGGTCAGAGTATCAAGAGAACAGTTCACTTTTTTCCAGTTTGGGAAAATGCGTAAGCTCCGCCATCCGGTCATTTTGGCGGGGTTTCTAAAACCTACTTTTCATCAACCACCTGCACCCATTCGCATCGCTGCTTTATCTTGATTGAGGGAATAAGAAAAGGCTGCATCCTGCTGCCCAAAACCCAAGGAGGGGCTGCATCCTGCTGCCCCATAACCAAGCGAACCCAAGGAAGGGCTGCATCCTGCTGCCCCATAACCAAGCGAACCCAAGGAAGGGCTGCATCCTGCTGCCCATAACCAAAAATTCGTACTTGGCAGCAGAATGCAGCCACTCCTTGACCTCATCCCAGTATCTTCTTCACCCAATTCGCCTCATACAGCGTGAACTCTCTTTCTCCCAGTTTAGCCTTCACCGGGTTTCTCCTTATATATCTCGCAACCCGCAACAGATGATCCCAATTCCTTACCATCCTGTCGAAGTAATCCTTTTGCCACAGCGCCCCTTTCCTTTCCAATAGCACGTTGATATCCTTCGCCGAGTATCCCTTCCATCCTCCCACCACTTTCTCCAGCTTCCTGCCTTGGGCCATCGAGAAAAGGGCATGCACATGGTTCGGCATCGCTACCCAAGAGTGCATAAGGAAACGCTCACCATCAAACATCCCCAGCGATGCCGCAAGGGTCTCCCGGCAAGCCTCCTGTCGGAGCACGCACTCCCCGAAGCCCTCGTCCATCATCGCATCCATTCGGGTGGAAAACAACGAATGATATTCCATCGTCTGCTCCTCCGTCCATGGTTCCGGGTGAAGCCGCATCCATTCCTCCCGATCCCGCCTCCACGCCTCCATCAGCGGCTGCGGGATTGAGTCTTTCAAGCGCCAAGTGACAAAGTAGGTCGCCCCCTCCTGCTGCCAGTGCGGGAGATGGTTTTGTGTCGTCATTGTCTCCGCCAGATCGCTGAAAAAACGCATAATACAGTGCCTATCCATTTCGAGCAAACGGTTCAAGCCTCAAGGGTTCACTCAAGGTTTCTAAAGTAGCAGCAGGATGCAGCCACTCCTTGGGGTTGCCAGCCATTTTATGTGCTCCGCGGTTTTGATGCCTTCTCGGCCAAGTCTTTCAAAGACCAGAACTTTCCTTTTTTGGCCAAATGATTCAAGCTACTTGCCCAACCCAAGGAGGGGCTGCATCCTGCTGCCCGCAACCCAAAACCCAAGGAAGGGCTGCATCCTGCTGCCCGTAACCAAGCGAACCCAAGGAAGGGCTGCATCCTGCTGCCCAAAACCCAAGGAGGGGCTGCCAAAGATATGTATTCGTAATACACCGTTATACCGGGGCGGTCAGGGAGTTTCATTTTGCAGTTTCGGACGAAATACTCTATTGTTCCTCTTATATGGAATCTTTTCTTCGCATTTCCCCAACCATACGGATCCCTCTTGCAGAGATCCAATGGCAAGCCGTTCGCGCACAGGGACCCGGCGGGCAGAATGTAAACAAAGTTTCCAGCGCGGTGCAGCTCTTTTTCTCCATTCGGGAATCCTCCTTGCCCGAAGAGGTCAAACAATCTCTTCTGCGTCGGGCGGACAAGCGCATTACCTCCGAGGGTGTTCTCATTATCAAAGCAAAGGCCCACCGCACTCAGGAAAAAAATTACCGGGAAGCTTTGCAACGCTTACAATCCCTCTTGGAAAAGGCTATCCATAAACCCAAAAAACGATATTCCACCAAACCATCACGACGAGCAAAAGCCCGGCGCATGGATCAAAAAACGCAGCGCGGCCACCTTAAATCCCTGCGCGGTCGCATCCTCCCCCCCTGATCCGGTTTCCCAAACAAACCCAACACTACGAACAGCCAAAGGGATCAGAAAAGCACCAGGCTACGGGGACTGCGATGCGTATTCCGGCTGTTTCGTAATCAGACAGGTTGCGGCTGAAACCGCACGATCAACAAACGATAGCAGCGCACCATTCCGGCCAGACTCTATCGGGGGCTGAAGCACCCCGACTACGGAAACCGCCAACCCGACCGCTGCGTACCGATTGTTCGCATCTCTGCCTCCCTCCCATTTTCGCGTCATTTCGCGTCTTTTGTTCCCTCAACCGCCCAAAGGGCACCCGCTTCAGTCACCCTCCACTCCGTTTCGGGCACGCCTGCGGCGCACCATCTACGCGCTCCCGCGCTACGTGTAGCCCCCCCCACTCTTCGCCTTGCTGCTTACAACCAAGAGCGCTTTCCAACACATGTCCAGGAGGCCCTCGATCATCTCGACTGAAAGCCCCCTTCCAATATCTATCCCCCAAAAAAAACCTCTGCGCCTCTGCGTCTCTGCGCGAGACTATTTTTTCATGTAAACAGCCATAAATCTCCCGCAGAGGCGCAGGGACGCAGAGAGGGACAAACAGCCAATACTCCATTTTCAGCTTCTTAGCGTTTTAGCATTTCCGCCCCCTCCATTTTCGCGTCATTTCGCGTCTTTCGTAGTTTAAAAAAACATCCCTTCTGTATTCTTCCCCGCTCCCGCGCTACGTGTAGTTTAAAATTTTCCTCCTCTTTCCCGATTAGGGTTCAACTTGTCATGCATCGTGTCCTGCGAAACCTGGGGGACGACGAAGGACTAATGGTATGCCCCAAGGACATAGGTTACCTAGAAAAGTCCCCTATGCATTTCTGGCGAAGCGGGGTTTTCATCTCTTATCTGCCGGTTCAGCAATCCAGTCCCAGGTCGGAAGCACCCGGCCGTCTTCAAATTTTACGCCCCGTTCGGCCATGGGCATCCCGGCATCCTGAGTGGTCGCCTCCACCGCTATAGCTTCAATGCCAAGGTCTTGCACAGACACAACCTCGCCGGGACGCGAAACGCCATCTCCGGAGCGATCAAACCATACTGCCAGGCCGTTGAGTTCCTCACCGCGCAACCAGCCGCTTCCATCGGCATCGAGCATCGAGAGAGCTTCGTACCCATCACCCCAGAACATCCACCAGGTTACATTCCCGAAAAGCTGACGCCCGCTGTTAACCACACCCTCTCCCTCGGGATCCCACACCAGTAGGCCCGTATCCGGCTTGATCCAGGACCACCGCTGTTGGCGTCCGGTTCCATCGAGGTCGAAGCTCACCTCCGCTCCTTCATCAACAAGCTCCCGGATCCCTTCTACCGCTCCCAGGGACAGGATAATCGGGGTGATTGCTATCGGCTGATCGAAAAGCTCTTCGGTTTTTTCAGTTATATGTTCCATCTGACGGGGACGGATTTCGTCAGCCCCTACCCGCTCGGCCAGTTTCCTGTATTGGTTGCTCGCCTCGGCACTTATCATGCCCAAATCCATGTGGGAAGGGCGCTCAATGTCGGCCTCGATCTGCTTTTCAAATGCTTTTGCATAATGCTCCAGCGCAACCAATTTCCAGCGCATCGTATCCTGCGAAATATCATCCTCGTCATCTTTCTTCTCTTCGTCCCGATCTTGGGGGATGAGGGATTGGAGGTCTTCGGGCACTTCAAGCTGTTCCTGCAAATCGACATTGCCGGCATATTCAGACAGCTCCTGTAGTACACTTGCCAATCCCAGGTGGTAAAGCGGCTCAGCGGCCATTTCCAGAGCCTGGCGGTGATATTTGACTGCCCGCCGCACGTGCTCAAGGAGCACTTCATGCTCCATCGGTTCCTCCTGATCATCTTTGAAAGAGCCAAAAATCACACTTCCAGGGGTATTGGGGCTCTTATAATGACGATTCTGCATGATAAAAACGTCTCCCTCCCGGCTTCGCACAGCGGCCAGATAATGGACCCTGCCCAGATTATAACGGGCATGTGCGTCTTCGGGATCCGCCTCGATCCGCTCTTGTAACCGTTCAATCAGACTCCCGAAAGGCACGGACTCCTGATGGTGAAGCATCATCCCATGCAGTCCGGGAATAGTTGCGGCCAGCATAAAAACAAAAACAACCTGCAGCAGCCTGCGACGACCGTAATTTATAAACATATTTTTGCTCTCCCAAAGAATGAATTCCGGATCTTCTTTTTCCGATGTCGTTGATATTTCATTGCTCCCGTCGTAGATATGGAAGATTGAATGATAGAGATTTGAGTCTTAATCGCTATCGCAATCGGGATCGAGGAAAAAATCTCACAACTGGACAGCCGAAGTGGCCAGCAGCCAAATGGGTCAGAGTATCAAGAGAAAAGTTCACTTTTGGCTGGCCGGGAAAAATTCGATTGACCCTTTGGCTGCTGCCCTCAACAAACAAACTACAATGTTTCTGAAAGGGATCCCGAGAGGTAATCAAATGAAAATTCTTCTTCTTTTGTTCGCTCTTATGGCTTCTACCCTTTTCGCCGAAACGGATTTGTTGGAAACGGAAGATCATTCGGAGGTGTCCAGTGAACGTTCCAGCCAGAGTTCCGAGCCCAAGCCGAAAGGGGAAATCCCGATTTTGCTTATACCGACTTTGGTGAATTCAAGGGTTCTTCGGGGATGACAGGCTGGGGGGATCTTTCCATTCGCAGGCTAAAGTATTCTAATCAGGTGAGGGTTTTATACAAGGTCACCGACTTTGTTGAGGATAAAATTTCCCTAAAAGTGCGACTGGGCAAGGGGCGTTTTTATGAAAGCCCGGACGAGGCTGGTCTGGGTCTTTTGACGGAATTGGTTTTCCTGCCCGGAGGACTGGAGGCACATAACCAAGAGGAATTGGAGCTTATTCTCGAAGGCCACCAAGTCGGATGGTCTTTTCAGGCGAAAGAGGATGCCTTTATTTTCAACGGCACCACCAACCGGAAGGGTTTACTGAAACAACTACAGCTACTGGCGGCTTATCTTACCGCTCCCGGCTATCGCGAGGAATCCCTGCCGCCAGCCAGGCGGAAAATTCCCGAAATTTACCATCAGGCGGAGAGTACCATCCGTGGGCAACTGGACAATGATGTCTCCCGCTGGTTGGCTGGCGGGGACCACCGTTTTGGCCTCCCTGATATGGAACAACTGCTTTCCTACACCATGAAAGATGTTCAAATCTATCTGAACCCCCAACTACGAGGAGAGAAACTGGAAATCTCAATTGTCGGGGATTTTGATCCGGAGGTATTGGAAGAAGCTTTGCAAAAGACTGTCGGGGCAATGCCTCGTCGGGGTGGAATCACTATTGAAATGGACGAGGGAGGGGAGAAACTTTTTAAGATGTTTCAAGAGACCTTCGCAGAAATGTTGAAAGATGAGGACCTTTCCGATGATGTGCGGAGAGAACTGAAAAGATTTGTCGAGACACCGTTACCACGAGAGCTTATGGCTCTGTCCCGACCGAAGCCCGGCCAGAAGAAGACCTTTTTCTACGAATCAGGCGATGGGGCTGGTCGGGTTAACGTCTACTGGGCCATCCCGGACCGGATTGATGCTGGCCAAGATCGTCGCCTTTCTATTTTGGCAGAAGTTTTCAGCGAAAGGATGCGCCGGGAGATTGATGAAGAATTATTAACTGAGTTCCGTCCTGTTGCCATAAGTCGACCCAGTACTACGTACCAAGGCCAAGGATGGTTCGTGGCGGCGGTGAAGACCTCCCCCGACAATGCCGAATCAATGGCTGGTATAGTTTTGAAAATGGCCGAAGACTTGGCGCAGAATGGAGTCGGCGAAAAGGAATGGAATCGCACTATAGATCAGTACCAGCGTTCGATTCGCCATGCCCACCGCACCAACCAATACTGGTTGTCTTCGGTTCTCTACGGATCCCATGACCAATCTGAAAAAATCTTCCGGGCCCGGGATATGGATCAGGATTTAGCGTCTATCAATGTCGAGAAAATCAATTCTCTGGCGGCCTCCTATCTTTCCAAAGAGAAGGGCTTGACGGTTTTAGTCCTTCCCCGTGAAAGAGAAGGAAACTGAAAAGAGATAGCCCAGGGAACAGCTAAAGAGTGCTTATAAAAGCCGCTGCTTATTAACCGTTTACACCGTTATCTTCCCCTGAATTGCAATAGCAGAAAGAGACCTATGACCTGGGGTTGCCGAAATGGTCGGTCCACGTTTTGCTATGCTCCCGACTCCACTTCGCTTGTTTCCCTTTGGCTCCTTCGACAGGCTCAGGGCAGGCGGGACTGTAAGCATCTCCGTTTCACTCCGTCTTGATATTTGCTTCTTGAAAACCAAAGATGTGAAATCTCGGTTGTAAATGCAGAATTTTTATGAAACCGGTGGTTTTAACCTGTTTCGTCAGCATCGGTTCGGGAATTTTGCGCAACGCTGCGTTGAATATGGACCACATATAGCAACCATGTTAAACACTGCGTATAATATGGACAACCTATTGGTCTATATTATAGTCTGCGTTTAATATGAGAAGGAATTGTTCCTATACGTAACTCAGACTATAATTCAATTAAAGAATGGATATCACCCCTACACATCGAGCCGGAACTTATCGACGGCAATCCACCGGTTACCGGGCTTTCTACCCAGCCCCATTGCCACCGGACCCTCCCATTCGGATCGAAGGCGATTTTCAGCGCCTGCTTTCGCAGGCGGACCGAGCGCTCGGACGGCTTGACGGTTCCATCCAAATCCTTCCAAATCCAGACCTTTTCGTTCTCATGTATGTGCGGAAGGAGGCGGTGCTTTCCAGTCAGATCGAAGGAACCCAGAGTTCCCTGCAAGACCTTCTCGCCGCCGAAGCCAAGCTTTTCACTCCGAATTTGCCAAAAGATGTAAATGAAGTCATTAACTACGTGGATGCGATGAACTTTGGCCTGGCGCGACTACCGGAGCTTCCTCTCTCTCTACGCCTGATCCGGGAAATCCACCAACACCTCCTACGCAATGTGCGGGGAGGAACCCTCACCCCAGGAGAATTTCGCCGCAGCCAAAACTGGATAGGATCTGGTGGTTGTACCCTGAATGAGGCAACTTTTGTGCCCCCGCCGCCCGAGGAAGTGTCCGAAGCCCTCGGAGCACTGGAGAACTTCCTTCACCATCCCGGAGATCTGCCCGCCTTGGTGCAAATCGGGCTGGCCCATGCACAGTTCGAAACAATTCATCCTTTCCTCGATGGTAACGGACGGGTGGGGCGACTCCTCATAACCTTTTTTCTCTGTGAACAGCAAATACTTCAACATCCCGTTCTTTACCTCTCCCATTTTTTTAAACAGCACCGCAATGAATACTACGAACGCCTTCAAGCGGTACGAGACCATGGTGATTGGGAGGGTTGGTTGGAGTTCTTCGTACGGGGTGTACTTACTGTCAGTAAAGAAGCAACCGAAACCGCCCGGCGCATCCTTGACCTGCGTGAAACCCATCGGTCCCAAATCACGGAAAAGTTGGGCCGTGCAGCTGGTAACGGTCACCGCATCCTCGAACGCCTTTATCAGCGCCCTGTCCTTAACGTCCTCGAAATCGAGCGACTTCTCGGGATTACCTACGCTGCCGCCAACAGTCTTGTCTCCCGTCTCACCGCCCTTGGAATTCTCCGGGAGATTACCGGCCAAAGACGACACCGCGTCTTCCGCTACACCTTCTACCTAGACCTCTTCGGGGAGGGATCGAACGAACCTCCCCAACCTCAGGTGAACGAGAGAACAGAGTACAGAAACAGTTGATTTTCCGGAGAATTCAGGTATTGCGCGTGCTGGCGGATCGCCCTGATGCGTCGGCACAGTTCCTGATTTTGGGCAGCGCATCGCCTGAACTTTCCCGGAAGGCATCAGAGTCCTTGACGGGACGTGTCGAGACGATCGAAATGGGCGGCTTCAGCCTCGGGGAGGTCGGAGGCGAGCGTCTGGACCGACTCTGGATAGGAGTTAAACGTCCTTATCTCGATGAGTATGGATGTGGATTAGCAGATC
>JAFIGF010000077.1 GCA_020831535.1 Opitutales bacterium | reverse complement strand
CGCCCATACCTCCTCCCCAAGATTTCATAAAGTCGGGACAGAATTTTACCCTCCTTCCCCACAGGTAGGGCGAACGCATTTGGCAAGTCCCAGAGGGACGGCAAGAGGATAGCCGTGGATGAAAATCCACGGAATAGGCATCACCCCCCCACAGAATGCCTCGCAGAGCGAGAGCAGGAGGGGTGGCGCTCGGTTTTTGGCTAATCGGAAGACCCCAAGCCCATCCCTATCAGGTCTCGCTCTGCGAGACATTTTGATTTTTGCTTGGGGATTACGTGGATGGCCATCCACGCCTACCATCGGCCCGTCCCTCCGGGACTTAGGGTTCTGTTCACCACTCATCCTATTCTTGACGGTATTCTCTCGCGAAAAGGGTTTCATTTGCCGTTTCATACAATCCATCAGAGCAGAGCCTATCGTCTTGCGCTTACGTCTTTATTCAAAAACATCTTGAAATTTTCGATGGGGGGATTCCGGGAAAGGTGGGGCAGTCCGGAGGCTGCAGCTGGAGAAAGCGGCAAGTTGAGCTTGCGCAATGCCGTCGCGAGGGAAACAAGCGAAGCGCAGTCACCACTCCACCACTCCACTACTCCACCCCTCCACTACTCCACTAAACCAGGCAATCGCGAGGGGATCACCCGGGGAGGTAATCGACGCTCCGGTTGTTGCAATTTTTCCTCCAGCATCGTCACCGCCATCTCTCCCATCCGCCAACTGTCCAGCACGACGACCGAAACATTCGGCGAAAGAGGCAGAAAGCTGCTCGTATGAAAAAAGACCCGCCGTACATCCGTCTGCCCCATGGCATGCAAGGCATCCTCCACGACCATCGCCGAATAGACGTTATAAATGAGTAAGGCATCTGGTTTTTCATGACAATTCTCCCACCACTCCTTAAAACCTCTCACCTGTTCCGTCCGATTCAGTCCCGGCAGCAATGGACCGGTCAGGGGAACCAATCCGCCCTCTTCCATGGCAGATACCGCTCCTTCACGGCGTTCGACCGTACTGAAGTGATGGCTTTCCTGGAAATTGATATAGGCTGGCCGACGATATCCCATGCTGAGGAAGCGTCGGATGACCTCCCCTGCCGCCGCCCGATCATCGGGAACCACACAATCTGCCTGACGTCGATTATTGATCCAGATAAAAGGCAATTGGCACCGTTTAATCAGTTCGCGAAAACGTTCCGGCTCATCATGAATGTAATTGATCACAATCCCCGCGACGCCCCAATCCCGCAATAAATTGCGGATAATCTGCGGATCTTCGAGATCCCCATCCGTCATCTTGGCAATGCGCAAACTCCGTCCGTTCTTTTGCAACATTCTCACCATACCCGTTATCGTTCCCTCCAAAATAGTGGCCGAACCGGTATCCTCCCTCTCGGCAAGGAGCAACCCGATATCCGGGATGCGCTGATAGCGCATATCACGCGCCGCGCTGTTCGGACGATACCCCCTTTTTTCGGCATGCTTACGAATCCGGATTATCGTCTCCTCCTTCAATCCAATTCGGTTGTCCGGATTGTTCAACGCCTCCGAAACCGTTCGCTGACTAACCCCCAGTTCCAGAGCGAGCGTTTTGGTGGTTACCTTGAGAGAAGCACTGCCCATACAACATCAATGAAAGGCTTTACCGGAAAGGCAAATCTTTTACGAATCTCACTACACTTGCACATCTTGCACATAACCTACGAAAGTTACAAATGTTACCATACCAACTCTTTCGGGTCAATTTCACAGAAATTTACCTTGCCTTCTTCTACGTAGAAGGATTGATTGAAAGCATGCTCCCCCGATACCCCCAGTACCCTTTTATCCGAACCGGCGGTTTCACCCTGATTGAACTCCTAACGGTCATTGCCATCATCGGTATTTTGGCAGGTATCCTGGTTCCCGTTATAGGACGTGTAAGGGATAGTGCACGCACCACCGAGAGTGCAGCCAACATTCGCCAGCTTGGACTCGCCAACACAGTCTACGCGAATGACAACCGGGATCAGATGGTACCCCACGGGAACATCAACGGCGAATTCTACAACTGGGCGGCGGGATTGGCCGAATACATTGACCTGGACCCGGAACATATCCGTGGACCGGGACGTCCTCCCGGCATCCTGGCCGCTCCCGGCTCGGCATGGGAAATGGATGAAGGAGCTACCGCAGAGGACTATGTAGCCGTCTCAGACTATGTCATGAATGCCAATTTTGCCGGCGAAATACATTATTTAACCCATTATCGAAACCCCAAACGGATTCTTCTTTTTGTCACCGCCGGGCACGATGAAAATGTGCCCCGCGAAACCGGACCCTGGGTCAACAATTCCTTAAGTGGGACCAACCGAGTGGTCAACGGGGTTCGCCTTCTTCACCAGCGCGGAAAAGCCGGAGTCGCGGTGTACTTGGATGGCAGTGCGGGTGTTTTTGATCCCGCTCCCCATTCCAGCAATTCCACCTACCCCTGGAATGCCCCGGCCAATTAATCTCCTCCTTTACTGTCAAAACGACAAACTCACCTCCAATCAAACAACCATTAAACTTGCACAACAACCTACCAGAAACCTCATTCAAAATGAAAACATCCCAACACACCCAAAAACCGGGCAAAATCACCAAGGCTTTGCCCTTTCTCAGTATCGTCGGCTTCTGCGGAGCCTTCACCGCCGCGCAGGCGTCCCTTCTTGTTTACGAAGGGTTTGATTATGGAACTGGCTCCGTTACCGGCGGCAATGGAACCACTCTATCCGTCGATGGTTCCGCCATGAATGGTGGTTCAGGATGGAGCGGTGCTTGGGTCGGCCGAAATGCTGAAACTAATTTTGGTAACATCGTATCCGGCTCTCTCTCCTATGGTGATCTCCCCACCTCGGGGAACCGGATTCAGCTTGGATCCTTTCGCGACATTTCCCGCGATTTTGATTCTGCCCTAGGGGAAGGCACTCACTACTTCAGTGTATTGTTGGACATCGGAGACTCCACTGATAACGAGCGCACCCGTTTCCGTATCACCCAGGATGGTAGCCAAGACAACCTCTTCGAAGTCGGATTTGGCTTTAGCGGAAGTGATCCAGCTGAATTAGTTTACCGCACCGGTGGCGATACTCCAGTTGGTGGAGCGGCAACCGGAATTTCCGGAACCAACTTGTTTGTCGGTAAATTTGACATGAGTGCGGGAGGTGTGATGAGTAATATCTCCATTTGGTTAAATCCCACTGACCTCACAAGCGAATCTGCCAATACATTGACCCTCGACCTCGATTCGGCATCCATCGGCGGTGGGGCTGGCGGGGTCCGCCTCACCCGCACCGGTGGAACCGAAAGCGGAGTCTTCGATGAGGTTCGCTTTGGCACCACCTGGGATGCAGTGGCGATACCCGAACCATCCACCTATGGCGCTATCTTTGGCTTGTCCGCGCTCGCTCTGGTTGCCTTCCGTCGCAGAATGCGTAAAGATTCCGACTAAACCCCAAAAACCAAAACAGAACCCACTATGAATGCTATTTCCAGATTATCTCTTCTTACCGCTTCCTTCGTGTTGCTTCCCCTAATGGGGCACAGTCAACTGAACATGACCTTCGATGAGGGCACCTTCCGTCCCAATCAACGCCTCTGGGGTCAGGGGGTACCCGGAGCGACCTGGCAGGGAACGAGTAACCCGGCCTATAGTGTCCGCGCCGGAGTCGGAGTGGATGGTTCGCGGGCCGTGCAGGTCAGTGACCGCAACCTCCAATTCGACGCCGTCACTCTGGATGTGACCAACGAAGCACTGGGCGGCGAATTCGACCCCGAGAGTTCCGTCGTTCATTATTCTCTGGCGGTGAAGATGGAAGAAGTCAGCGGGGAAGGTCTATCCGCTCGGATTCGGCTTGCCGGTCAGGCCGTCCAACTGGAACTCTATAACAGCGGAGATCTCTACTTTATGGATGGCGGGGATGCCGATCAGCCTCACCGAACGGTTTACCAAGCCAACCGGAACCATTTCGTGGCCGAGAAAGGGGAGTTTTTCATCATCGATGCGGAAGTCGATTATGGAAGCAAAACCTTCCGTTTAAAGGTCAATGATGTTCCCCAACAACAAGGCAACCCCATCGCTTTCCGCACCACCGGGGATGCCACCGGGGACAAAGTGGACTTCTGGATAGCAGCTTGGATGCAAACCCATGAGGATTGGCGTCCTTTCGTGTTTGATAACGTTCAGGCGCGACTAATCGACTAAACAGGTCCCTATATCATGCCCTTATTGGCCCGTCGCCCCTTCGGCCACGGGCTTTTTTTTCCACTATTCTTTCCATGTACGCTCGTTTTTCGCTACTTTTTCTTTTCTGCTTACCCCTTCTTCCTTCGGTTCAGGCAAGTCAGGACCATCTGGCCGATTGGAGCAACTGGAGTATCGAGGGGACTCCGGATCTTTTCTACCCAGCTTCCGAGGCAGCATTTGAAGGGGACCAAGGAATGGCTCTCTTTCTTCCGGCGAATGAAGACATGCAGGTCACCGCCACATCGCCCCTTCTGTCTTTGCCCGAAACAGGCCATTTCCGTCTGAGTTGGTGGATGCGAAGCTTCCATGGGAAGAGCCTGACCGTTCGTCTCACCATCAATGGCGACCCGGTTGGAGAGTACCCCCTGCGGAGTGACATGCAATACTGGTCTCAGGGCCATCTGGATTTTGTTGGCGAAGAAGGAGACGCCTTGGCGATCATTCTGGAGGCCGACGGAGCCCTCGGACGAACCTCTGCGGAAGTGGATCATTTTTCCCTGCGCCACTCCCCTACCCCCTTTCCGGAAGTCCCTTCACTAGACGGACTGAATCAACAGATGGAGCCCCTGCGGCTCAATGCCAACCAATACATTTTCATTCAGCGCAGGCTGACGGAAAGCGGACCGCCCTGGCCTCCCACCCTTCCCCGTACCGCCGAGGACGAAGCGTTGTTAACCGATGCCGACCGGGTGGGTCCCGATGGCTTGGTTTACCCTGACTGGACATACGCCGGAGTGCCTGGAGGCATCCCCGAAGCACCAGTCGTCGTACGGGCCGCCGATCGGGGCATTCACCCCAACGGAGAACCGGTCGGCGAAGCTTTGCAAAAAACCATCGACGAAATTGTCAAAGGCGGAGGAGGGGCACTGCTTCTCGGGGAGGGTACCTACAATCTCGATTATCCCCTGGTCATCCGGGAGGACCGCGTGGTCATCCGTGGTGCCGGGCGCGGTGAAACCATTTTGCAATTTTCCTACGACGGACCAACCGATGGCATGGTCGGCTTCGCCAATGTCAGCGAAGGGAGTACTCTCGGGCCGGGAACTCCCCTGCGACTCCATGCCCGCACCAAGGGACTCACCGCGATGCGCATCCTGGGTCCGGATGGGCATACCATCGCCGAACACGGTTCCCATCGCCCGGAATGGTATTTTTATCAGGAATACAATCGCCCGGCCAACTTCACCATTCAAACCCATGGCCGGGTCCTGATCGACCGCTACGGTCCAGGCACCCACCGTTTCACCGCTTCCGCCTCCTACCGCGACCAGGAGGATGAGGAAACCACCCTGACGCTCCACCTTACCGAGGACGGAGACCGGGCCAATGCCCGCCCCTGGGGTGAGGCCGCTATCAGTTTTCATCAGTCTGGGACCTGGAACCAGGCACGCCAACGCCTCGTGGCCGACGCCCCACGGGGCAGTCGGGTGATTCAGGTGGATGATCCCCGTCCCTTCCACGACCGGGCCTACCTGGTTCTGAGTGTCAGCGACCAGGATGACTGGCTGGATTCCCGCCTCATCGAACATCCCATGGCACGGGGAGGCCTGCTCCGCCGGAAAGTCGTTGGGATTGAGGAAATCCGGGATAACTGGATTCAATTGAAACAACCCCTGCGCCAGGACTGGAATGCCGATGAAGGGGTTCTTGTTATCCCCTGGCAACCCGTTCGCCATGGTGGTGTCGAGGATTTGACCATTGAACAAACCGGGGAACTGTGGACGTCCGGAATCAATTTTAATGCTGCGGCAGAATGCTGGGTACGGGGTGTTGAGGTGATTCGACCCGGACGAAACCCCATCACCACCTGGGACGTCAAACACCTTGAAGTCCGCGATGCTTTTTTTGACGGCGCCATCTATGCGCACGGCGGAGGAGGGACCGCTTATGTCGCCTGGCAGGCAGCCTACGATTGCCTGATGGAAAACGTATCCGCCCGAAAACTACGCCATGCCCCCAATGTCCAGTGGTCTTCCTCGGGAAATGTGTTTCGCAACTCAACCTTCGAGGACAGCGGTGGTCAATGGCATGCCGGCTATACCCACGAAAATCTTTTTGAAAATATCACCATCCGCACCACCGGTAGTCACGGGGCCTACCCCTTTGGCCTCTACGGCTCCTATGCCACCGGAATGCATGGCCCCCAGGGTCCGCGCAATGTGGTCTATGGTTCGACCATTGACTCCTGGCGCGGCGGGTTGAAGGTCGGCGGCACGGTGGAAGGCTGGATATTTGCCTACAACACGATTGAAGCACAACGTGGTCCGGCAGTCGCCTTAATGCCAGGCACTTTCCACGCCACCTTTCGGGGCAATGTCCTGGTTTCCCATGAACCGGATCCTTCCCTCATCTGGATCGCCACTCCAGACTGTGTCGACAACCATTTCCAGGATAATTATTTGATTGGAATGGGCGAATGCGGCACTGGTTGGAGGGGTTCATGGGACCTCCGGAATCTTATTCGTATCATTGACCCTGAGAGTCTAATTTGTCCTATTTTTTCCGGTGCCGGGAGACCTCTTGAAGAAGAGAAAAATCGTCGTATCGCTGACGTTCCCTCCCTTCTCCCTTCTCCCCAGGCACCGGTTCCCTCCATCTTCGAATGGCAACGTGAAAACTGAACGATTCTTTACCCCAATAAACTAAACCCCGAAAAAGACGCTGTATCAAGTTTTTCTATATGAGCAAATTATGAAAGAAGACTTTCTCGAACTTTTTCGCACCTCAACGAAAACCTCAAGAAAAGCTACCCCATGCGTTTTTTCATTCTCTCCCTTCTCCTCCTTGCTGCCCCGTTGATAAGGGGCAATCCCACCGTTTCACTGAGCCTTCCCGAATCCGTGGAGGAAGGGGGAGCGGATGGTTTTGGAACCGTTCAAATCAGTGAACCGGCTTCCCCCGAACGGGTGATCTTCCTGCAAAGTTCCCACCCCACCCGCCTCACCGTCCCCGCCTCGGTCACCATTCCTGAGGGTCAGACCGAGGTCGCTTTCAGCGTGTCCGCCGTCGATAACACGATTGCCGACGGTGATGTGGAAGTCACCGTGACCGCATCGCTCCCGGGAGCCTTCGCCGGGGAGGATTTCAACTATCCGGCCCAGAGTAACATCGTTGGCCAGGATGGAGGATTTGGCTTTTCCCAACCTTGGAGCAGCGCCTCATCCGACGATCCCGCGGGAGTTGTGGTCTCCGCCAGTCTGGCTTTTGGCAGCGGCGAATCCGCCCTCTATGGCGGGCCAACCGCCCTGCAACTGGTCAACGGCATTCGCGTCCAACGCAATTTCTCTGATATTACCTCCGGGGATCTCTGGCTGGCCGCTCTAATCGGTAAACAGAGTACCGGCTGGAATACCGATTTTGGCCTTATCGATACGGGCAACCAGACCCGCGTCACCTTGCGCTACAATGGAGAACAGGGACGCTGGGATGTCTCTCAACGGGATGGCAGCCAACTCTCCACCGGGGTATCGGTCAGCATTCCCTCGACCCATCTGGCCATCATGCATCTGGATCTGGACGAACGGGAGGCCCGGATCTTCCTCAACCGGGAACCCGGTGAACCGCTCGGCGAACCCGATCTTTCCTTCGATCTGGTATCCGGGTTCAGTGGTTTCCGCGCCGTCCAATGGTTTGGTTTCAACAACGACGACCTACTCGACTCCATCCGCTTGGCGCGTTCCTACGAGGAACTCTTTTCCTCCACCACCGCTATGGAAACCATCACCGTCCTCGACAATGATGAAAATGGGGAGGCCCAAAGCCTGACCCTGATGCTGCCCGACGAAATTCTGGAAAACGAGGAACCTCAACCTGGACAATTGATAAGGATCGGTGGCTCGATGGAGGATGAAATAACCGTCTTTCTCTCCTCCTCGAATCCCAACCGCCTTCATGTCCCGACCTCCGTAACGCTCCCATCCGGACATGACACCGCGTCCTTCTCCCTCACCCCCATCGACAATCTCGCCTTTGATGGCGATGTTTCCGTGAGCATCTCCGCTCTCGATCCGGCCGCCATGGCCACCGAGGACTTTTCTTACCCGGCGAGCAGCAACCTCGCCGACCGCGACGGAGGAACCGGCTGGACAACTCCCTGGTACACTTTTTCCTCGACCAACCCTCCCGGAATGGTCGTGTCTTCGGATTTCAGCTACACCCGCCAGGGAATCACCGTTTCCAGCGCCCCCACCTCGGCACAAATGGTCAGTGGGGCACGCATGAAACGTGAATTCTCCCCTGTGGGCGAGGGCCAGCTTTGGGTCTCGGCCTTGATCCGCAAAGCAGGATTCGGCAATCAAACCACTTTCGGGTTGATTGACTCAGCAGGAGATACCCGACTGAGCATTCGCTACAACAGTAGCACCAGCCAATGGGAATCATGGATTCGGGACAACCCGGTTGAGGTCATTGGCATGGCCGCAACCCCACCTTTCACGTTACACGTGGTCTTCCATATCGATTATGCCGCCGGTCAAATCCATTTCTATCTCAACCCGGATCTCGTCGGCTCTGCCCCCACCAACCCCACCGCTTCCCTCACCCGCTCTATGCCCGGTGGATTTCCCGCACTGAAGGGAGTCTATTGGCTCGGCTACAACAACAATGATCTGTTTGATTCCATCCGGGTGGCCCGTTCCTTTGCCGAATTGCGCACCGAGCGAAGTACTCAGGCGGAGATCCTCGTCATTGATGACGATGCCCTAACCGACTATCAACTGTGGACCCATCGGCATTTTGCCACCATCCACCCGGAAGGAGAGACGGCCGGACCGGATTCACCGCATCCCGTTTCCCGCCTGCCCAATCTCCTCCACTATGCCATCACTCCTTCAGTGGCTTCCGGAGAGGATGCCGAAGCCCCCATTCTGCCGTCCCTGCATCCGGATCCGGAGGAAGAGTACATGGGCTATCTCTACCGCCGGACGCGGACCGATGTCAATTACCTCGTGGAGACTTCCACCGACCTCACCAACTGGTCCACCGACGAGGTCGATCAGGGTGAACCCGATTTGCAGGGCTGGACGCTCGCTACCTTTCCCGGAACAGATGAACGGCGCTTTGCCCGTCTCCGGGTGGAAGCCATCTCCGCCCCCGACAATCCGGGATCGCTCGACCAACTGGCCGCGCTCTCCGAACCACTCGATTTGAATGATACCCAAATCAACTTAATCAACCAGAGGATCGACGCCACCACCGCCCCCTGGCAGAGCGAACTCCCCCGTGATGCCGAAGATACCGCCAACCTCACTCCCGCCGACAATATCGGCCCCGATGATCTGGTGTACCCGGATTGGATCCATGCCGGTATCCCCGGTGGCATTCCTTCCCTCCCGGTGGTGGTCAATGCCTCCGACCATGGCGTCTTGCCCAACGGCGAGCCGATTGCGGATAACCTGCGGGCCGCTCTGGCCGCTGCCGCACAAAGTGGCGGGGGGGCTGTCCTACTTCCCGCTGGCACCTATCAATTGGAAGAACCGGTCAATCTCAACCATGCCGGAGTCGTCCTGCGCGGGGAGGGTTCAGGGGAAACGATCATCGAATTCCCCTATCAAGGTCCCCCGGATGGGTCTTATGTCGGATTCGCCAACGCCGGGGATGGCGACATTATCGGCCCCAATTCGCATCTGATTCTCCACGCCCGAACCAAAACGGATCATCTCCGCTTGACCCAAATGGAAATTTTCGGACCGGAAGGCGAGGTTCTCACTTCACACGCCGAGGGGGAGCCGGAATGGTATCGGTACCCTGCTCCCCTCGACCGTCCGGCCAACTTCACCGTATCCATTTCCGGTTCCCAATTGATCCAGGCCCTGGGCACCGGAACCCATGAGTTGACCGCCCGCACCACCTATGTGCTGGAATCGATTACCCATGAACACACGATTTCTCTTCAGGTCAGTAACAATCAATCCGACAGCACGGTACGCTCCTGGTCTCCTTCGGCGTTGTCCCTGCATGGATCGGGTCCCTCCGGCCAGACCGTGCGCTACGCCTCCGAAACATTGCCCCGGGGAGGCACTTCATTGACCTTAAACAATGCCGACCCGATCCAGCCAGGGGATTTCATCGCCCTCGGTACCGAGAATAACGAAGCCTTTAACGAAGAGAGATTCAATCAGCATTCCGGTGCCACCAACGGCATCTTGCGCCGGTGGGTGGTGGAAGTCATCGCCCGGGAAGGAAATACCCTGACCTTGGCCCAACCCGCCCGCATCACCTGGCCGGTGGAGGATTCCATCACCGTCCGGAGGTGGGTGCCCTTACAGGGTTCGGGGATCGAAAATTTGACCATTCGCCAAACCGGCGACCAGTGGACCTCCGGTATCATTTTTGGCAATGCCGCCCGCTGCTGGATTGAGGATGTTGTTATCGAGGACGTCGGGCGCAACCCGGTGCAAACCTGGGATGTCAAGCAACTCGAATTTCGCGATAGCGCCTTCCATGGGGCCATCTACACCGACGGCGGGGGGGGGACCGCCTATGTCGCCTGGCAGGTGGCTTATGACTGCCTCATGGATGGCATCACCTCCTCAGGGATGCGGCACGCCCCCAATTTCCAATGGTCCTCCTCCGGGAATGTCATCCGCAATAGCACGTTTATGGACAGCGGCGGACAATGGCATGCCGGCTTCAGCCACGAGAATCTTCTCGAAAACGTATCCATCCACTCCACCGGGGAATTTGGCAGTTACCGCTTTGGCCTTTTTGCCTCGGTCGCCAATGGCATGCACGGACCCCAGGGTCCACGCAACGTGGTTTACTACTCGGACGTCAACTCCTACGGCGGAGGGATCAAGATAGGCGGGATGGTGGAGGGATGGATATTTGCCCATAACCGGATTGTCGCCCACGACGGACCAGCCCTGGTCCTCCTCCCGGGGAGTTTTGGCCACACTTTCCGAAACAATGTTCTGGCCACCGCCCAACCGAACCCCAGTCCCGTCTGGGTATCCACCGCCGATTGTACCGATAACCGCTTCTGGCACAACCATTACACCGGCGTCGGGGATCTCCCCGTGTACAGCGGAGGAGCCGTTCCGGGAGAGGTGATCGGGGAAACTCTCAACCCGGACTTTGCCACCCCTCTGCCATCCCCACCCGATACTCCCTCCATCTTCCAGTGGCAGCGGGATCAACTGCCCTGACCGCTCCCTGGAAATTAAATCCTCCTAACCAACTTGAATTCTCCATGACAAACCACATCCTCCAATTTCATTCACCCGGAAGCGGTTGCCGCGATTCCGTTCCTCTGGGCAACGGGGATGTGGCGGCCAATGCCTGGAGTTCACCGGACGGGACATGGCATTGGTATCCAGCCAAAAATGACGCCTGGGATGAATCCATGCGACTGCTGAAACTGGGGCACCTTAAATTGTGGACCGCCCCCCCCGGCGCAACCGACCAGTGGGAAGAAACCCTCAATCCTCAAACCGCCGTTTGGGAAGTACGTCAAGGAAACACCTGCATACGTTCCTGGATCGAAGCCAAAGAACCGGTCCTTCGTATTCAAGTGGAAAGTACCACGCCCCGACAATGGTTTTGCTCCTGGGACCAGTGGCGCACCCGGGAACGGTTCCTGGAGGGTCAGGAACAACACGCTGCCAAAGGTCTCGAACACGGCCCCTGGCAACCCCGGGTCTATCCGGATGAATGTCTTGATAATGACCGCCAAGGAATTGTCTGGTGCCACGTCAACCGTTCCTCGCTGCGCCCTCTCCTGCTCCGTCAGCAGGGACTGGCCGATTGGGAGGAGGAAGAAGCGGACCCCCTATTTCCCTGGGCTTTTGGAGGCCGTTTGGAAGCTTCCGAATCGGTGAAAGAAAACGCCACCACCCTGCGCAGCGATGGCGCGGTTAAGACCTGGTCCATCACCTTGACTTTACACAGCGGACGTTATCCCGATGCCCCATCCTGGCTGGATGGCTTAAACGAAGCAAGGGGCGAACATACCGTAACTTCCGCAAAGCCTTCCCCCCACCACTTGGCCCACTGGCAATCCCTAACCCAACGGAGTTTCATCCACCCGGAAGGCTTTGCCGAGGCCGAAGCCCTGCAAAAAGCTCTCCTCTGGCAGCGCTACATCACCCTTTGCACCGGCACTGGCACCTGGCCGATCAAATTCAACGGTTCGCTCTTTACCGCCCGGTGGGGCTATACGGAACCGGATCGCCCCGAGGATTTCGATCCCGACTACCGGCGCTGGGGAGGGGGTTACTGGTTTCAAAATACCCGCCTCTCCTATTGGCCCCTCCTCACCAGTGGGGATCATGAATGCTTTGACGCTCTTTTCTGTTTCTATCTGGATCGCCTGCCCTTTCACCGCTTCCGCGCCCGACAATACTTCGGCCATGAGGGGGCGTTTCTTCCCGAGGTGCAG
>JAFIGF010000264.1 GCA_020831535.1 Opitutales bacterium | reverse complement strand
AATCAGGAATGTTCTGGTCAACTCCGGGCGCGGAAGACGTGCTCGTCATGAGAACAGCACTGCATAGCGACCGATTCGACGCCTACTGGGATCAGAAACACGCCGCATAAAACGATATGGAAAAAATCTGTCCCGCACCCTTTCAGGTCGGTCCAATGCTTTGCGAGTTGACGAAGAAGAGTTTCCTTGTTATTTCGATAGCTCTCGGAGAAAAGCCAAGAGCCATCGCCGAAACGGCCGCTGAATTCACTGCTGATTGCGTCGAACTCACCCAATTCAAGGAGAGCCGCTAACGCCGCTTGGCGCCGCTCTTCATTGTCAGGACCGACGGCATGCAACAGCGACCTCAGTCGTGCGACGAGCGATTGCGTAAGCGATCCACTGGCCTGCTCTCGTCGCGCGTAAGCGACCGCCGCCCGTGCTTTCACCTCACCATCACCTTCGGTGTCGAATTGCGACAGCATTTCGGCCGCGAAGGGGTCTCCTGTCGGGAGTGCATCAAGTCGATCAACAATGACGGCTCGTAATTCTGCTGGAAGAGGTGCGATTACTCCGATGATACGATCTCGAATTTCGGCGTCGTGTCCGAAACCTTGAGCCACCGACGTTAGGGAGCCGTCGTGCTCGTCAAGCTCAGCCAAGGCCATCGCGCGCACACGAGCATCTGGGGCCGCGTGTTCGATGAGATAATTACGAATGGATTCGCGTTCCCATTCTGGAGCGCGGTCCTCCAGCCGGAGGCAGACCTCCAAGACATCCGGAGAGCGTAAGTGTCCATCGACGGCAACCAAGCCGCTTAGGCACAGCCACGGCCATGAAACTTTATCCGCAGTCAAGCAATGGAGCAATCTAGCACGTGCTTCGCCGTGATCCTCGAAAATTTGCGGAATCAGCTTGGCCAAGCTCCCGGCTGAGTCCGGCTGAGTTTCGAGCTTTGTCTTCAGCGCACTCGTAACAGCAGGGTCGTTTGGACCCCAACCTTGGATGAGAGCCCAGGCGGGCCAATAACAGAAGGCTTTGGCCTTATTCACTTCCTCAAGCAGGTGCGTCTTAACCCGATCAGTTCGAGCAAGCAAGGCCAGTTGTGCGAACTTATAAGCGTCACGGGTAGCATTGGTAAAGAGGTAAGACTCCATGGCTTTCGCTACATTGGGATGTTCTGCAAACCATCGCGAATTTCCAGGTAGCCATTCTCGAAAGTGATAGAGGCTGTGGATGAAGACATTCTTCCGCTGGAAAAACAGTGCGAGAGCGATGGCCGCGTCTTCGTGGCCCGCGAAACCACGAATCAAGACGGGGAACGCGATCTCGTGATCCATAGCGTCTTCATTTCGAGGGTGCTCACGAGCCAATGACTTTATGATGGCGCCTTTCACAATAGCCGAGCCGGGCCAGCCGCTCAGCAAGGCTTCGATCAGATCATCACGCCAATTGTAGCCCACATCAAATGCTCTCCTTTCCGCGCGGCGCAGGAGAATTTTCAAGTCGTTATCCGTTTGGAGATTTTTTCGAATGCGAATGTTGATCGCGGTGATCGCCACTTCTCCACTTCCAGAGAGGCGTTCTCGTTCGGCAAAATCCTGCAGACGGGTTTCATCAGGCCGACTACGTGCAAACGCTTCCAAGGCGCAAGCACGGGTAGTAGCGCGAATACTGGTTTCGGCGATATTGGCCAACTTATCAGCCAGTGTGGAGTTGTGCGAGGCGAAAACTCCTAGCGCTTCCGCCGCCGAGCGCTGTGCGCTTTCCTCCTCATGATGCAGAGTGTGCAGCAATGCCTCATTCAGTTCGGGCGACGACGCCCAATTCGCTGTTTTTGCAGCGAGTCCATAGCAGGCGTTCATCCGAGCAGGAAACCAGGCGCGCACAGCAGCCTGCACGATCGAACGCACGGCATGACTTCCGTGAAGTCCGTCAAGTACGAGATCGAGTAGGTGCCTCCGGTGGCGCGGCCATTCAGAGGTCCATACCTTCTCAACGGTTTGACCCACCAATCGTCGCGCAAGGTTGGTCGGTAGCGAAAAATCGCCTGTTCCCAATTCCGCAAGGATCTCGGCGAGACGGTGGCGAGTCGTGACATTCGGGCTTTCTGCGCACTGTTCTAACGTGGTCACGATCTCGGCAAAATCCGGCAACGTACGCCGGTGGCACCATGCCAGTAAAACCTCCCGCCAATGAGGCTGGTCGGCACGTTCACGCAACACGGCAAGTTGCGCGGCGCGCTCCATCGTTCCGAGATGCTCGGCAGCGAGCAGTTCTTGAATCGTGCGATGAAAGAAACCGAACCACCCTGGCGCTCGCTCGACGAGGATTCCGAATTCCCGTTCCCCATGTCGAAGTAGTTCGTCCGCGATCTTGCGCGCTTCCAACCGAGTGTATCCCAATCCGGTCTCTTCCCCCGAAAGGAAGGTTTGAAGCCATTCACGCACGGTTTCGCGGTCGATAACGCCTTCGGCGCGCTCGGTGTGCGCACGCCAAGCGACATAGGCGAGAGTCTCTCTGAGTTCGCGCTCCACCAGAAGCGGGTTGGTGCATAGTAGAGCTGCTTGCTGCCGACGAATGGGGTGATCGCGCAGCAGCGTTTCGACCATTCGCTCACCGGCCCGAAATCGACTTAGAGGAAGACGCGCGTGCTCCAGATGCTGACGAAAGAGCAATCCGAGCAGGAGCGGAGTCCCGGCGGTCGCGCGCAGAGCAGGAAGTTGGTCAAGATCACGAAAAAACGCATCGATTTGGGTAGCGGAAACCTCGTCAGTTCCAAGCAGACGCTGGACAAATTCTCGTTGCTGGGACCGATCGAGCGGTGCCAGTGTCGCCTCACGATAGGCCGAGGGAAAAGGCCCTAAGGCTGAAAGTCCCTGCGGTCGTCCGACCAGTATCGCCGGTGTTTTTCGTTGACCGATGAAGACTTGCAGGAGCTGCAAAGCGACTCTTGCGGCGGGTTCATCACGCCATTCGTCCAATCCATCGACAAGCAGCAACAGCCTATCGTCCGCCAGCGCTCGTTCTACGAGAGGCCAGAGATGGTTGTTGGAATAGCTCGTGAACCACTCCTGCAGAAGTTCGATCAACGATACGGCGGTGGTTCCACGCTCGGCGATGCGGCGAGTCCACAACGGGAAAGGAACCCACACCGGCAGATGATCTCCCCACACAGCCGCAACGCTCCTCAACGTTGGGGAAGCCGAAAGTAGATCGAGTGCGAGGAAACGCAGCGCCGTGCTCTTACCTGCGCCAGGTTCTCCGGCAAGCACCACTTGCCCGCCTTGTGCCAGCCACTCGGAAAGCGGAGTGCGCACTTCTCTGATGCGTGGGAAGGGTCGCCGACGAGTGGGATGCGTCCGGTCACGGGAGTTCGTTCGAGTTTCATCTTGGATGGCCGAGGGCTGCTCTAAATCGGAATTCACACCGATTTGAGCCAAGCCATCCTCGCGTTTTTCAATAATGTTGCGGTCGATGAAACGCTGTGCCAATGGTGGCATGGGACGACTGCTTGAACCGCTGGTGATCCATCCCGCATCGGCTTGTGCGAAGCATTGCTCGTAGAATTCGTGGCAAGCCTGCCGGAAATGTCCCACGTCTTTCGCAGAGAGTCGCTGTGCGAGGTTCTCTGGCACAAAGGAACAAAAACTTCGAGACCATGCCTCATGAAAGAAATCGGCTACGAGGAAAGGGTGTTCTTTTAGCTTGGTGTTTAGTTCTTCAGAATCCCACACCTCCAATTCCACACCCTGTATTTTCAGTTCGTCGCGCATCTCCTCGATGGTTTGCAAGCGATTGGGAGCACGCATGCTCTCACTAGTGCAAAGAACAAAACACTCGGTTTTGGATAGCAGCTCTCCGTTGAGAAACTCGCGAATAGCTGTTTTAATCAAAGCCGGACCGAAATCTTGCACTCGCTTGCATTGATACACCGTCCATCGTTCTCGGCCCGCACGCCTTGCAAAGAGGTCGATTCCTTGCTGTTCGTGTCCTGGGTCCCCGTAAAGGCGGCATGACTCGATCTCCGCCTCGCTACGGGCGAGCCGATAACACAGCTTTTCGAAGTTCGACCAATCAAGTCGGTCGAAGGGAAGTTCTTGCAATCGTGAGTCCACGGGAGGATCCACACTTACCTCGACCGCGACAAAGAGCCGACTGGGCAGTGCTTCACCGATGGGTCTTTGGGAGATCATTGCGAACGCAATCGTGAAGCTTAAGGCTCAGGCGTGATCGCCCGAGCGTAAATAGTTAGTATGGTGGAATTCATATCAAAACTTCTGCATCGCTTACTAGTTTTTACTTTTCTGACCTGCCTTTGAACAAGCAGAATAGGATTTACGCCGAGTATCTTCCTTTTCCTTGTTCGTGGGCGTGGCCAAGGGCTTCTAGGGTTCCTAGGAGGATCTCGATGCGGTCTTTGCGGACGCCTTTGAAGGTTTTGGCCAGGGTGGCGGGATCGACGGGTTCGGTTTGGGCTTCGAGGACTTGGCGCAGGATGCGGGCCTGTTCCGGGAGGGTCTTGGGCCAGGGGATGATTGTTCTTAGTTCTTGGTTCGTCGTTCTTGGTTTTTTGTTCTTGGTGGTTGGTTTTGAGGGAGTGGCGGCTATGCCTTCGATCTCCTGTTGCTCCGGTGCCTGCCCGTCCTTCGCCAAGGCTTCGGAGGGTAAACCTTCGGTTTGATATTCCGGGCGGAGCCAGCGGATGTGGCCTTGTTTTTCTTCTTCGGCGCGTTCGTGGTTCAGGGCGACGAGGCGGGTGAGGATTTCCTCCTCGGGGAGGACCGAAGGCCAGCCGTAGGCTTCGGCGACGGCGGCGTCGAGATCGTCGTGGAGTTGTTTGAGGATGGAGACGAGGCCGTGTTCGTGGATGGTCTTTTCTTTGGTGGTGAGGGTTTCCCCCGAGTGGAGCTTTTCCAGGACGTTATACATGCCCGTCATGGTCAGGTCGGGATGAGCGGCCTGCCGGTCCTTTCGGTGAGCGTCGAGGGCTTCCCCGAGTTCGCGGATGCGGGCCTTTTGCGCCTCCGTGCAGTCGGGGAAGGGGAAGGTTTCAAAACAGCGGGTTTTGTTGTAGCGGGGTGTTGGTCCCAGAATGCCTCCTTGGGCGAGAGCCCAAGTGACGTGAATCTTGCTCGAAAGGACGCCGAGGAAGAAATTATCAGGAAGTGCTATTGCTATAACGCCATGCTCAACCTTAGATTTACCATTAACCGTGACAAAGATTCTGTGTTTAGCTGTTTCTGGTGTAGCGATGAATGTTGGAAGATTACGAAGTGCTGAACGGATCAATTCATTGCTCCTTCGAAATAGCCACCAGTTTGCACGTAATTTTGGGTCTCGGTTTACTTTGCGTTCTGGATATACGGTTTCGTATAGATGCTGCCACACTGCAGGGGCTTGTTGTCTGAGCTCTGAATCGCTCAATCCATGAGTATCCAACAAGATCCTACCTCGGGGACGGCCTACAATATCTTCACCATTTACCAACGGGGAAATTATTTTCATAGCATTAGGAGACTCACTAACAAGCCGATCACTTTCTTCCTTAGTGATGACAAAACCGCGGCCACCTAAAATCAGACCAGTGCCTCCAACTTTCAGATTTGAGGAAAGTGGAACTGCACGACTAACATCGGCGCCAATTGTAAGGTCTGAGAAAATTTTGCCGATCTTTTGTCGAAAGGTAACTTCAAATGAATCTTCTTTGGGCTGCTCTGATTTAACGGTTTGCAACAACCCACTATGAGTGTCGATTCCACCAACTGTCATTGCAACTCGGACGGCGGCGGCGTCAACATCATCAACCCATGGATGGTCTGGAATTGCGAATGTCAAGGAAAGTGGATTTTTGTTATGGAGATGCTGTTCAATTACGCGGCGGTTGAAAGTCTGGCGGATGCTATTCGTGGTAATAAAGCCGAAACGACGGGCTTTGCCTGCGCGGACGAGGTCGGCGGCGTGGTCCCACCAATACATGACGTAGTCTGCGCTTTCGGGGACGGTTTTGATCGCTTTACGTAGGGTTTCGGTGTAACCGTCACCGAGGGCATCGCGCATACGCCCTTTCCCTATAAAGGGCGGGTTGCCGACGATGAAGTCGGCTTGCGGCCATTGGGCGGGGCGGGGGTTTTTGTAGTGGTAAACGGGGATGGTCGCTTTTTCGTCGGGGACGGGGCGTCCGGTGACGGGATGCGGTTTGGTGGTGCGGCCATCCCAGTGGGTTTTGGCGCGGCCCGTTTCGTCGCGGACCATTTGTTTGTCGTCGTAGGCGAGGATGGCGTCGCGGGCTTCGATGTTTTTGGCGTCCTCCAGGACGGGTTCGCTCACGGTCGTTACGTCGCCCGCAGTGCGGAGGTGCCATTGGAGGTAGCCGATCCAGAGGACGAGTTCGGCGATAACGGCGGCACGCGGGTTGATTTCTATCCCGAGCATCTGACCGGGACGGACGGTGGCGGTGTCCATTTCCAGGTTCCGGTTGCCGCCGAAGTTTTCCAGGGTGTCGAGGACTTCGCCTTCGAGGCGTTTGAGGTGGTCCAGGTGGAATTAGAGGTAGTTGCCGGTGCCGCAGGCGGGGTCGAGGACGCGGATGTCGCAGAGGCGGCGGTGGAAGGTTTCAATTTCCGTGCGGGCTTGTTTTTCCTTGTCCTCGTTGGCGAGTTGGGCGGCGGCGGCTTGCACCGATTCCCAGTCGGCGCGGAGGGGTTCGATGACGGTGGGGAGAACGAGGCGTTCGACGTAGGCGCGCGGGGTGTAGTGGGCGCCGAGCTTGTGGCGTTCGGTCGGTTCGAGGGCGCGTTCCAGGAGGGTGCCGAAGATGGCGGGTTCGACGTCGCGCCAGTCGGCTTTGGCGGATTCAATCAGGAGTTCCAGTTGGTCGTCGGTGATGGCCAGCGCCTTGGGCTCGCGGAAGAGTCCGCCATTGAAGTGCAGGAGTTTTTTCTCACGGAACCACATCGCGGGGAAGAACTCCCCTTTGTCCATCGCGGTCCAGAGGGATTGGAGCATCGAGGGAACGATGTGGACTTTGCCCCGGAGGCTTTTGAGCATTTCACTAAAACTTCCTTTGGGGATCAGTTCCACGTCCTCGTGCCCCGAGCTCACGTTTTGGCAGCCCGGAT
>JAFIGF010000070.1 GCA_020831535.1 Opitutales bacterium | reverse complement strand
AGCGGGTATGGGGAAGGGGAGAAGGAGGGCGAGCCGCAGGCGCGGTTGGTGGAGATTTTGCGCGGTTTGCGAGGGGATGAGTGGGGTAAGGAGGTGTTGCGGGAGTACCGGATGCTGTTGTTGGGGCAGGCCGGGGGTGATGAGGCGAAGGAGGAGATTACGAAGCTTTTGACTCAGCGACAATGGGGAGATGGAAAGGAGCGGTCTTCTGCTTGGCGCCTGTGGCGAGCGTTAAGTGAAGGGGTGGTGATCGGAAGCCGGGCCTTTGTGGAGCCCTTTACGGAGCTTTTGTCAGACCGCTCGGATAGGCCTCCGGCGGAAATTTACGGTGGTTTGGTGGCGGGCCAAAAAAAGTTTAAAACCGCGTCCAAAATAAAATGATTCCCTCGTCCGGGGAGAAAGAAAGTTGGACTATTGCCTTTTAACGAAGCATTTTTTTCTAGCATTGGGCGGTGAGATTTTTTATTTTTTCTCCATGAAAAATCATTCTATCTGTCGGGTATTTATTTTAAGTGGATTTTTTATGTTATTGCCTTTTCTGGCGACGGGGGAATATCGGACTTGGACAAGTCAGGATGGTCGGCAGATTGAGGCTCGTTTAACCAGCAAGACGGAGGATGGATTTCATATTGTGATGCGTGATGGCCGCTCATTTACGCTCCCCTTGGCGGCTGTAACGGAGGCAGATCAGGAGTTTGTGAGAAATTGGGAATTTCCTTTTACACCTGGAAGGCCTGAGGAGAGTACGGTAATCATTCATGCTGGCGAGGCTGCCGGTTCCGGTTTTCTTTGTTTCATCGATGGCGCCGTTTACCTTGTTACCAACCAGCATGTCATTGCCGGTGCAGAGCCAGAGAGCATTAGCTTTGTTACAGCCGATGGCAAAACGTTTGAGCGTGGGGAATTGGAGATTTCCCATACTCAGGATTTAGCGCGTTTTTTGGTGCCGGAGACTTATGGTTTGGCTTTGAGTGAGCAAGTTAGTTTTTCCGGTGAAGTCGTGGCCTATGGAAACAGTATGGGTACTGGAGTCATTACCAGGGAACGGGGTGAGATAATGGGGATGGGGAGTGGTATGGTGGAAGTGACGGCTCAAATCGTTCCGGGAAACAGCGGTGGGCCAGTGGTGGGAGAAGACGGCTCCGTTGTGGGGGTATCGACCTTGGTTATTTCAGGAACAGACAATTGGGTGACGGAAGGATCCCGATACGCTGAAGCCCGTCGTTACGCCACCATTCTTCGCAACGGGATGGAATGGGAGTCTATCGACTGGAATGATTTTTATCGATATACGCGCGCCTTTGCCGATCAGGAGCAGAAATTTGAGGAAACCATCAAGGTGGCTAGTACGATCTTACAAAACCCGATTGATCATCTGCCCTTATCCACTTCTGATTTTTCCCGTAATGTAGCTAGAGTTTTAAGGCAGCATGAGGAAGATATCCGGCATTTGGACAATTTGCGTTCCCGTGGTTTGCAGAGTGCGAATCAAATTCATTCGGTGAACCGTTCTTTTTTAAATCGTCATCAAAGTAAAATGGAATCGTTGGCCAACTTGCTTACGGTGAATAACCGCACTCGCCAGGAGTGGGAAGAGAACCTGCCTTTCCCTTATTGGCGTGAGCAAATCAAAAGGCACATGGAGTACCGCGAGGAAGTTGAAAAAAGACTGCGGGAAGAGGCCAATCGGAATCGAACCTTTTTCTATCTTCGGTAAGGCGAGCGTTCAGCTCAGGAGAGGGGAAACCCTAAAGCTCGTTAAATTTTTTTGCGAAAGCTTCCAGAGCGGCGGGTATTTTATTGGGGGCCGTTCCGCCACCCATGGCGAAATCAGGTTTTCCGCCACCTTTGCCGTCAACGAGCGGGGCGGTTTCGCGAATGATTTGTCCGGCTTGCCAACCTTCTTTGCGCGTACCTGGGCCGGTGAAACAAGCCAGCATGGCCTTTCCGTTGGCCTTTGCTCCGAGAAGAACCAGTCCATAGTCCCCCAGGCGAGAAAGAATTTCGCTCCCCATTTGCCGAAGGGCCTGGGCGTTGTCGACGGGGGCTTCGGCGCAGACGACCGAGAGTTTTCCCGCGATGATCGGCTTTTCGGCCAAATTGCCGGCGGTATGGGCGGCGGCTTTTTGTTTCTCCCGCTTTTCGGCTTCCCGAAGTTTTTTGTTTTCACTGAGCAGAGAGTGGATCCGGTCGCCCAAGTCTGCGGTGGAACAGGCCAATTGCCGGGAGATTTCGTGGAGGACACGATCTTGTTGGTGAAACGTTTGCCAGGCATCCAGGCCGACGGTGGCCTCAATTCGACGAACCCCTGCGCTGATTGCCGATTCGGAGATGATTTTGAAGAGGCCGATTTCGCCGGTTTGGCGGACGTGAGTGCCTCCGCACAGTTCTTTGGAGTAGCCGCCGATATCGACAACGCGAACAATGGCTCCGTATTTCTCACCGAAAAAGGCCACGACGTCGTCTGGTTTTTCGGAGAAGGGGATTTCCTGCCAGGCCACCTGATCGTTGCGTAAAATTCTTTGGTTTACCTCCTTTTCGATGGCTTCCAGTTGTTCGGAGGTCAGGGCTTCGAAGTGAGAAAAATCGAACCGCAAACGGTCCGGGGCCACGAGGGAACCTGCTTGGCGAACGTGGTTGCCCAAATGGCCCCGCAGGGCGTGGTGGAGCAAGTGAGTCGCCGAGTGGTGCCGTTGGATGCGGGCTCGCCTTTCGCGGTCGAGGGAGAGTCGAAGATCAGCTCCGGGGGTGAGGGTGGGGTCCTCGGTGGCGGGGATTACGTGGGCAATGGCGCCGTCGGCAGTTTTGATGGTGTCGGTGATCCGATGGGAGGCCCCTTCGGTAAACAACGTGCCGGTATCGCCCACTTGCCCCCCCATTTCGGCGTAAAAAGGAGTTTCCTCGACTAGAACCAGGAGGGTTTTATCGTCTTGGATAATCTGCAAGGCTTTGGTGGGGAATTCGTTTTGCTCGGGTAGGTCGTATCCGCAAAAGCGGGTTTCCGGCAGATCCTCATCATCGGTTTCCTTCACCGTGATAACCGAGGTTTTGCGGGCGGCCCGGGCGCGTTGGCGTTGGGCCTCCATTTCGAGGGCAAATTCATTTTCGTCCAGAGCCAAACCCCTTTCCCGGGCGAGCAATTGGGTGAGGTCGAAGGGGAAGCCGTAGGTATCGTAAAGGACAAAAGCGTTCGCGCCGGTCAATTTCCCTTCGTCGGCCCATTTCGAGAAAATGGCAAGCCCGCGGTCGAGGGTTCGGCCAAAGGTTAATTCCTCGGATTCAATGGTGCGGCGGACATATTCGGCCTGTTCTTTCAATTCGGGAAAAACCTCCCCGAGGGAGCTTTGTACGGCGGCGAACAGCTGGCCCATGAAGCCTGCTTCCAAATTGAGTTTCCGTCCGTAAAGAATGCCCCGGCGGAGAATCCGGCGGATAACGTAATTACGGCCCTCGTTGGAGGGGGCGATGCCGTCGGCGATGGCACAGGAGACGGTACGAATATGGTCGGCGATGACCCGGAAAGCGACATCCCGGTTTTCTTCCGGGCTCAGTCCGGTGGTTCCGGAGGGAACGGTTTGGCCGTAGTTTTGCCCGCAGAGTTCAGACAGCTTGGCAAAGATCTCCGTAAAAAGATCACTGTCGTAATTTGAGGGCGGGTGGGAGAAATCGGTGAAATTCCGAGTGGTTTCCAGGATGCCGGCAACCCGTTCGAAGCCCATGCCGGTGTCCACATGGCGATTTGCCAAAGGGGTGAGGGAACCGTCGGCGGCCGCGTTGAACTGGATAAAAACCAAGTTCCAAATTTCGATACAGAAAGGGGAGTCGGCGTTGACCAGGCGGCCTTTGGTATCGCCGTTCGGCGTGAGGTCGATATGGATTTCGCTACAGGGGCCACAAGGACCGGTATCCCCCATCATCCAGAAATTGTCCTTTTTCCCGGAACGAAGGACCCGTTCCTCGGGATCCAGTCCGGCGTTGCGGAAAATTTCCTTCCAATGGGCGGCGGCCTCTTCGTCGAAATCGGCGGGCTCTCCCTCCCCGGGATCGTAAACGGTGGCGTAGAGGCGTTCGGCGGGAAACCCCCAGCGTTCGGTCAGCAATTCCCAGGCCCAGGCGATGGCTTCCTTTTTAAAATAATCGCCAAAGGACCAATTCCCGAGCATTTCGAAGAAGGTATGGTGGTAGGTGTCAAACCCCACATCCTCCAGGTCATTGTGTTTTCCCCCGGCCCGGATACATTTTTGGGTATCGGCTGCCCGGGGAAAGGGGGCCTCCTCCTCGCCGAGAAAATAAGGGACGAACTGGTTCATGCCCGCATTGGTGAACAGCAGATTGGGGGCGCTTGGTAGAAGCGGGGCCGAGGGGACAATCGTATGTCCTTTTTCAGCAAAAAAGTCCAAAAAGCTCTTACGCAGTTCGCGGGAATTCATAGTCGGGTTTTCGCAGGGTTAAAATTTAAAGACGTTCTAAAATGGCCTCGGTCATGGCTTTGGTGCCAACCGCTTCTTTGCCAAAGGCAATATCGCCGGTGCGGAATCCGTCGGTGACGGCCTGGCGGACGGCGGATTCGATTTCGGAAGCCGCTTGGTCCTGTCCGAAGCTATGACGAAGCATGAGGGCCGCGCTCAAAATCTGAGCACACGGGTTGGCGATCCCCTGGCCGGCGATGTCGGGAGCGGTGCCTCCGGCAGGCTCATACAGGCCAAAAGGCAGATCATGGGCATTTTTGCCAACCCCCAGGCTGGCGGAACAAAGCATGCCCAGGGAGCCGCAGATGACCGCCATTTCGTCGGATAAAATATCGCCGAACATGTTTTCCGTCAGGATCACGTCAAATTGGTTGGGGTCGCGGGCCAATTGCATGGCGGCATTGTCCACATACATATGGGACAATTCGATTTCGGGAGCTTTTTGGGCGAAATACTCGGTCACGACCTTACGCCAGAGCACCGAGGTTTCCAGAACATTGGCTTTATCGACCGAGCAGACCTTTTTGGTGCGGCCTTGGGCGGTGGCAATCGCAACATCGGCAATCCGCTCAATTTCTGACTTGCGATAAACCATGGTGTCGATGGCTTCAATGTCCCCATCCTCGAGGGTTCGGGTGGTTTTGGGTTCGCCGAAATAAATTCCCCCGGTCAGCTCGCGAATGCAGACCATATCGATGCCTTCCGGAATCCGCTCACTTTTCAAAGGGGAGGCCGGGCAGAGTTCTGCATAGAGCAGGCCGGGGCGGACATTGGCAAAAAGAGAAAACGCCTTGCGCAGCGGGAGAAGGGAGGCCCGTTCCGGTTGTTCGGCTGGGGGGAGATTTTCCCATTTGGGGCCACCGACCGAACCGAAAAGAATGGCTTCGGAGCGTCGGCAAAGGTCCAAAGTGGCATCCGGGAGGGCTTTCCCGGCCTGATCAATGCCGGCGCCGCCAACCGGGGCCTCTTCATGTTTGAGGGCGAAACCATGGCGATCCGCCGATTTTTGGAGAACGGCCAGGGCCGATTCCATAACTTCGGGGCCAATCCCATCTCCGGGAAGAACTGCAAAGGTAAAAGTTTTCATAGTCGTAAGGAGAACAATCCGGTTTGTGAAAAAGGAAAGATATTCATCCTTCCCGGGTCCAAAGGGCAAGGGTAAATCCCTCAGATTCCAATCTTTCCTGCCCGATTTTCTCCTCGAATCAGAATTAAGTGAAGATAATGTGGCACTCTGTATCCAGCGTATAGCGTGGATTGAAGGCCTTTTCCGGGAGTGGGAGACGGGAATGTAACTAAAAAAAACTTGATTGAGGCTCTAATATGTTAAGATAGACGCATCTCGACTATGCTGAAAACTTATTCAGTTAATCAGATAAAAAACGATTATGACTGAGAAAAAAGACCAAGAAACAGAAACAGTAACCCAAGCAGATCTTCTGCAAAAAAAAGAACAGGACTATGGCAAGGATCCTTTGAACGTTCGGGAAACGGATGCCTACCAGTTCGAATACATCGGCGGTTTTGTCGATAAGTGGGATGAATTGATCGACTGGGATGCCCGCGCCAAGAGCGAAGGACGCTTCTTCATCGACATTCTAAAGGAACACAAATGCGAACGCGTATTGGACGCGGCGTGCGGCACTGGGTTTCACTCGGTGCGTTTGCAAGAAGAGGGCTTTCGGGTCATCAGTAGCGACGGCAGTCCGGTGATGCTGGCCAAGGCCTTTGAAAATGCCCGGAAACGTGGACATATTCTGCGCACCGTACATTCCGACTGGCGTTGGTTAAACCGCGATGTGAACGGTAAGTTCGATGCCATTATCTGTTTGGGGAATTCGTTCACCCATTTGCATTCGGAGAAAGACCGTCGCAAAACGCTCGCGGAATTTTATGCCGCGTTGAAGCATGACGGGATCCTCATTCTCGACCAGCGGAACTATGACACCATGCTGGACGAAGGATTTTCCTCGAAGCATACCTATTACTATTGTGGTGATAAGGTAAAGGCCGAGCCGGAGCATATTGACGAGGGTCTGGCCCGTTTCCGTTACGAGTTTCCCGACAAAAGTGTTTTTCACTTGAATATGTTTCCCCTGCGCAAGCGCTATGTGGAGAAACTGATGCTCGAAGTCGGTTTTCAATCGGTCACTACCTACGGTGATTTCCAGGAAACCTATCGTCAGGATGACCCCGACTTTTTCATTCACGTAGCCCAGAAGAAGTACATTCCCGAAGAAGAGGAGGAAAACTCATGAGTAATCAAAGCAATCGTTCTGACGTCGTGGAGAAAGCCCGCGACTACTACAACAGCACTGATGCGGACAACTTTTACTTCCGCGTTTGGGGCGGGGAGGATATCCACGTAGGCACCTATAAGGATGACCAAGAGGATATTGCCCCGGCGTCCCAGCGGACCGTGGAAAAGATGGTTGAGCACCTCGGGAATCTTCCCGAAGGGGCGAAAATTCTCGATATCGGGGCAGGCTATGGAGGCTCCGCCCGGTTTTTGGCCAAGAAGCATGGTTACCAAGTGACTGCTTTCAACTTGAGCGAAGTCGAAAACGAGCGGGATCGTGCCATGAACAAGGAACAGGGACTGGATCACCTGATCGATGTGGTGGACGGCGATTTCGAAAACCTTCCTTTTGAGGATGATTCTTTCGATGCGGTCTGGTGCCAGGACTCGATTCTTCATTCGGGCGACCGGAAGAAAGTCTTTGCCGAGGTGGATCGGGTTTTACGTTCCGGTGGACCGTTCGTCTTCACCGACATTCTCCAACGAGCGGATGCCGACAAAGAGGCCCTGCAGCCGGTCTATGACCGGATTCATCTTCCCAACCTGGGATCGGTTGAGGCCTATGACGAATACGCCAAGGAACTCAACTGGGAAAAGGTCTGCTTTGAGGAAATGGCCGAACAATTGCAGCGTCATTACCAAAAAGTGCATGATGTTTTGGAAAGCCGTTACGATGAATTAAAGGAATTCATCAGCACGGAGTATTTGGACCGGATGAAAATGGGTCTGCAACATTGGGTCAAGGCCGGACGGGAAGGAAATCTCTCCTGGGGAATTCTTCATTACCGTAAACGGTAAGCCTGATCGTAACCATTCTACCAAACGGCGGCTCTTTCAGGAGCCGTCGTTTTTTCGTCTGCGGAAGGCTTGCTGCCGCTTTTCGTGAGGCTAGCCTTTTGCTGGCTGAACCGTATGGTGTGGCCAACGGGCCGGCCAGCAGGCTGCGGCTGGAGAAAGCGGCAAGAGGGCTTTCCCGCCCTTCCGACAAGCTTCAGGTGCCTTGAGCTTATCGAAAGGCAGTTCAAGGTGCTTGCGGCCAAGAAAGCCAGAAGAGAGATTGGCCACATAACCCAAGTTCACCTAAAAGGTGAATTACCCTAAATCCTTAAGACTCTCTTATTAAATGATTTTGGTTGGGTTCATCAATTCAACTGCGGGATTTAGGTTGATCCGGTGGGGAGGGCCATTGTTTTACGTAAAGATCGCGTTGGGGGTAGGGGATTTCGATACCGTTCTTTTTGAAACTGTGCCAGATGGCCTTGTTGACTTCAGAGACAAAGGCATTGGGGCGGGGTTGGAGCTTTTCACTCCAAACGCGGAGTTCGAAATTCAGGGAGGAATCGCCGAACTCCAGGAAGCGGACCCCGGGAGGAGGCTCGGATAGTGCATTGGGGCAGTTTTCGGCAGCTTCGAGCAGCGCTTTTTCGACTTCTTCAATATCACTTTTGTAATGAACCCCCACGGCAACTCGAAAGCGGATGCGGTTGTCGTTGTGACTGAGGTTGGTAATCCGGTTATCAACAAATTGGGAGTTCGGAACAATAATATCGACATTGTCGTTGGTTCTCACGGTGGTGCTTCGGGCCCGGATTTCCACAATCATTCCCTGAAGATTGTCGATCTCAATTCGGTCGCCGATTTTGATGGGCCGTTCGGTGAGAAGGATCAGCCCCGAGACGAAATTATCGGCGATATTACGGAGACCAAAACCGATGCCGAAGGAAAGGGCTCCGGCGATGACCGACAGCGTCGCCAGGTTAAAGCCCGGCAAGGCAATGGGGAGAATGGTGAGGAGTCCGATAAAGAGAATGGCATACCCAATCAGAGCCGCGGTGGCCAAGCTGGCCCCATGACTTAAACCGATGCGGGGGAAAAACCTTCGGGCGAGAAGCCGTTTCACCAGGCCGCTGGCAATCCAAACCAGAATTAAGAGAAGTAAACCGGTTAAAAGGGAAGGGATGGTGATGGCGAAGCTTCCCATATCATAGCTAGTGCTCCAAAGGGTATACCACCAGGAATCTTCGGCGGGTTGAACGGCTGCGGTGATGAACTTCATAAAGAGAAAAAGGGGAGTAGAAAGAAAGAGTCGGTAGGGAGGGTATAACCTATAAACCGCAGTTGGTCACACATTTTTCCTAAAAAAGTATTGTAAGAAAATGTCTACTAGTTGTTTATATAAGCATGGCGGATTTCGTTCCCAATCGGGACGTAAAGTCCCTCCGACGGGGAACCAGGGCCGCCAGTAATCTCCCAATGAAGCAAGGTTTTGCCTTGAGCCTGTGCGAAATACACTTTGTGCGATTTGCTCGGCCTGAATTATTGGAAAACGAGCGTTACGATGGATTGGGCGGGAAGGGTGATTTCGAGGGGGGTGTTTCCTTCCCGGGGCATGTGACCCAGACTGGCAAGGTCTTTGTCCTCGGTGGTCGCCCAGGCGGTGGTCATGGTCAGGTTTGCGGGAATGTCTTCCAGGATGAGGTTTTCAGGTGAATCGTTTTCATTGATTGCGACCACGGTGACTTTATCCCGTCCTTTATAGGCGGAAAGGAGTAGGTGCTCGTGGTCTTCGGCCGGATAATCGATGCCGATACGCTGATCTCCGGGGCGAACAAACCGGGCAAACTGGCCCATGCCGTAGCCACGTTTGAGAGCTTCCGGTTCGCCTTCGATGGGCTCGCCACCGGAATAGACTCCCGCCCGGGTGGCCAGAATGGTTTCGTTGTTGTTATCGCCATGAGCCGCCGGGGCAAACCACCACCAGTGCCAGGCGGTTCCGCCGACTTCGGCGATAACCCGATGAATGTGCCGGGCCCAGACCAGGGCATCCTCTATCGTGTCCGTGTAGTCCTCCCCCGAAAATACATCCGAAATCTCGGTTAGCCAAATGGGCTTGTCGGTAGCCACCGGTTTAGGGTAACGGGTGTCATTACCGCTATTGAAAAAGTCATACGACCAGTCGTAGTTGTGGAAGGCGAGGATATCGGTCTCGGGGTGGGTATAAAAATCCTGCCAACCACTTTTGCGATGCCAGTCCATCAATTCAGGGGAGACGATGGGCAAGTCCTCGTAGCCGGCTGTATTGAGCGCGGGACGGAAGTGATCGGTGATAAAGCCCATAAGCTCGGCAGGCTCCCAATCCATGGATTCGTTGTTGTGGTAGCGATAGTCGGGTTCGTTCTGGGGGGAAATGGCGATGAGGTTGAGACCCTGATCTTCGGTCCATTGAACAAAATCGACCAAGTTCTGGGCGTAGGTGCCATATTCGTCGTCTTTCAATCTCCCGCCTTTATGGGGGTATTGTTCCTTGGCGTCTCCTTTCAAATCCCCGTGGGCGCTCCAGGGGGAGGCCCAGACACTGGCTCCCCGTTCCTGTGCTTTCAGGGCGGCCCGCCATTCCCAGGAATTGGGTTCGACATTGCCGTCGGCATCGGTATTCCGGAAATTGATACGAATGCGGGCCAGGGAAAAGCCGAGGCCCTCGGTTTCGCTGAACAGGAGATCGGCCAATTCATCGGTGATGTTTTGCGCGGAGTAGGCGAGGCTGCCGCCGAACCCGTCGATCGTTTGGAAGGTTTCGTTGACTTGGAGGGTGGCGGTGACGGGGTTTTCGAAAGGTTCGTTTTGCACTTCCGCCCGGACCCGGTAAAAGCCGCGGTTGGGAAGTGAGCCGGAGCCATTTTCATGGCGAACTTTTTGCCATTGTCCCAAGCCTTTCTCATTGGGGATTTCTTTGTCGCTGGCGAGGGATTGTCCGATTTCCAGTGGGTCCCAGTCCTGAAGGTTTTCACTGAACTCAATCCTCCACTCCAGATATTCCGGCGCCTCGGGGAGTTGGTGCAGCCAAAATTCCGGTTGTTTCTCTCCCGTTGGGGTTTTGACGACTTTCAAGCCTCGGGGGGCTTCCTGACCACGGGCCAGGTTGCGGGCGCCAAAGAGGGGTTGATATTCAATGGAACGGTTTTGCATCACCTCCTCCGGGAAATGCCCGAGGCGGATACGATCCAATACGGTTTCGCCGCCCACGTTCCCCTTGCGTATCCATAGGGTGGATATTTGGTTCAGGCCGGTATCCTTCTCGGCAACACTTTGCCACCGGTGCATATCGCGATGACTCTCCGGATTCAGGAGGATGGCCACGCGATCCGGATCGCCGGGATTTTTCCCGAGGGTGATTTTGCCGACAATCATGTTGGGCTTACCCTTCCGGGCGCTTAATGGTGCGCCTTCGATTTGTTCGGAAAATCCATTCAGATTCCGGGCCCGGGCAGCATAAAGGAGGGGGTCACCGCTTTGGCGAAAGCCGAGGGAGGGATCGTCGGTATCACTGTCGCCAAAGGCGAACCAGCCGAAAGCGTTACCCCCGAGGTCCTGGGTTAAAACGCTGAAATAGAGATCTTCACCGGGGCCGATGTGCAAGGACTCCGGGAGATCATAGACGGCTCGGGGGGTGCCACTGCCGGCGCGTACGATAAGCACCGAATCCCCGCCTTTTTTTTCCATAAAGGGCGTGCGGTAGATGAAGTCGCGTCCGGCTGACGAGATTTTCTCCGCGTTCCCGGGGATGATTTCAAAAAGCTCATGGTCAGCTGGTTCTTCGGCGTCCTGCGGGGGCGTGCTGTCGCGGGTGAAGCTCCAGTCACTGGAGGGAAACAGATCGCCTTCGGGGTAGTCGAAATCCTCGGACCAAGAGGCCATGAGAAACGCGGGAAGGGCAAGCGTTAGAAGGGCGGTAAGGGGTAAATGGCTTTTCAACATAGCCCGACAGTATCGCTGAAAGCGGGGAAAAATGAAATAAAATTTTCCGTTTTAATACCGCTTCAGGGAAGGATCGACTTCGCGGGCCCAGGCATCGATGCCGCCAGCAATATTGGTGACTTTTGGAAATCCTTTTTGGCGAAGGAATTGGGTCACCCGCAAACTGCGCATCCCGTGGTGGCAATGGACCAGAATGGTTTTCTCTTTAGGCAAGGCGTCTGTCTGTCCGGCAACGTTTCCCATGGGAATCAGTTGAGCTTCGGGAATCCGCACCAGATTCCATTCATCGGGTTCCCGGACATCGAGCAGGAAGTGGTTTTCGGGGGCCGTTCGAAGGCGTTCAGCGGCTTCCTGGACGGAAATTTCGAGGGGAGGCTCATCCCCGTCGGAGGTCTCGGAGGAACACTGCCATTGATAGTTTTGAGGGTCGATTTCCATGATTTCGGGTTTTTTCGAACAAAGAGGACAATGGGGGTCTTTCTTCAGTTGCAAAGTGCGGAATTGATTTTCGGTGCCGCGGTAAACGGTTAATTGTCCGAGAGCGGCATCGCCGATCCCCAGTAAATAGCGAATGGCGAGAAAGGCCTGGGCGCTCCCGATGATTCCCGCAAGGGCTCCCAAGACACCCGCTTCAGCGCAATTGGGAACGGTGCCTGGTTCCGGCATGCGGGGAAAGAGGCAGCGGTAACAGGGGCCGCTGCGGTTGGGGTCGAAGAGTGCGAATTGTCCTTCGTAACGCAGGATGCTTCCGGAGACGAGAGGCTTTCGAGCGAGGTAGGCAGCATCGTTGTTGAGAAAACGGGTGGGAAAATTATCCGTAGCGTCGATGATCAGATCGTATTCCGAAAAAATTCCGAGCGCATTTTCCGGAGTGATTCCGGTGGGGTGTTCGATGGTTTTGGTATGGGGGTTGAGGGCTTCAATCTTACGTCGGGCAACGGTGACCTTGCGTTCGCCTTCGCTCGGAGTGTCGTGGATGATCTGGCGTTGTAGATTGTGCGTGGTCACGGTGTCGGGGTCGGCAATCCCGAGGGTTCCGATGCCCCCGGCGGCGAGATAGAGAAGGACCGGACTGCCCAGGCCGCCCGCGCCTATGACCAGGACCCGGCTGTTTTTTAATTTAACTTGGCCCTCCAAGCCCACTCCGGGAAGGATGGTTTGGCGGCTGTATCGGGTGATTTCGGCTTCGGTAAGGTGTGGTTCGGACATAACTCCAAGGTGCGAAAATTCTCGTTTTCCAGAGGAAAGGTTTTTAGAATACAAACTATGCACCATGTGGAAAAGAAGCTCGGGGCGCAAGACCTTCCCCCGGAACCCGCCGTTGAATTTTGGCGTACGCCTGGTTTGGGGGTGACCCTATTGGCTCTCGGGGCGAATTTGCTTTTAACTGTGCTAAAGGCCTTGGGCGGATGGCTGGGCAATTCCCGCGCGCTTTTGGCCGATGCGGTGCACAGTCTGAGTGACCTGGCGGGCGATTTGGCCGTGGTTTTTGCGTTGTATTATGCCCGCTGTCCCAGTGATGCCAATCATCCTTATGGTCATCGGCGGGTGACGACTTTGGTGTCTTTTTTGATTGCGGTGCTGATTATTGCTTTTGCGCTGGGGTTGGTTGCCAGCAGTCTTCATGTTTTGCGCGGCGAGGATCCCGTTCGGCCCGAAGGGTGGGCTCTGTTTATTGTCCTTTTTGCGCTGGGGAGCAAGGAAGTCTTGTATTGGGTCACGCGCCGGGCCGGAAATGAACTCGGGTCTCAGTTGGTCCGCGACAATGCGGTTCACCAGCGCACGGATAGTATCAGCTCGCTGATTGTTCTTTGTGGGTTGGGGCTGGCCATTTATGGAGGAGCGGCTCTAATCTTTCTGGACAGCCTTGTCGGTTTACTTCTGGCGGGGTATCTTCTGTTGGAAGGGGGGCGGATGGCGGTACGTTCGGTGAAGGACCTGCTTGATACCTTGCCGGAGCAGGTTTTGGTTGATGATCTACGGGAGCATCTTTTGCCGATTCCCGGAGTGCTGGGGTACCACCAATTCCGGGCTCGTCGCAGTGGAGATCGGTTGTTGGTTGATTTTCATCTGCAGGTTGACCCGTCGATCTCCGTTCGGCAAGGGCATGAAATTGCTAAAAAAGCCAAGGAAACGCTCATGCATAGCCACCCTGAGGTCGTGGATGTTCTGGTCCACGTGGAACCTGCCGATGAGGAGAATTTGCGCCGCAAAGGCCTCAGCGATTGGGTGGAAAAATAGAATGCCTCGCAGAGCGCGAGCAGGAGGGGAGTATCCCCCGACTCAAGCGATTTGGAAAAGAGTTTGACGACTTAACCCGCTCCAGGTCGGGGCGTAAAGCCCCTCCGACAAACAGCCTAATCGGGACGTAAAGCCCCTCCGACAATACAGTCTCAGTAAAATTTCTTCATAGTACACCTTATCTATTTGGGTAGTTTTCGGTTCGGGGATTCCGAAAGATGTGGGTCAAGCTTGGAGCTTTTGGGTGGCGGCGGCGATTTCGGTTTTCCATTCCGGGGGGAATGTTTCCGCGGGGAGGGCTTGGGCAATTTCCTGAAGCGGTTCGACGACGAAGGCTCGTTCGGCCCATCGGGGATGGGGAACGGTCAAGCCCGGGCTGGTGTGTCGGAGGGATCCGAAGAAAATGATATCCAGATCCAACGTCCGGGGGCCGTTGGGAAAGGGGGTTGCCTTGCCCGCTGATTTTTCAATGGATTGAAGGAGGCCCAAGAGTTCTTGCACGGATCCGCGAAAGGAAAAGAAAACGGCGCCGTTCAGAAAACGAGGCTGGTCAGCATAGCCCACCGGCTCGGTTTCCCGCAGTGAACTGGGGTGGAGGGAAGAAACATCGGCGCATTCGGCGAGTTTTTGCAAGGCCAACTGGAGATTCTCTTCCCGGTTGCCTAGATTCGAACCGAAAGCGACCAATACGGGTTCTGACTGCCCACGGGATTCCATCTTACGTTCTTTTGCGCTGCAGGGTAATCCCGACGGAATCCAGCGTTTGGGGAAGAGGAGGCGATGGTTTGTCGATGGAAATATGGATTTCCTCTATGGCGGGAAACTCGTGAAAAAGTTTTTCGATGATCCTCGTGGCCAAATGCTCCAACAGTTGTACCGGTTCCCCTTCGACCAGAATTTGGGTTGTTTTGGCGATTTTCCCGTAATCGAGGGTTTGCGAAAGATCGTCGCTCTGTCCGGCGGCGCACAAGTCGAGAAAGGTTTCCAGCGACACCAGGAACCTTTGCCCCAGCCGTTGTTCTTCCGGCAAAACCCCATGGTAGCCATAAAAACTCAAGTTCTCCAAACGAATGCTGTCCATAGAGAGAAACCTTCTGGCAATCCTTGGGAAAAGGCAAGAATCCTCCTCGGTGAAGCGCATATGCGTGAACCTAAGCACTAATGTGAGACTAAGGTGTTTCCGAGGCCCCCGTTCGCTTTTTGCCCTAAGCGGGGACCTCGTGTCCCTGCGCGGAGCGCTTCAAGCCAGGGACATAAAAACACCCCCCACCACACCGCGCGGCTCTCCCTGCATATTTCAGCTCCGCTGGTGGCAGCGACTTGTATGAGACCGCATAGGTCGGGTTTTCAGCCCTTGGGGTCCCTTCGCCAAGGTTTCCGCTTGTTCTTGGGAGGTGACAATATAAGGAGCAAGGACATCCCTCCCATTCTCAAGGACAGGAACCACCGCGGGGCGGGACCAACCTTTCGTCGCCGAAGGTGGTCAGGGAAGTTTCGGAGGGCTGGTTCGAGAGTGCTCCGGAACCCCTGGCGGGGGAAAGTGCTTCGCCCGAAGGTGAAGCCAGTCCAGTGACTCATCCACATGGGAGGCATCAATTACGCCAATGAGAACTCCGTTCTCAAAAACCGGGAAAATCGTTTGTTCCTCCCGGTCGAGTAATTCGAAGACGGTGTAAACGGGCCAATTGGCTTGCAGGAGGGGAAACTTTGTGGGGATATGCTCGGTGACCGGTTGATCGGCTTTGCCGGCTTGCAAGGCGTCTTTCAGCTTTTCTTTGGTAAGCACTCCGACACAACCGTGATGGTCCATTACAACCAGATCCTGAGGGCGGTGCAAGGCGAGGGTATTGAGGGCCTCGCGCAAATTATAGTGGGCTGGAATCGTTAGGAAGGAGCGACGGGTCAGGTCGCCGACGAACCAATTGGCGGTTCGTTTGTTGGGGGAACTTCGGCGGAGGGCTTGGTATTCCATTTCTCCGCCAATGAAAATGAAAGTGAAAAGGATCGCCAAAAGCGGGTTCCCCAGAACAAAGAGAGCCAACAAAACCCCTGCCGCCGCCAGAACCTTGGCCACGGTCGCAGCGATGAAGGTAGCCTTCAGGTAGTCCATCCGGTAGGCCAAAAGGGCGCGGAAAATTCTCCCCCCGTCCATGGGGAAAACGGGCAAAAGGTTGAAGACTCCCATAATCATATTGACGGCAAAGACCACCTGCAGGAGCCCTTCGAGGGAATAGAGGTCAAACCCCGGTCGGAGAAAGCCCCAGGGATCGGCCAAACCGAGGTAAAGCACCGCGGCCAGAAAAAAGTTTACCGCTGGTCCGGCAATGGTAATTACCAGTTCCTTCCAGGGGTCGCGCGGCATTTGCCGGAATTGGGCCATCCCTCCGATGGGGAGAAGTAGAATGCGGTCAACGGGAATCCCGTAACGCCGGGCGGCCAGACTGTGCCCCAGTTCGTGCAGGACCACGCAGACAAAGATCAGCAGCAAAATACCGACTTGCCAGGTCATGCCGAGGGGGCCGGCATTGCTCCAGCCGACAAAGGCAATGAAAGCCAGCAGGAGGAAAAAGGTAACATGAACATCCAAGCGGATGCCAAAAGGAGCAAACAAGTGAATTGACCAGGAGCGCATCTTAATTTTCTTTAAAGGCAGGCAATTGGAAAAAACAGAAAGCCTTACTAGAACCAAACTATTTTTGAATGACCGACGCGGCAACAGCAGAACCGAAAATTCTCATCATCGACGACGATAAGGAGATTCGTTACTCCCTTGAACGGGTTCTTTCCTCCAGAAACTACCAGGTCCTTACCGCCGGCAGCGGAGAGGAAGGTCTGGAGGTGGTGAAGGAGGCCAAGCCTCAGGTGGTTTTTATGGACATCCGCATGGGGGGGATGAGCGGACTCGAAACCTTGCAGCATCTCCGTAGTATCGAGCCCAAGCCAATGGTCATTCTGATGACCGCCTTCGGGACCACTCAGACGGCGATTGAGGCCATGAAGTTCGGGGCCTTCGACTATATAATGAAGCCCTTCGACATCAAGAAGGTCATTGCCCTGACCGAGGGAGCGCTCAATGCGTATCGGGATTTGGTCAGTGTGCAGGGGAAGGAGGATCGTCCTCTTCTGAACACCGATGACTACAAGGAGGGGATGGTAGGGAAATCCGAAGCGATGCAGGAGGTCTTCAAAGTGATCGGCCAAGTCGCTTTTTCGGATGTCACGGTTTTGGTCACCGGCGAAAGCGGAACCGGTAAGGAATTGGTGGCAAGGGGCATTTACCAGCATAGTCGGCGTACGCAAAAACCTTTTGTCGCGGTCAATTGCGCGGCGATTCCGGAAAATTTGATTGAGAGCGAGCTCTTCGGGCACGAGAAAGGTTCGTTTACCGGCGCCACCGGACAGCGGATCGGAAAATTCGAGGTTTGTGATGGCGGAACCATTTTCCTTGATGAAATCGGTGACATGGCGCTTCCCACCCAGACCAAAATTCTCCGGGTGATCCAAGACGGGGAGTATCAGCGGGTCGGAGGTATGCAAACCCTGAAAACGAATGTGCGGATCATTGCTGCGACCAATCGGAATTTGGAGGAGATGGTTGCCGAAAAGACCTTTCGGGAGGACCTTTATTATCGGTTGAATGTGGTTCGCTTGCGCCTGCCCGCACTGCGGGAGAGAAAGGAAGACATTCCTGACTTGATCGACTTTGCTTTACAGAAGCTGGTAAAAAAACAGCAGACCCATGTGACCAAAGTCTCTCCCGAGGCCATGACTTTGCTCAAGCACTACAACTGGCCGGGAAATGTACGGGAACTGGAGAATGTGGTCTACCGCAGTGCAGTGTTGGCGCAGGGAGAAGCGATTTTGATCAAGGATCTTCCCGAGGAGATACGAAACGGACAGGTATCGGATAAATCGGTGACAGAGGATTCCATGAAAGCGACGAAGGTGGCCTCGGATCCTTTGGTTGAAGCAGAGGACGAGGAAGACTTTTCCCCTCATGCCATTTCCCGGGCTTCACGGGAGGACGCCCCGGAATCCTTGGGAAGCCTATCAGTGGGGGATTTGTGGGATCAGCTCTACGAAAAAACCAGAGCTGAAGCCTCTGATAATTTACTCTCAGTGGTGGAAAAAGAATTGATCCGCCGGGTTTTGCGCGAGACCGGAGGGAATCAGGTAAAAGCTTCCAAATTGCTCGGGATCACCCGCGCCACTCTGCGTAAGAGGATCGATCAATACGATTTGTAGCAAGGTTCTTAAACCGAAATGTAGAAGATGCTTGCAATCGTGAAATTATCTATAAGAGCCTTCCGGTTGTACTCTTCGCAGTAGGCCGGAGTGTTTCGTGCAGCCGCTAAAGCGGCCGCCCAGGGATTTGGCGCGTACTATCCGTCCTTCGATTGAAGCGCTCTGCGTCCCGTTGTGACTGGATTTCGCAAGCTCAACCCACGGTGGAGCAGGTAATCAGGTAAAGGTAAAAAGAGTCAAACAATGTTAATCACCTGAATTTGTATTGATTTTTAATTTACGTTTACTTATAGAAAAGTTCATGTTTCTCTCTTATGTATCCCCCCGGCAATTTCTTTTGGTTTTGTTGGTTTGCGGAGGGTTCATTTATTACCAAATGATGCCCTATTACTTTTTTCGTCCCGTGGAGACGGACATTGCTGAAAAGTTGCCCCTTTCGAGAGAGTGGTCCGAGGAGATTCGATCATCACCTGCTCAATTTCCCTTAAATGAAGCTAGGCGCAGTTTTATTCATCGCGATGTTTTTCTCACTCCCGTAGCTGGATTTCAGGTGGAGGCGAGGGTGCTGGGGAAACAAGCTTATCGGTTGGGAAGAGAATCGCGATTCAGTCCTGTGGACTTGGCTTTAGGATGGGGGCCTATGAGGGAGAAAAAAAATCTGGCGGATATCCAGATCCGGCAATCCGGGCGATTTTATCGTTGGTCGGTCAGGGAGTTTCCCATTCCGCAGAGGCAAATTGAAATAAACAGTGCCAACATGCATATCATTCCGGCGAAAAAGGAGGTTGCGCAGGAATTATTCTGGGTAAAGTCGGGAGATCTGATACGGCTTGAGGGGTATTTAGTGAATTTGGATGCGCTCTCGGGCTGGTATTGGCGCACCTCCATCACTCGCACGGACACTGGTGCCGGGGCTTGTGAAATCGTTCTGGTTACCCATTTGGAAAGGTTTACGGAGTAAGGAAGCAGTCTAAGGCGAGGAATTTGTTGTCCTTATAGAGTCAGCCCACGGCTGCTCTACCGTTTCTGTTTTTTTCGCCGGATGGTGGGCCCGGGGGGATTCGAACCCCCAACCAAAGGATTATGAGTCCTCTGCTCTAACCATTGAGCTACAGGCCCTCGTGTGCCTTTCCAAGGTTGGATTGATAGGCAGCGAAAAGTGATTTTTCGGCCTGATCCTTCCCCGGACGGAAACACCCGGCGGAGAGAAGATTTATAGATTCCGGAGGTCCGGTTAGGCAAGGCTATTATTTTACTTTCTCGTTCCAATGATGTCGGGAATCGACCGGGCGCATGCAGAGATTACAGACGAGGGCAACAACGAGCAGCCCGGCCATGAGGAACATGGTTGTATTGTACAGCGTGTTGGAGGGGTCGCGTACACTTTCGGGGGCGATTTCCATGAGCCGGGACAGGGTGACGGTGCCTCGTTCCACGAGGGTGGGCAAGTGTTCCATGGATTCGCCGAAGGTTGCCTGGAATTTTCCAGGGTCTACTTCGGTGGCCACTTGTTCGATGGCTCGTTTCAGGGATCTTTCCCGCAGGGCGGTGATGGCCACTGGTCCCAAAACTCCGGCGATACTCCAGGCGGTTAACAAACGACCGTGAATGGCCCCTACGTGGCGGGTTCCGAAAACATCGGCAAGATAGGCCGGAATGGTGGCAAAACCGCCCCCGTACAAGGTGAAAATGAGCATGGTCACGGCGTAAAATAGAACCAGCCAAATGACCGCAGGATTGACCCCTGCTTGCCAAGCGAGGAAGGGAATAATCAGATAAAGCAGGATGCCCAGAACGAAGAAAATGTTATAGGTTGTTTTCCGTCCCAGGTAATCCGAAGTGCTGGCCCAGAAGAAGCGACCGATCATGTTGAAGACACTGATTGCGCCGACATAGGTGGCGGCAAAGCTGCCGGTTACGATATGGGGGAGGGCATCGCCAAAAATCTCGGTCATCATATCCCGCGCCACACTCAAAACCCCAATGCCCGCGGTTACGTTGAAACAGAGAACAATCCAGAGAAGGTAGAATTGGGGCGTTTTGAGCGCGGTGTCCATGTGGACATCGGCGTGGGTCATCATTTTCTTAGAGGCTTTTTCTCCGGTAGGGGGCACCCAGCCTTCCGGTTTCCAATCAATGGCGGGTACGCGAAAGGCGAAGGCGGCCATGGTCATGATGAGGAAGTAGGCGAGGCCGAGGAGAAAAAAGGTTTCGAAGGCGCCCGAATTTCCGGTTTGGGCTAGATAAACGCCCGCTTCGCCGGGGATTCGCATTTCCGCAGCTCCACGGGTCCCCATGACAATGGCTTCCTGCCAGTCGCCATGGACTTGGACTTCCTGCACGCCGTCGACGGTCCGGAGGGTTTGTTCGGCGACCGGACCAAGGTATTCGGGGCTTTCGTAGAAAGCGCGCAGAAGGTATTCCTTAAGCGGGGCACCGATCAGGGCGCCGCCGCCAAAGCCCATGATGGCGAGTCCGGTGGCCATGCCCCGGCGGTCGGGGAACCATCGGATCAAGGTGCTTACGGGGGAGACGTAGCCTAGTCCAAGTCCAATGCCGCCGATGGCCCCGTAGCCCAAGTAGAGAAGCCAAAGCTGGTGCGTCCAGATTCCCAGGGCACCGATTAAATAGCCGCCACCCCAACAGGTGGCGGCGGTCACTCCAACCATGCGGGGGCCGACTTTCTCCAACCACTTGCCGCCGAAGGCGGCCGCCAGACCAAGAAAGACAATCGATACGCTGAAAATCCAGACCACCTCGCGCAGGCTCCAGTCGGTAGAGGCACTATCGGCTACGCCATGGACTGAAATAAGGGCCGGGTTGTAAATGCTCCAAGCGTACACCGAGCCGATACACAAGTGAATGGCGAGGGAAGCGGGCGGGACCTTCCAGCGGTTGAAGCCCGGTTTGGCGACGATGTGTTCTTTTTTGAGTTTGGCAAACATGGTCAAAAGATCATTCAGCGGATGGGGATATGGGGGCAATGGCGCGCAAAAACCGCCCGTACGGCGTCGGTTTCGGCGGGGGAAGGTTCCGGCGTGTTCTCCAGCTTGTATTCCAGCCCCAGGGCCTTCCATTTGTATTTGCCCATGTTGTGAAAAGGCAAAACCTCAAGGCGTTGGAGGTTGGTGAGAGTGCTGCAGTACTGGGCGACGCCTTCAATGTTTTTAGCCTCATCGGTGAGACCGGGAACGAGGACGAAGCGGATCCAAACCGGGATGTTCTCGCGGTTGAGGCGTTCGGCAAAGCGGAGGGTGGGGGTAAGATCCCGGCCAGTGACTTTGCGGTAGGTGGCGGGCTCCCATGATTTGATATCGAGGAGAACCAGATCCACCAGTTCCAGGATGTCCGGGGTGGCGCGGCTTTCGAGGTAGCCGGTCGTGTCCAGGGCGGTGTGGAGCTCCATGAGGCGGGCCCCCAGGAGAACGGCCTTGATGAATTCCGGTTGCACCAGGGGTTCGCCTCCGCTGATCGTTAAGCCGCCCTTGGCACGTTTGAGAAACGGCCTATAGCGGGCCAATTCGCGGAGAATCGTATGGGCGTCGGTTTTCTTTCCGTAGCGTTGAAAACGGGTATCGGGATTGTGGCAGTATTGGCAGGCGAGGGGGCAACCGGAGGTAAAAAGGACAAAACGGACTCCGGGGCCATCAACGGTGCCACCGGTTTCAACCGAATGGATTACTCCTTCGGCATTGGGAACACGAGCCAAAATGTCGGGAAGGATTTCCTGCTGATAACGGGCTCCGGGTGTACGGGACATTTGATGAAAAGGGAGTGAGGGTGTTGGAAGAATCTACGTGGGGAGGAGTTCGGGGGGAGGTTGAGGAATGTAAGAAAAGGTTGTAGGCAAAGCGGAGAGCAAGAGGATTTTGGTACAGGGACTCCCAGGCCGGCGGGCTCTCTCCTTCCCGCCGGCTGGGTTGTTCTCCAGCCTTCTCCAAACCGGAGAACGATTGTCTCTCTCTGTTCTGGCTGCCGCCATCTCAAAATGGATGGGTCGACAACCGAAAAGGATTACAAACTCTTATGGAATGTCCGGTCAATCACATCCTGCTGTTGTTCCCGGGTGAGTTTGTTGAAGTTGACGGCATACCCCGAGACCCGAATGGTTAGTTGAGGGTACTTTTCCGGATGGTCCATGGCATCCATCAAGGTCTCGCGATCGAGCACGTTGACGTTGATATGATGGCCGGTTTCGCCGAAATACCCGTCGAGGATTCCGGTCAGGTTTTGCGCTTGTTCCTGAACATCCTTGCCGATGGCCGAGGGGACGACCGAGAAGGTGTAGGAAATGCCGTCGAGCGAATCGCAATACGGGATCTGGGCGACCGAGGACATGGAGGCGATGGCTCCTTTCTGGTCGCGTCCGTGCATGGGGTTGGCCCCCGGCGCAAAAGGTTCGCCCGCCCGGCGTCCGCAGGGGGTGTTGCCGGTTTTCTTGCCGTAGACGACATTCGAGGTGATGGTCAGGACCGATTGGGTTGGTTCGGAACCCCGGTAGGTCGGCTGGTTGCGGAGCTTTTGCATGAACCGGCTGACCATTTCCGAGGCGAGGTCATCGACTTGGGGGTCGTTGTTGCCGTATTTCGGAAAATCACCTTCAATCTCGTAGTCGGTGGCAAGTCCGTTTTCGTCGCGAATGACTTTCACTTTGGCGTGTTTGATCGCGCTGAGGGAGTCCGCGACAACGGAAAGTCCGGCGACGCCGCAGGCCATGGTGCGGAAAACATCGCGATCATGCAGGGCCATTTCAATCCGCTCGTAGGCGTATTTGTCGTGCATGTAGTGGATGATGTTCAGGGCCTTGACATAAACCGAGGCCAGCCAGTCGAGCATGGAATCAAATTTTTCCATGACCTCATTGTAGTCCAGGTATTCGGAAGTAATGCCTTCACGGGTCGGGGCCACTTGCATGCCGGTTTTTTCATCCTTGCCGCCATTGATGGCGTAGAGCATGGCTTTGGCCAAATTGGCCCGGGCCCCGAAGAACTGCATTTGCTTACCGATGCGCATGGCGGAAACACAGCAGGCAATGCCGTAATCATCTCCGTAAAGCTCCCGCATCTCGTCGTCGTTTTCGTATTGGATAGAGCTGGTTTCGATGGAGATCCGGCTGCAGAAGTCCTTGAAGGGGGCGGGCAGCTTTTCGCTCCAGAGAATTGTTAGATTCGGTTCCGGTGCGGGGCCGAGGTTGCGCAGCGTTTGTAGAAAACGGAAGCTGTTCTTAGTGACCAGGGTCCGTCCGTCGGAGGCCATGCCGCCAATGGATTCGGTGACCCAGGTGGGGTCGCCGGAGAAAAGTTCGTTGTATTCCGGAGGACGAAGGAAGCGAATGATACGGAGTTTAACGACCAGGTCGTCAATCATTTCCTGAACTTCCTCTTCGGTGAGCAGACCTTCTTCCAGATCCCTTTCAAAGTAGATGTCCAGGAAAGTGGAAATGCGTCCGATGGACATGGCCGCTCCGTTTTGTTCCTTTACGGCGGCGAGAAAGGCAAAGTACGTCCATTGGGTGGCTTCTTGGCCGTTTTTGGCCGGGCGGGACAGATCGCATCCGTAGGCTTTGGCCATTTGCCGGAGTTCGTCGAGGGCGCGGATCTGCTCACTGATTTCCTCGCGCAAACGAATGGTAGGTTCGTCCATGGGGGCTTCGTCCAAGGTAGCCTTCTGGGCTTTCTTGTCCTTGATTAGGCGGTCGATCCCATAGAGGGCGACCCGGCGGTAATCGCCGATGATGCGTCCCCGGCCATAGGCATCGGGGAGGCCGGTGACGATGCCGGATTTTCGGGCAGCCCGAATCTCCGGGGTATAGGCATCGAACACACCGGCGTTGTGGGTTTTACGGTAGTCCGTAAAAATTTTATCGGTGAGGGGGTCAATTTCTTTACCGTAGGCCTCCAGCGAGGAAACGACCATGCGGATTCCGCCGAGGGGCATGATGGCCCGTTTCAGAGGAGCATCAGTTTGGAGACCAACGATGATTTCGCGATCCTGGTCAATGTAGCCTGCGCCATGGGAAACGATGGTGGAGGGGATCGATGTATCGGCATCCAGTAAACCACCATTTTTCAGTTCTTCCTGAATAAGCTCAGCGACTTGATCCCACACTTTGGTGGTTCGTTCGGTTGGGCCTTGGAGGAAAGTGTCATCCCCGGAATAGGGAGTTACGTTTTGCAGGATGAAATCCCGAACGTCGATGCTGTCTTGCCAGGTGCCGGGAGCAAACTTGTGCCAGGGGTCCTGGGAAATTACAGAGTCCTTCACATCAGTGGAGGGAGCAGAAGAGGAGACTACAGTGTTCATAAGCGAAGTAAGGAGAGAGCTCGTCGTGAGCAGGTTAACTTATATGAGAGAGTCCGAATATAACCTATACTTAAGCATGCGGCTGCGCATATCTTGCTCGCATCTGGTGATCAATTGCGTTCTTTGGGGTTTTTAACGCTTTCCTGTGAAATTCGGACCCGATTAAAAGAGGCGGCGAATGATTTCGATGATATGGTCTTGTTGGGTCGGTGAAAGGTCGGAGGGACTGGGTAGGCAGAGGCCTCTGTCGTAGAGATCATCAGCAACTCCATTTCCATAGAAAGGGGTTTCCCGATAAATGATCTGTTGGTGCATGGGTTTCCAGAGGGGTCTGGATTCGATATTGAATTTTTCCAGTTCCTCAATGACTTCCATAGGTTCGGGCGTGCCTTCCCGGGGGTTAAGCAAAAGGCAACTGAGCCAACGGGTCGATTTGCCCCATGAGGCTTCCGGCATAAAGGTGATACCGGGCAAATCGCCCAGACCTTTCTGGTATTTCCGAAAAACCTCTCGTTTCTGGATCACGCGCCCGGGGAGGGCTTTCAGTTGTGCCCGTCCGATCGCCGCAAGGACATTGCTGAAGCTGTAATTGTACCCCATCACCGAATGCTCGTAAGAGGTTCCGGGGTCTTTGGCTTGGGCGGCCAGGTAGCGGGTCTGGGTTGCCAGTTCGGGGTCATTGGTGACAATCATTCCCCCGCCCGAGGTGGTGATGATTTTATTGCCGTTGAAAGATAAAAATCCGGCGACGCCGAAGCTTCCGGGGCACCGGTTGCCATAGGTCGCACCCAAGGCTTCGGCAGCATCTTCAATCAGAAGGATATTCTCCCGTTCGCAAATGGCCTGAATGCGTTCGAGATTGGCGGACTGGCCGTAGAGGTGGACGAGGATGAGTGCTTTGGGCTTGGGGCCTTTGTTTTTTAGATCTTCGATGGCTTTTTCGAGGAGGTCGGGGTCTAGATTCCAACTGGTGGTTTCGCTATCAATGAGAACAGGCTGGGCCCCGACATACAAAACCGGATTGACCGAAGCGACAAAGGTGAAACTTGAACAGAGTACGATATCGCCCGGTCCGATGTTCAGGGCGCGAAGAATCAAATGTAGGGCGGCGGTTCCGGAGTTGACGGATACGGCCTTCTCGACCTGCAGGAGACTGGCCATTTCTCTTTCAAACCTCCGGACATGGGGTCCCACCGGGCCAATCCAATTGCTTTTCAAGGCATCCTGAAGATAGGTACCTTCCTCGCCGGAAAGGTGGGGAGGGGAGAGGTAGATGCGTTCCGGGCCGATATTGACGGCATCTCCCTGACCCCGGCCAAATAAGGTGAGAAAAATGAAACGAAAAAAGTCCGGCAGGCGAAAATGGCGGATCATCTGGGCGTCCAGGCGGGCCAATTCTTTCGGGCGGGACATATCGACATTTTGAATTTGGGCCAGTCCGGTAACGCCGGGGCGGACATCGAAGACATTTTGGTTTTGGCGCTCAGTGAGGAGATCTTTTTGTGAAAAAAGGCAGGGCCGCGGCCCAACCAAGCTCATCTCTCCCTTGAGAACGTTCCAAAGTTGGGGCACTTCATCGAGTTTGGTTTTCCGGAGCAGTTTGCCGAAAGAAGTGATGGAGGCGGGATCTACCAAATGCGAGGCAACGCTTTCGGTATTTTTCTTCATCGTGCGAAATTTCCACAAGATGAAGGGTATCTGGTGGCGGCCAACCCGCTTTTGGCGAAAGAGTGGCTTGCCGGTGTCCAATAGTCCAAAGAGGTAGAGAAGAAGCAGTAATGGGAAGCCTGCCACGAGACCAACCAAAGCGAAGGAAAAATCAAAAAGACGAATAAGCGGACTATTCACACTACAGAAGAAAGCGAAAACGGCGTGCTCTTCAAGGGGAATCCTTGCCGAGGGTTAACTTGGCGATGATTTTTGATGACGCGGGTAGGTGCGTAGATTTTTTCGGACCGCAGTGGTGGATATTCCTCTAGGCGGGGCCAAGGGTGGCATCGTTTGTAACCCCAAGGCTCTTTGTCCTTACCCGACAAAATGCCGATAAGATCAAGGCGAAGATCATTTGCGAATTGGCCAATGGGCCGACGACCCCACATGCCGATAAGATTTTGCATGAGAAGGGAGTTCATGTGATTCCTGATTTTCTGGCCAATGCGGGTGGGGTGACCGTGAGTTATTTTGAGCAGGTGCAGGGCCATATGAATTATTTCTGGCCCCTCGAGGAAATCCATCGGAAGTTGGACTACCATATGTCTCATGCCTACGACGCTGTTTTTGCGATGCATCGCGACCAGGATGTGCACATGCGCATGGCCGCGTATCTGGTGTCGGTCAGTCGGGTGGCCGAGGCCGTTAAACTGCGTGGCTGGATCGGGTAGGGGTTGACGAGATCCCAGAGAGGGAACAAAAGGGAGAGTGTGAAACGGTATTTCCTCTCTCTCCCTTTGTTTTTAGTAGCTGGACTGACCTTGCTGCGGGGTGATGTACAGCCTGTGGCGGCGCAGGGGGTGAATGGCGAGGATCGGGAGATACGGGTAGCCACTTTCAATCTTTACAATTATGGCGTGATGGACCGGATGTTTGAGGGGCAGTGGCGCTCGCAATATCCGAAACCCGAGGAGGAGAAAACCGCGTTGCGAAACATCATCCGGGAAGTGCGCCCGGAGGTTTTGGCGATTCAGGAGATCGGAGGGGAGGCCTTTTTGGAAGAGCTTCGCAACGACCTTCGCGAAGAGGGAATCGATTACCCCTATGGAGATGTCGTGCAGGCCGTGGATGAGGTGCGAAAAATTGGGTTTCTGGCGAAAATTGAACCGGTGGAAGTGCGGGCGTGGACGGAGTTGGATTTCGCTTATTTTGGCGAGAGAGAATTAGTCAAAAGGGGGCTTCTGGAGGTTGTGTTCCCAGTTGGACCAGAAGAAACCTGGTCCCTTTATGTGGTGCACTTGAAAAGCAAATGGACCGAGCGGCCGGATGATCCCCAGGCCGAGCAGAAACGGGTGCGCGAGGCAGAGGCGGTGCGGAATCATATTCTGGCTTCACGGGATCCGGCGGAGGATTTTTTTCTGATTGCCGGGGATGTGAACGATTTGCTTCATTCCAGCGCGCTGCGTCGCCTGCGAATTCGGGGGGAGGTTCAGATCAGTGAACCCCTGCCCGCGCGGGACCGGGATGGTCTGACCTGGACCCAGCGGTGGGAAAAGGCTGGCTTGTATAGCCGGATTGATTATCTTTTGGTTTCCCCTGCGATGCGACCTTGGTGGACTGAGGATTCGGCGGTTGTTTATGACGGGCCCGACTGGGCCAAAGCCTCTGATCACCGCATGGTCTATGCTGATTTCCGCTTGCCCTCCGAATGAAAACCCCTGGGACGACATCTTCGCTATCGGTTTTGCCACCGCCTTTGGACGGAGAGCCCTTGGGGCTGTACGTACACGTGCCGTTTTGCGGAACCACTTGCGATTTTTGTGCGTTTCACCAGCAGACCCCTAAAAAGGGGGAGGTTCGGCAATACCTGGAACTTTTGGCGCGGGAAACTCTGTTGGCGCCCCTCGAACGGCCTGTGGATACAATTTTTATAGGGGGCGGAACCCCGGGGCTGTTGGCTCCGGCGCAAATCCGGGAACTCGGAAAGATCCTGGGGGAAGCTTATGGCTTGCCGCGGGAGGAATGGACCGTGGAAATGACTCCCGCCTCGGCGACTCCGGCAAGACTGGCGGCCTGGAAGGACATTGGGGTGACCCGGATATCCATGGGCGCGCAAAGTTTTCAGCCGCATTATCTGGAAAAACTGGGTCGAATGCAACCCCGGGAAAAGATCTTTGAAGCTTTTTCGACGGCGCGGCGAGCCGGGTTTGAGAACATCAACCTGGACTTGATGTTTGCCCTTCCGGGCCAATCCTGGGAGGAGTGGGAGGCTGATTTGCGGGAGGTGGTGGCCCTCGGGCCGGAGCATGTTTCGACTTATTGTCTGACCTTCGAGGAAGACACCACCTTGTGGTGGAAACTCAGTCGGGGGGAGATTCGGCGGGATGAGGAACGGGAAATAGAATTCTACCGTGAAACCCCGCAGTGGCTGGCGAGTGAAGGGTATTTTCGGTACGAGGTATCCAACTACGCACGGGAGGGGTTTGCTTGTGTGCATAATGTGAATACATGGAAAATGGGGGAATGGGTGGGGCTTGGTCCCTCAGCGTCCTCCCAGCAAGGAGGCTGGCGGGGAACCAATCGTTCCGGTCTGGATGCCTGGGGGGAGGATTTGGAAGGCGGTCGGCGGGCCAGTGCAGATCGCTTCCCCGTGACCTCTTTGACCAGGGCCTTGGACCGTCTCGTTTTTGGCCTGCGGATGGCGGAGGGCGTTGAGGAGAAAGTTTTGACCGAGATCCTTCGGCTGGCCGAAAACCCTGTTTGGGGAAGTTTTTGGGAAAAACTACAGGAGGAAGGACTGGTTGGCACAAGGAGGGGGGAAGGGCGGCGGTATCATCTTTCCGAGGAAGGGTTTTTGCTGGCGGATCGAATCGGGGCCGAGATTTTGGCGGCGGGGGAATGACCCGGCAAACGTTATAAACCTAAATACCTTAGTCTCACCTTAGTCGCTGCCACCAGCGGAGCTGGAATATGCGATTAAGAGACTCGCGGGGCCGGGAGTGTTCCTCGCAGCCGCTTTCGCCTTCGCTAAAGCTACGGCGCGACAGGGAAAGCGGCCCGCGCGGTGTGGTGGGGCGTGTCTTATGTCCCTGGCTTGAAGCACTCCGCGCAGGGACACAAGGTCCCCGCTTGGGGCA
>JAFIGF010000068.1 GCA_020831535.1 Opitutales bacterium | reverse complement strand
TTGGCGGACGTTCATCTTCGGCTGTAGGGCTCGTGCTTGGCGCGATGCCGTCGCGGTGGTGACGGCTTGAAGGTGTTTGTATCGGAACGATTCTCAGTCTGCCTGCGGCTAACCTTTGGTCAGAGCGGGCCACTTCACGGGCGGCACTCCGCCAAGCGGAGGCCCTACGAGTGAGCGGACGGTTTGCGTGCCTGGCTTGAAGCACTCACTCCGCGCAGGGACACGAGGTCCCCGCTTGGGCCAACCGCGAACAGGGACTTTATGTCCCTGTTCGCAAAATTCCTGAACCCTCACCTGTCACGCTGCCTTCGACATTAACTTTTTAACTCTTAATTGCTACGCTGTCTTCGACCTTCCTTCTTAATTTTCCTTGAGGGTCTCACCGAGCTCGGCTGGCCGGGTTTCTCCCTTTTCAGAAATTCCGCTTTACTGGCCCAGTTTTTCTTCGATCAGTTGTTCCAGTTTGCGGGCGTCGGCGGCGAAATTGCGGATGCCTTCGGCGGTTTTTTCGGTGGCCATGGGGTCTTCGTTGAGGGCCCAGCGGAAGGCTTTCTCGTCGAGGTGGATTTTCTCCAGGGTTTGCGCTTTGGCGAATTCCGGGGAGAGCTGGCGCTCGATGGAGCCTTCGGTGTTTTGCAATTCTTCCAGCAGGGCCGGGCTGATGGTGAGTAAGTCGCAGCCGGCCAGGGCAAGGATTTCCCCGCTGTTGCGGAAACTTGCCCCCATGACTTCGGTGGGGTAGTCGAAATGTTTGTAGTAGTTGTAAATGGCGTGGACGGATTGTACCCCGGGGTCTTCAAGTCCCTGGTATTCACGTCCTTCCGCTTTCTTGTACCAGTCGTAGATCCGGCCCACGAAGGGGGAGATGAGCTTGACCCCGGCCTCGGCACAGGCAATGGCCTGGGCTTGGGAAAACAGGAGGGTCAGGTTGCAGTGAATGCCTTCCTTCTCAAGGATTTCCGCGGCCTTGATGCCTTCCCAGGTGGAGGCGATTTTGATGAGAATTCGTTGGGGGTCGATCCCCTGGCGTTGGTAGAGCCCGATAAATTCCTTGGCTTGGGCAACGATGCCGTCGGTGTCGAAAGAGAGGCGGGCATCGGTCTCGGTGGAGACTCGCCCGGGAATGACGTCGAGGATTTTCTCGCCGAAGGCGATGAGTAAATGGTTGAGGATCTCCGCCACTTCCGCCTTGGCGTTTTCCTGATCGGCAATGACTTGGTCCAGAAGGACGGCATATTCCTCCTTCTGCACCGCCTTGAGAATCAGGGTTGGGTTGGTGGTCGCGTCCTCGGGGGCGAAGGCTTTGATGGAGGCAAAATCTCCGGTGTCGGCAACCACACGGGTCAGTTTCTTTAATTCGTCGAGTTTAGAGGCCATAATTTTTCGGGTTTTCGGTTTAAAAACCGTTAATCATTCATGTTCTGCATGGATTGTCAAAGAGATGGTAAGGGGCTGTTCTTTCGATGGAACTTGTCATCAGACTTTTCGGTCCTCAAGGTGTCCACTTCACTATATGCGATTTTCTCTCTGTACGTTCACCTTGACTTTTCAAAAAGTTTTCTGCCTTTTTGCGTTTACACTAATTCTTTGGCCTGCGAATAGCCCGGCAAAAGAATCAACCCCCTTTGAGCCCGGGGAAGAGCTGACGTTTAATCTTCGCTGGGGGCTTTTTGATGTGGGCACGGCGGTTTTGACGGTGAACCCGATGGCGGAAATTGACGGGGAAGAGGTTTGGCATTTCACGATGACCATCCGCACGAATTCCTTTGCTGATAATTTCTACCGGGTCCGTGACCGGGTGGATGGGTACCTGACCAAGGATTTTCAGCGTTCGCTGTTATATCTGCGCAAACAGGAAGGCAGTCATAAGCGTGATGTGCGAGTGGAGTTTGATTGGGAGAAGAATCAAGTCACCTACATTAACGAAGGGGAGGCACGTGAGCCATTGGACTTGGAAGACTATTCTTTTGACCCGCTGTCAGTATTTTTTAAATTCCGGACTTTGGACCTAACGCCCGGATCCTCCATGGAGCTTCCGGTGACCGATGGTCGTCGTTTTGTCGATGGGGTCGGCACGGTGGAGGCGGGGCAGACAATTCGTGTTCCGGCGGGGGAATTTGAAACGGTTTTGGCTTTACCCGATATGCGGGATGTGGGGGCAGCTTTTGACCAAGCCGAGGGGGCGACCTTGCGAATTTGGTTGTCGGATGACGAGCGGCGATTGCCGGTTCGCTTATCCAGCCGTGTGGTGGTTGGCAGTTTTCATGCCGAGTTGGTCGATATTTTAGGGGAGGAGCTTCCGCCCCCTCCCCCGACCCGTCCGAAAATTCGTCGACAACGGCGATAATTCTATCTAATGGGAATTGTATGCAAATGAAATTTTTCAAAAAAGCTTGGCGACAAGGTCTGGCCAGTGTGGTTGTTTTAAGCCTTTTCTCGGCTTGCTCATCGCAAGAGGAAATCTCCGGGCAGATTTTTGTTGTGGATGAGGATGGTACCTCGCAGCCTCTCGCTTTGGTGGATGTCAAATTTTTCCCCCGTGAGGACGCTGATAAGTTTTTGGCGAGGCAATATCGCGAGTGGCAGGAGGAGCAAGTGAAACAAGCCGCAAGATTGGAGGAAATGAACAGCGATCTTTCCTTCCAAAGGGTGATGATTCGTGAGCTGAACAATGATTTGCAGGGTTTGGAAAGACGCTTGAACGAACAACGGGAGCGTATTCGGGAGAAGTATCGCGAGGAGATGGGCCCGTTGCGGCGATCCTTGGAGCGGAATCAAGGATTGATTGAAAACATGGACAGTGGCCCGGTCCGCCCTTCGGGCCCGGTTCCTTCGGCGAGGGAATGGGAACGTTTTCAAGAGGACTTGGAACGTTGGCAGGAGAAAAGCCGTTCGGAGAGAGCAGAATGGCGACGGGAGCTTTTGGCGGCCAATGAAGACCTTGAGAATCAAATTGAAGAATTTGAGGGCAAACGGGATGCCGAAATCGGAGAATGGCAGGGGCGACTCGACAAAGCTCAGGAAAACCTGGAAGAGCGTCGCCAGTTAGTGGCGGAATATGAAAAAGAAATTCAGCGGATTGAGGATAGCAAAGACAGTCCCCCGACGATTTCCCAGGTTATACGCCGAATGGGGGAGCCAGCCTTTCAGACACAGAGTGATGCCAACGGTAATTTTTCCCTAGCTTTGCCTTCGCGCCAAAGATTTGCTTTGGTTGCCCGGGTTCGGAGAAATATCCGGGGAACCGACCACGACCATGCCTGGGTTTTCTGGATTGACCCCCGTGAGCAGGCTGACCAGCGAATTCTGTTGTCCGACCGGAACTCGTTGCATGGTCAGTCTCTGGGTGAGTGGAAGGATTAGAGGACTGAGACCTGTGCGTGAGGGCAGTCTGGAAATTTTCTCTGGGGGAAGAATTTTGCCGGGACTTTATGGTCGGAGGGACTTTCCGCCGCGATTGGGCTGTTTGTCGGAGGGGCTTTATGCCCCGATCTGCCTTTCCCTGTCGGAGGGACTTTACGTCCCGATTGGATCGTTTGGAGAGTATTGATGTAACGGAGAGATTCTTGATTCGTCGGGGTCGGGGGGTAACCCCCTCCTACAGGGTGAAAAAGTGCGCGATTTTGGGAGTTGGCGTTGACGAATCGGACAATAACGCATTTATTTAATCTTCTTTGGAATAAATTCTACGGAGTTCTGTCTCACCTAACGAAGCCATTGGTTTCTTCTAACTAAATTCGAATCCCTAACATCACATTACCTTATGTTAAAATATCTTCTCTCTTTTGTTTCAATCATCGCTCTCTCCGCTTCTTTGCAGGCTGGTTCCTGTGGCTCCTGTGGCGATAAGGATGAGGACGCCGATGCCACATCTGTTCTTCACGCTATTGAAGAAGCTACGGTAGCTTGCTGTGGCTCTTCCTGTGATAAAGAGGATAAGGACGATAGCGCTTCCTGATTTTCTCTTCGAAGTAAATTTGCCAAAGGCCCTCTTTTGAGAGGGCCTTTTCTTTTAGTCGAGGGAGTCGAGAAGTTCCCGGACTTCTTTCTCGGGGTCCTCGTGTTGTTGGGCAATGGCGAGTTGAAGGGCCTGTTCGAGGCAGGCTTTGGCTTCCGCCGGTTTCTGCAATTGCAGGTAGGCCTTTCCCAAAAGAATTCGGGCCATCATCCAATCGGATTTTTTTTCGGAACAGGTTTGCAGGGGAGCGATGGCATCGGCGTATTTCTCCTCCTCAAACAAAGCCTGGCCGAGGCTGAATTGCAAAAGGATGTTCTCCGGTTTTTCCCGGACTTTTTCGGTGAGTTCCTGAATATCCATATGATCAATCAAACAGGTTTGGCAGAGATGCCAATGCCAAAGAAGAAATTAAGGAGCAAGGACACCTGCCCCGCCCTTTTCTTGGGCCAACCAGCGAGCGGGGGAGACTCCACGTACCCTTCTCGCAACACTCCTGGTGCCTCGAAAACACCTTAGTCTCACACAAGTGCTGCCACCAGCGGAGCTGGAATATGCGATTAAGAGACTCGCGGGCTCGGAGTGTTCCTCGCAGCCGCTTTCGCCTTCGCTAAAGCTACGGCGCGACAGGGAAAGCGGCCCGCGCGGTGTGGTGGGGCGTGTCTTATGTCCCTGGCTTGAAGCACTCCGCGCAGGGACACAAGGTCCCCGCTTGGGGCA
>JAFIGF010000067.1 GCA_020831535.1 Opitutales bacterium | reverse complement strand
ATTCTACGCGAACCGGGGGCATTTCCGATTTGGCCAATCCGGCGGCGGAGTGGGTGATGATCGGGTTTATGATTTTGGGGAGTGTGAGTTTTTTCTTTTTGGTGAGCTTGGTTCGTCAGCGTTGGACGGAGGCTTGGAATTTTACGGAGGTGAAGATTTATCTTGGTCTATTGTTTTTTGCCACGGTAGCGGTGTTTTTGTCGCTGAGCGTGGCGGGATTACCCTTTGATTCCTACGAGCATCAATTGCGGGCGGCGACATTTCAGGTAGTTTCTCTGGCCAGCACCTGTGGCTATGCCACGGAGGATTACAATGCCTGGCCGGTTTTCACGCATGGTCTTTTATTGTTTTTGATGTTGGTCGGGGGGTGTTCGGGCTCGACCGCCGGGGGCTTGAAGGTGGTGAGGCTGCTGGTTGGTTTTAAAATTATCCTGAACAGCTTGGAAAAGTCCTACCGCAGCCATGTGGTTCGGCCGGTAATCGTCAATGGACGTCCTTTGGATGCCAACTACCGGGACGATGTCCTGGTCTATATTGTAATTCTGATCTTTATCGTGATTTTTTCGGTTCTGGTGGTTTCCCTGGTGGAGCCTTCGCTTGGTTTGGAAGGGGTTCTTTCGGCCGTTATCGCCACGCTGTTTAATATTGGTCCAGGATTTGGTGAAGTCGGACCTACCGAGACCTTTTCTCATCTTAGTGGATTTACGAAGATTTATCTCAGTATCCTGATGGTTATCGGGCGAATTGAGTTGTTTGCGATCCTGGTCTTGTTTACGCCTTCCCTTTGGAAAAGGTTTCACTGAGATTTCCGAAGGGAGGTGCAGGGGTGCTTAGATTCTGATCTCTGGAGTTGAAACAATTTTATCGCAGTATACGGTTCGCCAGCAAGGCTGGGCGGACCGGTTCGGTGGTAACGCCGCAGCAGGCTGCGGCTGGAGAAAGCGGCAAGAGCTTGCCGCAGTCCAAGGACGGCTTCGCCGTCGAATGGAGAACCATTTTTCTGCCGATGGGATCCAAATATTCAACGGCGTAATTCAGGTTGATGGGGTTGCTAAAAAGCCGCCCCTGGTGGGGGCGGCATTGGGGGTGGAAATCAGTTGCGGGTGATAATTCCTGTCGCAGTATACGGTTCGCAAGCAAGGCTGGGCGGACCGGTTCGGTGGTAACGCCGCAGCAGGCTGCGGCTGGAGAAAGCGGCAAGAGCTTGCCGCAGTCCAAAGACGGCTTCGCCGTCGAATGGAGAACCATCTTTCTGCCGATGGGATCCAAATATTCAACGGCGGAATTCAGGTTGATGCGGTTGCTAAAAAGCCGCCCTTGGTGGGGGCGGCTTTGGGGGTGGAAATCAGTTGCGGGTTATTGTTTAGAACGGTTTTCCGTTTTTCTTTTTTCCGCAAAAGGTTACTTCAAGGCCAAGTTTCTCGGCCAAGGCGGCTTTGGTATAGGCGGCCAAGTCTGCTTTGGCGGCGTTCTCGGCATAGGCGACCTGGATATGATTGGATTGGTGTTTGGTCATCATCTGATCGCGGGAAACGCCGTAGGTGACCGCATGCATGATAGGCCATTGGGGGGTGGTTTCCTTCCAGCGCCGTTCGGTTTCTTTTTTCGGAAGTTCGACCACGCCGGCGCGACCGATGTCCATTTTGAGTTTGCCGTTGGCGACGTAGACTCTGGACCAGACAATCTCGCCCGGTTTGCTGATTCCCTTGAGGGTTCCGCCGCCGAGGCGGAAATACATGGGAGGCTGGCGTTCCGAGGAGGCGCCTTTGAAGCCATTGATAAAGTGGGCCGGAGGGGCAGATCCACTGATCAGGAAGACCCAGACATATTCATCGGTGGTGCCACTTTGGTCCCAATCGCCCCAACGCAGGTCGTGGAGGGTGTTTTCGACCGGTTGTTTGAGGGCGGAATGGACGCGATTGGTAAAGAGTCCGTCCAAACCAGCGCACTCATCGACTTCGTTGAAGTGGGTGAGAGGTTGTCCCTTGCGAATAACGGCTCCGTCGGTTCCGGTGACCGGTGGGCGTTCGCTGTTATTCAGCAGTCCCTCGACCAAATCAGAAGCGGGGGCGAGGTCTTTGAGTCCTTGTTGGTATTGAATGCCGACGGTTTCGCAGCCGAATTCCTCGGCGATCCGCAGTACCGCGATATACATTTTGCACTGTTCCAGCACCTGGGCTTTGGTCAAATCCTTGGTGCCATCGCGGCCAAAGCGAAACTTGACGCCTTTGTTGCGGATCCACTTGTAAACCTCCTCGGCTTCCTTGTTGGTGACTTGCGTCATGGCGTAATAGAGGGCCGATTGGCTGAGGCGTTCTTTGTAAACCCCCAGCGGGAAGAGCAGTTCGTCGGGGATGATGGCGTTGAACATGCCCATACAACCCTCGTCGAAGACGCCCATAATTGATTTTCTCCGTTGGAGGTCGGTGGCGATTTTGTCGGCTACTTTTCGGGCCTTGCCGGGAACTTTGGCGTTGCGGAATTTTTTGGTATGGGCGGTTGGGTGGCTGACTTTTCCGGAACGGAGCCATTTTTTGAGCCCATTGAGGAAGAAGGGGTCGTCGAAGTTTTCGCTCCAGAGAGAAGAGTATTTCACTCCTGCCTTGGTGAGGCTGCCGTTGAGGTTGAGCATGCCCACCAATCCCGGCCAGGTTCCCGACCAGTTGGCCAGGGTGAGGATGGGGCCGCGATGGCTAATCAATCCATGGAGGATGTGGTGGCTGTACTGCCAAACGGTTTCGAAAACGATGAGGGGGGTATCGGGATCGATTTTACTGAAAACCTCCATGCCTTCCTTTTGGCTTCCGATAAAGCCATGCCCCTCATCCTCCTTGTAGGGATGGGCGCGCACGAGATCGTAGCCGAAATCGGCGAGGACGATTTTAAGTTTTTCCTCGGTCTCAGCTTGGTTGGGCCAACAAACTTGATTGGCCGACAAGCGAAGGTCGCCGTTTGAGACGAGAAGGATTTTTTTGTTTTTCGCGGCTTTTTTGCGAGCTGCTGATTTTTTCTTATTTTTTGCCATAAAAACAGGGGGGGATTTTGAGGATGCAATTCTGGCGTTTATTTCAATCGCCGAAATGGGTATTGAAAAAGCAAAAATGCCTTTCTGTCCAGCGATAAAGGGTGAAGGGGGGTGTTTGTTACAAAAGCACGAAGGGTTTTAGTATAGATTAGACGGGTATATTCGGGTCCTGTCATTTACGGTTTTCACTTCTTTGCCTTTTCCGCTTGTCAGACGGTCAAAGCAAATTTATTTTGATCCTTTTTAACCTATTCACCAAATCATGAAAACAGATACCGTACTAAACTTCCCTAAACCCGAAATCGGACCCGAAATGACTGGCGCCGATGCTGTCGTTGACTGCTTGGTAAGGGAGGGTGTAGAGGTATTGTTTGCCTATCCTGGCGGTGCTTCGATGGAGATGCACCAATCCCTGACCCGGAACGACAAGATCCGGACCATCCTGCCGCGTCATGAGCAGGGAGGTTCCTTTGCTGCCGAGGGCTATGCCCGGGCGACTGGCAAAGCGGGGGTTTGCATGGCGACCAGCGGTCCTGGTGCGACCAATTTGGTTACCGCCATTGCGGATGCTTATATGGATTCGACTCCCTTGGTGGCGATAACCGGGCAGGTCTACCAGAAATTCATCGGAAAAAGTGCCTTTCAGGAAACTGATTTTTTCGGGATGACCTTGCCTATCGTCAAGCACAGTTATCTCGTTTTGAACGTAGAGGATTTGCCCAGGATCATCAATGAAGCCATCCATTTGGCGACCAGTGGTCGTCCCGGACCGGTTGTGGTTGATATTCCCAAGGACATTCAACAGGAAAAATTCCGTCCTATTTATCCGCAAAAAACAGAGATTCTTTCAGACCAAGGTCTGCCGCAGGCGACGGATGAGCAATTGAATGAAGTTTTGGATCTTCTTTCGAAAGCCAAAAAACCCATGCTTTATGTTGGTGGAGGAATTATTTCCGCCAATGCGGAGCAAGAACTGAAAGCCTTTGCGGAGCGAGGTGATATTTTCGTGGCCTCAACCTTAATGGGCGTTGGGTGTTTTCCGGAAACCCATCCATTGTCTTTGAAATGGTTTGGCATGCATGGAACGGTTGCTGGAAACTATGCGGTGCATGAGAGTGATTTGCTTTTCGCCTTTGGGGTTCGTTTCGATGATAGGATTACCGGTGAGGTAACCAAATTTGCCCCGAATGCGACGATTGTTCACGTTGATATTGATCGTTCGGAACATAATAAGAACAAGATAGTCGATTTTCCGATTCATTCCGATATCAAGTATGCTCTTGGCCGATTGAACGAACTGATGGAGCGGTCCGCGCATAAGGCACCCGACCGGACTCCTTGGAAAGACAAGGTTCTGGGTTGGAAGAAGAAGTATCCATTCAAGTATGAGGAGAGTAAATTCATTCTCCCACAGCAAGCGATTCGTACTCTTTATGAGGAAACCAAGGGAGAGGCGATCATCACCACCGGGGTTGGTCAGCACCAGATGTGGGCTGCGCAATACTATGACTTTGCGCATTCCCGCAGCTTTATCAGCTCTCTGGGACTAGGTTCGATGGGGTATGGGTATCCTTCGGCAATCGGCGCTAAGGTTGCGTGCCCGGATCGACAAGTCATCGATATTGATGGTGACGGTTCCTTCTTGATGAATGTACAGGAATTGGCGACGGCCAAGATTGAAAAAATCGGGGCGAAGGCCATGGTTTTGAACAATCAGCATTTGGGCATGGTGGTGCAGTGGGAAGATCGTTTTTATCAAAGTGTTCGGGGGCATACCATTCTCGGAGACAAGGATAACATCGGAAGTCCTGAGAATATGGGAGGCATTTATCCCGATTTTGTAAAAATTGCTGAAGGCTTTGGGGTTCCGGCTCGCCGGGTAGTCCGCAAAGAGGACTTGCGTGAAGCGATTCAAGAGATGTTGGCTGAGGAGGGTCCCTTCCTGCTAGATGTGATCGTTCCCTATACGGAACACGTTTTACCGATGATTCCTGCAGGAAAAACGGTTGACGAAATGATTATTGAGTGAGATTATAAAAATCCCCTCCGCCTAGGCGCGCCTCTTGAGCTTTGCTCGGGGCGCGCCTTTTTTTTGGAAATGACTCTGCAGTAGACTTTATTCGCAGCCAGAGCAATAGCGTTCCAAAGGTTTTGAAAAGTGGCTGCCCGAGTAGGATTGACTTGCTGGCCGCTCGGGGCTTGGGCCCAACCCTTCGGGTTGTCTGTCTTCGCTTCCGTCCTGTCCTTGAGCATGGGAGATGGTGCATCCCCGGAAACTTTTTCACCAATCCGGTCGCCTGATCGGCTCCCCAAGGACAGGTGTCCTTGCTCCTTATGGGAAACAGTCTCCGTCTCTGTCCTTGGTTTGTTTCCCCGGGCGAGGCCCGCACCGAACCCGGCAAAAGGAAACTTGTGGCGAAAATCTTTGCCTTAGTGACCGGGGTACGGCATCTTTTCCCTTTTGGGTGCCATCGGTGCCTCTGAAGATTTACCTTTGTCTATGGATTACCAAGCTGATACTGAACGTTACCAAAAACTTCCCTACCGGCGGGCCGGGCGGAGTGGATTGCTTTTACCGCCCTTGGTGCTGGGCCTCTGGCACAATTTCGGGAAGAAGGATGACCACCGCGAAGCGCGGTTGACCCTCTTCAAGGCGTTTGATTCCGGCATTACCCATTTTGACTTGGCCAACAACTACGGACCCCCTCCGGGTTCGGCGGAGACCTTCTTTGGGGAGGTTCTGCAACAGGAATTTTCGGCCTACCGCGATGAACTGATTATCAGCACCAAGGCGGGCTATCGTATGTGGCCCGGACCGTATGGAGAAATGGGGTCCCGCAAGGGCATGCTGGCCAGTTTGGACCAAAGTTTGCAGCGTTTGCAGCTGGATTATGTGGACATCTTCTATTCACACCGTCCCGACCCGGATACTCCGCTGGAGGAGACGATGGGGGCTCTGATCTCGGCCGTTGAACAGGGGAAGGCTCTCTATGTGGGACTGTCGAACTATCGTCCTCCGGAAGCCCGTAAAGCTTTGAAAATTCTGGCCGCCGCCGGAGTGCCTGCGGTTTTGCATCAGCCCCCCTACAATATGTTCAATCGCTGGATCGAGGAGGAGGGGCTCCTGGATCTCCTCGAGGAAAAAGGAGTGGGCTGCGTGGCCTTCAGTCCGCTGTCCCAGGGGCTTTTGAGTGATCGTTATCTGGACGATATTCCCGCCGGTTCCCGGATCGACAAAGGCGGTTTTCTCAAGCAGGAAGCGTTGCGCAAAAAACTCCCCAAAATCCGGGCCCTTGCGGAAATTGCCCGGGAACGCGGACAGACCCTGGCCCAAATGGCTTTGGCCTGGGTCCTGCGGGATGACCGGGTCACCAGTGCCCTGATCGGGGCGTCTTCCCCCACGCAAGTGGAGGAAAATCTGGCCGCCTTCGAGAAACCGGATTTTGCCGCTGACGAACTGGCCGCTATCGAAAAAGTTCTGGCGATGCCGGACGCCGGAGAAGATGAAGAGGAGGAGAGCAAATGAATCCCCAGGAAATTTTGATCACCGTGGTTTTGGTTTTGCTCCTGGCGAAAGTCGGGGTGGAAATTTTTCTCTCCTTCCTCAACCAAAAGGAAGTGGAAAAGCACCGGGAATCTCCTCCGGAGCCCCTGCGTGAGGTGATGGATGAAAAAACCTATGACAAAGCCTGCCGCTACACCCTGGCCAAGTCCAAGTTTGGGATTTTCGGTGAAGTCTATGGCCTGGTGCTTCTTCTGGTGGTTTTGTTCAGTGGGGTCCTGCCATGGTTTTATACCGCCGTTGGCGGTGGGGCGGACACCACCATCTGGCGGGAGAGCTTTTTCCTTATCGCCGTAATGATGCTTTTGGGCATTCCCAGTTTGCCCCTGGAGTGGTATTCGCAGTTCCGCCTGGAGGAACGCTTTGGCTTTAACAAAAGTTCACTGGGACTTTGGGTCACCGACAAAATCAAGGGTCTGGTCATCGGACTGGTGCTGGGGGTGCCGCTGGTCACCTTACTGCTCTTTTTGGTCACCTGGGCCGGGAGTACCTGGTGGATCTGGGGCTTTCTTTTGGTTTTCATTTTTCAACTGGTCCTGATGGTGGTGTATCCGATGTGGATTTTGCCTTGGTTCAATAAACTGACCCCTCTGCCGGAGGGGAACCTGCGGGACCGCCTCATGGCGCTGGCCGACCGTACGGGCTTCAAGGCCCAAACCATTCAGGTGATGGACGGAAGTAAACGCTCCGGACATTCCAATGCCTTTTTTACCGGGTTTGGTCGCTTTCGGCGGATTGTCCTCTTCGATACCTTGGTCGAGCAATTGGAGGAGGATGAGCTGGAATCGGTGCTGGCCCACGAAATCGGTCATTACAAACGGGGCCACATTCCCAAAATGCTGGGGCTTTCCTCACTTATGCTGCTGGCCTCGTTCGCCGTGCTGGCCTGGTTGATCGAGACGCCGGTTTTCGTTGAAGCCTTTGGCTTTGACGCGGAAAATGTCGGCGTGGGCCCGGCCTTTTTGCTCTTTGCCTTGTTGGCCGGGGTATTTACCTTCTGGCTGACGCCGCTGTTTAATATCCTGTCCCGAAAACATGAATACGAGGCCGATGATTTTGCCCGTAAGCATGCCGAGGGGCGAGATCCCATGATCCGGGCACTGCGCAAGCTGAGCGAAAAGAACCTTTCCAACCTGACCCCCCATCCGCTCTTTAGCGGATTCTACTATTCGCACCCAACCCTCCTCGAACGGGAGAGTTCGTTGGGGAAGGAAGAGTAATGTTGTGAGAAAAGAAGAATTCGGGGTATTTTGCGAGCTTGCTTTTGCCCAAAGAATTCTATTTATAACGGTAGGTGTTTTTTTGAATAGTGACCTGTATCACGCCCATGAAAACAAAACCCTATGTTGGAAGATATGGTATTTTTCCCTTACTTTTCGTCTTTTTTCTTTCTTCAAATTTGCCTTTGCATGGGTTGATCTTTTTCAATCACGGCAATGAAGATACGGAAGTAATCACTAATCCCGGAAATGGGGTTCCTTGGGAAAACGCTGGAGCGATCTATGATGCAAACGGAAACCTTCAGGGCAGTTCTGTCTATTTAGGCTCTCGTTATGTTTTAACTGCTGATCATGTTTCTGTCGGATCCAGTTCGACCGTCTCATTTGATGGGAATACTCATTTTTCCATCGACGGCTCATCCCCTGTTCAGGTGAGTGCCAATGTCGATTTAAAACTATTTCGCCTTCAGAACGACCCTGGCTTTGCTGGGGTATCTCTTGCTTCGTCAAATCCGGCGAATGGTACAGCTTTACAATTGGTTGGCTTTGGACGGGGACGTGGAAACACTGGTCTAGGTGAGGATATTGTGGATTGGGGAGGTTCCAGTACGCAGGGGATAAAGCGTACTGGAACAAACAATGTATTCGAGATTCGAAACCAAAGTTGGTCTTCCGGTACATATTCGCAGAGCACCTTGGTTACCCAACTGAACAATGATACACTCAATACTGAGGCGGCGGGAACAATTTGGGATTCGGGTGGCCCGGTTTTCGCGCTTGATTCGTCTGAGGAATGGGTTTTGGTTGGAATTCTTGCTGCGGTGACTCGCATCAATGGTAGTACTACGTCGACCTTTGCCAATAACCCAGAACCTGGTGAGTCTTTTGCTGGGGATGAGAACTGGGCCGTCAATATCGCTGCTTATGAAGAAGCCATATTGGCTATAATTCCCGAACCTTCACTTTTTGCGACTATTTTGGGAATCTTGTTTTTCGGATATGTTTTAAGAAAAAGATCTTTGGTAAAACGCTAACAACCTTTCCATGCCCTCCGGCATGGCAAGCGTTGGTTTTTCCAGCCTTGCGCTTAGAAAATTTCCGTGAGAAAGATTGGTGGATGAAAGCAATCTTTTGGAGAAAGGGACTCGTTTTTTGGGGAACGATTGGATGGTTGGGGGCTTCCTTGAATGGCGAGGTGCCGGAGAAATATGCGGATATCGTTGCGGCCTATACCGGGCCGAAGCACTTTTCCCTTTGGCCGGAAACTTTTGTCGAAGAGTACAACGCCTACCTTGAGGAAATTGGTGAGACCCGCTACCAGCGTTTTCTGGAATATGCGGAGGAGATTCTGGCCTCGATGGAAGAGCACCATTGGTCGGAGGCGTATCATTCGGCCCATGAAGAGGAAAATCGTATGGCCGATTGGTTCAACGAGGACCGGTGGGAAGAGGCGGTAACCTTTCGGGAACAGGTCCTCGATTTGGAATCCCTCCCGCTGGGTTTTTCGATTACCGAAAAGAGCGAAGAGTTCTATGATGTTTCTGAATATATGGTCCATGTTAGGGAAATCCGGGATTTGGCCAGGTATTTTTCGGAAGCGGCAAAATTGGCTCTCGTTCGCGAAAAACCGGAGGAGGCGATGCGATTCGTGCAAGCCGCCCATTTTATTGGAGGTCATTTATTTCGTCCGGTGAATTTTCTTGATAGCCTGACTTTTATGGCCGTTTCAGGAATGTCCATCACGGCCTTTTGGGAGATGGGTTGGGAGTCCTGGCCAACGGAAGAAGGAAAGGAATGGTTGGAATCCTTGCAAACCGGGAGGCCTCCCATGAATCAACTGGGTGATGCTCTTAGTTTAGAACCTATTTTTCTCTTAAGTAACCTCCCGAATCTGGTGGAAACCAGCAGAGAAGATTTTATTGAGTCGGCAGGTGGGGTAGGTTTTCTCGGCATTGGTTGGAGCCCTGAGATTGAAGATCCTGAATCTTTCTACGAGATGTATTTTGAAGAGGAAGGTTGGCGTGAGGATGTTAAACGGACGCTTTCCCTCTACAGTTCAGTTGCGGACCTCTTATTTTTGCCTCCGGAGAAAAGACGGGAAGTATTAAGAGATTTAGAAGAGGCTTCGACTAAAGAAGATTCGCCTAAGTTTATAATCAGTAATGATGTATTTCAAATGCTTGACAGGTTGGTGACCTCCCACCTGACCACCAAGAGCGTAAGCCGCCTTGCCGCCCTGGCTTCGGCGATCCGGGTTTACGAAGCCCAAAACGGCTCCTTGCCCGGGGAATTGGCGGACCTGCCTCTTTGGCAGGACGACGCTGCCTGGGGAACCAACCCCTTTACCGGAGAACCGGTACGATATGAACTGACCGAAGACGGCTTTTCCCTCGCCATGGAAGTCCCGGAACTCTCGGAGAGAAACCAGGAAACGTTGCGACGGCGTATTGTTGTTCCGTCGGAATAGAGATGCTCCAGGACATGCTATTCCCTTCGACGGCGAAGGCGTCTTTGGACTGCGCCAGCCCTGCTGGCGCTTTCCGTGAGCCAGCCTTGCTGGCGAACCGTATGGTGCGGAAACGCGGCCGCAGGCTGCGGCTGAATCCGGCAAGATGCGTCCACTGTCTGCCTATGCAACCCCTTACAGGTCGTACACGAACATCCGTTCCTCATCCGAACCCTCTTCATCGACCCGGCGGCAACCGGTTTTTTCGAAAAGATGGATCATCGGGAAATTGTCGCGGCGGACCTTGGCCCAGAGTTGTTTAACCCCGCGCTTGCGGGCAATATTGGTCAGAGTCTCAAACAATTTCCGACCCATGCCGACCCGTCTCTTGCTTTCGCGGACGACGAAAGCCATTTCTCCGCTCTCACCGTTTTCATCGAGAGTGTAACGTCCGACCGCATGGATCTCCTCGCGCGGACCCTGCACTTCCAGAATGGCAAGGGCGAGGTCTTTGGTTTGGTCCACGTTGACCAATTGATAGGCGCGTTCACGGGTCATCCGCTTTTCTTCCCGCCCATAGCGTTGGCGAATAGTTTCCACACTGTGGGAATAGAAAAACTCCTGCAACCGGCCTTCGTCGGATGGGAAAAGCGGGCGGAGGACATAAGGGGTGTCCTTGAGGACGACCTTCATCACCTCCAGGCCTTCGAGGTCATCGATATAATTGGGGCGATTGATTTGGTAGGTCGGGACGCGGTTGGTTTTGTGCGCCTCGCGAAGTAAGTCATCACGGAATTTGGGGTGGGCTACCTGAATGAGTTCGAGGGCCCGCTCCCGAATGCTGCGACCGCGCAAGGTTGCAATGCCGTATTCGGTGACCACATAGTGAACATCCCCGCGGGAGGTGACTACGCCGGACCCATCAGCCATTTTCGCCGTAATGCGGGAAACGGTTCCCTTCTTGGCCGTCGAGGGTAGGGCGATGATCGGTTTGCCGCCTTTGCTCATGGAGGAACCACGGATAAAATCAACCTGTCCCCCAATGCCGGAATAAAACCGATAGCCGACGGAGTCCGCCACTACTTGGCCGGTGAGGTCCACTTCGATGGCGCTGTTGATCGCGACCATCTTGTCGTTGCGGGCAATATTAATTGGCGAGTTGGTGTATTCGCTCGGGAAAAAGGCAATGTGCGGATTGTTGTGGACGTAATCGTAAAGGCGTTTGGTCCCCATGCAAAAGGAGCTGACGGTCATCCCTTGGTGGAAGGTTTTCCGACTGTTGTCGATCACCCCCTTCTCAATGCAATCCAACAGGCCATCACTGAACATTTCGGTATGGATGCCGAGGTGACGATGGTTTTGCAGCGCCCGCAAAACGGCATTGGGAATATTGCCAATGCCCATCTGTAAGGTGGAACCGTCCTCAATTAAATGGGCCACGTATTGACCGATCTTCGTCGTGTCAGCGTCAGGCTCGGCAATGGGAATCTCGGGGATCGGCTCGTCGTGCTCAAGAAAGGCGTCAATCTGGTCCACGTGAATAAAACTTTCTCCCAAAGTGCGGGGCATGGAGGGATTGATTTGGGCGATAACTCGGGAGCCATGACGGCAGGCGGCAGAAACGACATCGATACTTACCCCCATGCTGCAGTAGCCGTATTCATCCGGAGGAGTGACCCCGATCAAGGCGACATCAATGGGCACCACCCGGTCTCGGAAAAGCCCCGGCAACTCGGAAAGGAAGCACGGGGTGTAGTCTGCCCGGCCTTCGTTGACCGCATCACGGGAACCATGCCCGAGAAAAAAGGAGTTCGTCTTGATGGTGTCGGAGTATTTTTTGTCCACCCAAGGCACTTCCCCCAAAGTAAGAATGTGGACAACCTCGATGTCGTGAAAGTCTTCGCTGTGCGCCAGCATTTGTTTGACCAAATACTGGGGAGTGGCGGCATTGGAGCCGATGAAGACGCGGTTGCCCGGCTTGATGAGTTTTTTCCAGTCGGAACTTTGGAGTGGTTTCATGGGGGTTGGGTGGTGTTGCAAAAATATCTATCCGTTGGCGATAAATTCCTCGGAGAGTTCGTTGCCGTTGGCCTCTCCACGGGCAAAGGCGGAAATATTGCCGAGAGTGGTGGAGGTGATATTTAACAGCGCTTCCTTGGTAAAAAAGGCTTGGTGCCCGGTAATCAAAACATTGGGGAAGGTCAACAGGCGCATGAATACATCGTCCTGAATGACTTTGTTGGAGAGATCCTCAAAAAAGAGATCCCCTTCTTCTTCATAAACATCAAGGGCCAGAGCTCCAAGACTTCCGGTTTTGAGGGCCTCCACGACGGCCTTGGTTTCGACCAGGGCACCACGGCTGGTGTTGATCAGCATAGCCCCCGTTTTCATCTTTTTCAGCGAATCCTGGTTGATCAAATGCTTGGTTTCGGGAGTCAGGGGACAGTGCAGGCTGACGACATCGGATTGCGACAGCAATTCTTCCAAAGGGAGGTATTCGACCCCTTCTTTTTCGCAATTCGGGTTCTTGTGGACATCGTAGGCCAGCACTTTGCAGCCAAAACCGTGAAACGTATGGGCCACGATGGCGCCGATTTTCCCGGTTCCGATGATGCCCACGGTTTTTCCGTGCAAATCGAAGCCCAGGAGCCCGTCGAGAGCAAAATTGCCTTCGCGAACCCGGTTGAAGGCGCGGTGCAATTGGCGGTTCAGCCCCAGACAGAGAGCCAGGGTGTGCTCGGCGACGGCGTGTGGGGAGTAGGCCGGAACACGGTTGATGGTGAAGCCCATTTTTAGCGCGGCAGCCAAATCAACATGATTGAAGCCGGCGGACCGTAAGGCGAGGCAGCGGGTGCCGCCTTCTTGCAGAACCTTGAGCACCGGCTCTCGGCAATCGTCATTCACAAATACCGTGACCGCCTCATGCCCTTCCGCCAGACGGGCCGTTTCCTCATTCAATCGGGTTTCAAAAAAACGGAGATCATGACCGTGCTCTTTGTTGGCCTCTTCAAGAAAACGACGGTCGTAAGGTTTGGTGCTGAATACGGCAACTTTCATGGTATTGGAATGGTTGATTGTAGATGATTGGGGCAATTTGCCTAGGCATCTCTTGGTAAAGGATTCGCTCCTTTTGTTCGAGAGAAAAGGAGAACATCCCCCTCAAGCCACGGTTAATTTATTGACATTTAAATTCCCAGGTAATTTACAAGAAACCGAAAAAGGGTTGGCAGGACCCGAATCCAACTTACTCTCGGGGGAATGAGACTTTTATTCTGGCTATGCCTTGGGAGCTTGTTGGGATCTGTGGCGATGGGACAAAACCATCCGCAGATGATGTGGGGAAGTGAGGAGAAGGTGCCTTTTCAACCACGACATAATTTACACCGTATTTTCACTGCGGACCGCTTTTTAGAGGAGCCGGATGTATTCCCCCTCTATGCCGGGCGGCGTTTTCGACCAAGCCCGGGTTATCGGGACTGGCAGCCTTGTTTGGGGAATCCCATTGCCGCTGAATGGGCGGCCGAGGCGGCAAAGGAGTTTTTTCGGGAAAATCCGGAGGCGGTCTCTTTTCCGATTGGGATGAATGATTCCAACCGGTATTGCCAGTGCCCGCTTTGTCAGGACTTGATCGATTACGAGAACACCTTTCGCAACCGCCCCGATGCCTCGGCGCTGATGTTCACTTTTGCCAATCGGGTGGCGGAATTGGTGGAGGAGGAGTTTCCCGATAAATATTTGACCATTCTCGCCTATCTTTGGGCGGAAAATACGCCTCCGTTTCCGGTTCACCGACAGATTCTTCCCTACTTGACGGCGGACCGAACGCAGTGGTTTGACCAAGAATTCCAGGAAGAGGATCGCGATTTAATGACCCGGTGGGCCGAGGCCGGACCCGAAAAGTTGGGGATTTATGACTATTACTATGGCGGCAGCTTTTTGATTCCACGGATGTTTTGGACCTCGATGGAGAAAAGCCTGAACCACGCCCATGAGTTGGGGTTTACCACGGTTTTCACAGAGATGGGTCCGACTTATTGGGATTTGAGCAAGGAAGAGGTTCTACGGCGTAAAATTCTCGCCCCGGAACGAACCGTTTCTGACTTATTGACCGAGGTTGCGGCTGAACGCTACGGGGCGGTGGGGCCGCTCATGGAGGTCTTTTACCTCTGGGCGGAAAATTACTGGCGGGAAGGGAGTCAACTGCGCAGGCAAGTTGCGGATGCGGGTCTGGGAAACCCGTATTGGATTCGTGGTTTTCGACAAACCTATATGGCCCAGTTGTTTCCCGTCGATTCTTTACCAGTGGCCGGGCAAATTTTTGCCGTTGCGGAAAATTTGGCGGAAAGCGATGGCCTGACGGCGGAGCAGCGCGAGAATCTAAGCCAGGTTTACACCCAATTTGCTTTTTTTACGAAGTATCGCCGCTGGTATGAAAGCATTTGGAACCTGGCCTATGGCGAACTGGAGGAAGGAGAACAGAAGGCGGCTTTGGAGGAAATTAGCGAAACGGGCTTGCTCTTGAAAGAGATGGTCGATGGGTTCATGGCCGATGATAGCCGCGAAGCTCGGAATCTACGAAATTCCTGGGTCTACCTAAAGGACCAAACCTTGCGGCCCTTGCCAGGGCAATGGGGGGAGCAGCGTTTGCCCGGGGAGGACCAGTATATTTGGGAAACCGATGCTTGGGCGAGCTTGAGTGCAGCGTTTCCACATAGTGGGTTGTCGGCCTGGGAGGAGACTTGGCGTTTGCCCAATAAACTGGCGGAAAGCTCTTGGAAATGGGAAGGAGGGGCGGATGATTGGGAATTCATGGTGGCGACCGGAGGGGCGGAAAATGTCGCGGTGGAGGATGAGATCCTGCGTTTCGAGCCGGGTGGACGACACCACCTCTTCCGCCGTTTTACCTGGGAGAAGCCCGATGGTGAAGACTTTTTCCGGTGGGGGCTGCAGATGAGAGGTCGGCTAAGCCGAGGGGCCATCGCGGAAATCCAGGCCCATTTTTTTGATCATCGGGGTCACCGTATGGGCCCGAAGCAAAAAGGGTTTCGCAGCGGATTCTCAGATCGATCAATGGAAAAATGGCAGCCTTTCTGGATCTCCGGAGAGGTGCCGGAGGGAACCTCTTGGGTCCTGTTTTCTTTGGAAGTTCGGGAGTTGGCGCAAGGCGATCGGGTGGAAGTGCAACAACCTCAGCTCTTTTTTGCCGAATAAGTAAAAAACCGCCGGAAGAGGATTGAGAAAACGCTGATCTGCACCAATATGATTGTATGGAAAACCCCTCCTTCCAAAAAGCCACCGATTTGTTGATAAAACAACTCCCTGGGTCAGTTGTTACCGACACCGACCAACTGTCTCCCTACGCTTATGATGGCAGCAAGCTCGCTTTTACGGTGGATGCCTTGGTTCGGCCTAAGGATGAGAGTGAAGTCGGACAGGTTCTGAAAATGGCGAATGAGCATAAGGTTCCGGTCACCGTTCGTGGGGGAGGATCCTCCCTGACCGGCTCGGCCTCGCCTTTTTCCGGGGGATGGGTGGTCGATCTTTCCGGTTGGGAGGCTATTTCGGTCAATCGGGCCGCCGGAATGGCTACCGTGCAGGCTGGGGCAAAAATTGCCGATATTCAAAAAGCCGCCGAGGCGGAGGGTTGGTTCTATCCACCTGACCCTTCCTCTCACCGCTACAGCACCATTGGCGGAAATCTGGCCTGCAATGCCGGGGGAATGCGCGGTGGGAAATACGGTGTTACCCGCGACTATGTTCTGGCTTTGCGGGGATTCTTGCCTACCGGGGAAGCCGTGCGCTGGGCCCGCCCTCTCCGTAAGTATGCTGCGGGCTACAACTTGCGCGATTTGTGGGTTGGTAGTGAGGGAACCTTGGGGGTGATTGTTGAGGCGACTCTGCGACTGGTTCCCAAGCCAAAGGCTCGCTGGACGGTTCTGGCATGTTTTGAATCGGAAGCTCAGGCCCTCGATCAGGTGAAGCTTCTTTGGGAACGACAGGTGATTCCCTCGATTACCGAATTTCTTGATCGCGAGAGTGTCTCTTGCGCCGAGAGCGCTACGGGGACGGAGATTTTTGCCGGACAAAAAGGCCGTCCTGTTTTACTGATCGAACTGGACGGCCATCCAGCGGCGGTGGAGGAAGATCGGCAGCAGGTTTTGGAAATTTTGAAGAAGTCGTCCCTCGCTTGGAAAGAGGCCGCCGATGAAGATGAGGCGCAAAGCCTCTGGGAAGTGCGGCGTAAATGTTCCGGGGCAATGTTTGAGTTGGGCGATGCTAAGCTGAATGAGGATGTTGTCGTCCCGTTGGAGCGGGAGCGCGAGCTCATTGAGTTTACCCGGGCTTTGAGTCAGGAAAAAAACTTGCCTATTGCCGTTTTTGGTCATGCCGGGGACGGGAATTTCCACGTGAATATCATGTTTTATCGCGATGATCCCCAGCAGAGTGCCACCGCCGAAGAGGCCGTCCAGTCCCTCATGGAAAAAGTTCTCGAACTTGGGGGAACCATAAGTGGGGAACATGGCATCGGGCTGGCCAAAACACCGTTTTTTGCCATGGAGCACAATCCGGCCGAGATTCAAGCCATGAAAGCCGTCAAAAAGGCCCTCGATCCTGCCGGAATACTAAACCCGGGTAAACTTTTCACCCCCTACGAGGTCTGGCGCCACCGCCCCGTCAAAGTCCGACTCCCCTGGGACCACAAGTAATCTTTTCCCAGATTCTGCCCCAGAACCATTCTGTCAATAAATGAAAGACCTGAATATTTATAAATAACCAGGTCTTTCATTTATTGACAGAATTTGTCCCTTTGGGGGAGTGGCCTCACGGGCTTAGGCCCGGGAAAGCCTGGCGATTCTGACAATGCGTTGGCTGCCGTAGGGATTGGGTGTGGCCCGAAAGCAACACACTCCCTTGGAGGGGTCATTTACCATTTCCAGGGGCTCTGCAGTATCGAGCCAAGTGGCTTTTTGGAAAGTCGGCATTTCTTTCGCCGAGATGGTCTGCCATCCGTCGCCGCGAGGCTGACCTGCGGCGAGATGCATATTATTGGTTATCGGCAGATGATGAGAAAAATAATACCAATCCCCTTGATGTGATAGAACAAAATCATTCCCGTGAGTTTCCGCCTCGACGGGTAGACCTTCGTAGAGAACCTCGCCAGCCTCTCGGGCCCACTTGCCGACCAGATCTATCGCCGCTCTCTCATAGGCGGGCAGGGAGCCATCGGGCAAAGGACCTATGTTGAGGAGGAAATTGGCCCGATAGCGTCGGCAGGCGGCCAAACTTGAGATTAACTCTGCAGGGCTTTTATGAGAATAGTCGCATTCTGCGGCTCCCCAATGACTGTTGATCGTCTCACACATTTCCGCCGCAGTATATTTCTCGCCAGCGCGATGTGATCGTTTCGTAGGTTTTCCTTGCTCGAAGGTGACGGCGTCCAGGTCGGGATGGTTAAGATCCCCCAAAGCCCCAATGCTGGAATTGTTAATGATCATACACTCCGGTTGGTGCTTGCGAATCATTCCATACAGAGCGTCTTCTTTCCAGTCACGTTCCCGCCGGGCCCAATTTCCGTCGAACCAGAGTCCATCGATTTTTCCATACTGGGTGCAAAGAAGTTCCACGGAGCGGTTCAAATACTCGAGATACCCATCCCAGTCGTCATCGAAGGACTTTTCGTTCCAATCAAGGGTGGTGTGGTAAAAGAATATCCCCATTTTTTCCGCTCTGCAGGCATCGGCAAATTCCGCCACCAAGTCTCGTCCCGCCGCTGAATGAGGAGCATCAAAGGAGTTCAGCCCGCGTGTGTTATACAACGAAAAACCGTCATGGTGGCGGGTCGTCAGACAGGTATAGCGAATACCGTTTCCTTTGGCCCACCGTATGATCTCGCGTGGGCGCCAAGCCTCCGCAGTGAATTTTTCCATCAAAGTGTTGTATTTTCCACGGTCCAGTTGGTGATGATGGCTTACCCATTCACCATTTCTCAGGTGGGAATAAAGCCCCCAGTGTAGAAAAAGTCCGAAAGCGTTTTTCTCAAATCGATCAATATAGGCAGGTATATCTTTGCTCATAATAAATTTCTTTAGCGATTGTGCAAAGCCCAGGAGCGAAGTGCGGTGAGGAGAATCTGCTCGATGGCGACCCCCGCTTGAAGGTTCGACTGGAGTAGATAATTTGCTCTTTCGATCTCCTGGATGGTATTGCGGAGGGGTTCAAGGGGAACTTGCTGGCCAGCTGAGTTGTTGGAATGGCGGGCAAAGGCCAGGCAACGCTCTGCGATTGTGCGGAGCAACTTTTGGCGAGCCTCTATCTCCATAAGCTTTTCCCAGGCTTTGTGAGCTTCGTCCTCCTCCGGCACTGAATCTCTTGCTTTTTCTTTAAGCATGGTGACTTGGTTTTGCAGTACCTCACCAAAGCGAACAACCAGCCCGTAGGCTTGCATCAGCGTAGGGGCAAGGTCAGCTGAACGCTGTACCGGCGTGCCCGCGCTTTTTAAAAAGGCTTCAAAATCCTCCAGCCAAACTTCGCTCTCGCTTTCCTGGGTGGTTTCTTCTTGCCCCGGCAGGCGGAAAAACAAACAGCGGCTGCGGATTGTGGCCAAAAGGGAGTAGGGTCGAGTGGAAATGAGAATGATGTACGTTCCGTCCGGTGGCTCTTCGAGTGTTTTGAGGAAAATATTACTGGAGGCTTGGTGAAAACAATCCGCTTCGTGGACAATTGCCACCTTGCCGTTTTCTCCGAAGGCTGTTTGAAAAAGGTTTTTGATCAAACCACGGGTATCATCCGCAGAGATTTGCCGCATTCTTCCCGCAGGACGTAGGTGATAAAGGTCCGGATGGGAAATTTCTCCGCTGGGTTTTTCAGGGCTTTTCAGGATCACTCCGGCCAAGGTTAACGCCGTCTCTTCCAGTTGGGCTAAGTCTGGACCGGACAGTAAAATGCCATGAGGTAAACGTCCCTTCCGGGCATTCCGTAAAAGGACTTCTCTACTGGCCGCGGCAATCTCACTCATCAGGGAAATAGCGGTCGCTGATTTCCTGCCAAACATCCTTGGCCACCTCATTAGGAGAACGATCACCTGTGATCACGGTAAATCGTTCAGGCAAGGAGTCAGCCAAAACCAAGTACCCCTCCCGGACCAGTTTATAGAATTCAATATTCTCTTTTTCCATCCGGTCAGGGAGATCCGAGGCGCGGTGCTTAATACGTTGAAAACCAATCTCTGCGGGGATGTCTAAAACGACCGTCAGATCAGGCTGCATATCGCCAACCGCAAATGAATTGATCACATGAACTGGCTCCGAGGATAATTGGCGGGCGACTCCCTGGTACACTGTGGTGGAATCGAGGAAACGGTCACAAAGGACAATTTTACCATCCTTCAGCGACGGAACAATTACCTGGCGAACCAGTTGTGCCCGACTTGCTGCGAACAGCAAAAGTTCTGTTTCGGGGCACATTTGCTCGCCATTACTATTGTGTTTGAGGAGATGGCGAATGTCCTCCCCAATATCTGTTCCACCGGGTTCGCGGGTCACCAGAACATCTTCTCCGAGTTCTTCCAGTTTACTTGCCAAGCGATCAATCTGAGTAGTTTTTCCACTACCCTCGGATCCTTCAAAGGAGATGAAAATTCCTGGTTTTTTTGTCATGAAGTGATGGGGTTAGGAAGATGGCCAGTTGCGGATGAAATGGTCAAGAGCATTTAGTGAAGGCGAACGGGCTTGTCGAACATAAAAGCCTGAGGTGGCAACCCCGGAAACCAAGCAGGATTGAGGGGAGAGCCCCATTAGCATACCGCTTAGGAAACCAGCGTTAAAATGGTCACCTGCTCCGGTGGTGATACGGGGTTTGGGACAATAGGGACCGGGAACGAACCAGCTGTCTTCCCGGGTAGCGCAGGCTGCGCTTTCGGTAGGATGGACCACAACGGTGTGGATCGCCAACTCTTGTCGTATGCCTGCACAAAGACGAGTTAGATTTTTCTCATCCCGGTCACCGGGCTCTGTTCCTAAAATACGGGCCACCGACTGAGCTTCTTTGAAATTAAGACCAAGAACACAGCGGCCAAAAGACTGAAATTTCTTAATTGTAAGGAGAGCGCTTTTGATGTCGCTGTCCGAACGTTTTTCCGGATCCGCCAAATCAAAAAAGAAGGTCCTTTGGCGACTGGTATCCAAATTAGGTAAAACTTTGTCCAGCAGTGCGTTGAAAATATCGGTCATGGCTGGAATCATCGTCCAGTTCACCAAGGCTACCAAATCTGTGCGGGAAACCATGTCAAAAAAGGCACCTTCCCCGATGGCCTGGATTATCGCTGGGTACGTCACCTCCTCCAGCGAAGAGGTTTGGCCCAGCATGATTTTACCGTCCTCAAACTCCAAAGCGGTTGTCTGCCCCGGTTCAGCCAGACTTACGGCCTCAGTCTGTTTGGCAAAGTCGGCAAAGACCGGATGAATTTGCGGTTTGCCCAAGGCCCCAATATAGCGGATCTTCGACCCTGCTTCGCGGAGGGCGTTTGCCAAAATCGGCCCATTCCCTCCAAGTTTTTGTACGCGGGGATAAATTTCGATGTTGGTACTTTTGCCTGCGGCGGCACCTATGCGGGAGGCAAATTCTTCAATTTGGGGGATTGTGGTGAAATCCTCACCCGTTCCATAGCGACTATCCACAGGGCTAACAATAGTATCGACAAAGCCGTCGAGACCGACAATGCCGAATTTTGAAGAAAGGTTGCTGCGTTTAGCTTCCAGCTCTTGCAGGGCTTTTGAGGTGAAATCCATTATTCCAGTCAACCTGCTCAGCCCGTTTTAGACAAGCAAACTTTGCTGCATCACAGGTGATTTTTCTACAATCGGGGACGATTTTGGAAATCCGGGTTCTCTGATTTATTTTGATATCTGGCGCAAGAAGTTTTGAAAGGTATGGTGGTGTGAGCCAGGTCCTACGGACAGAAAGGTCGTTCCGTCTGAATGGTTATAGTGACCACCATAGACGGGACGGTCGGCAGGGAGTTTGGAATCAAGGATCGGCCAAAATGCCGACGATTTTTCTCTTTGTGCCGTATTTCGATCCAGACCGTTCAAAGTGCTGAGCTTTTCGAAGATTGGTCTGAATTCGGGAGCAAGGTAATAAAAGGATTGAATATTTTCTGGCAACCTCCGGCGGATTTTTCGAAATTGTCCGCTCTGGGCCAAATGGCGGCGAGCGTATTCTCCGGTGCTAAATCGCTCAAATTCTTCGAGGCTGCTGACCAAGTAGAAATTCCCCTGGTAAATGACCAGAATCAATGTTGCGGAGTCGTCGGTTAGAGTCTTTTGGTAAACTCGTTTTTCTCCACTATCAGTGAGCGACATTTGCCCGTTCCTTTTCATTGGCTGAAGAAAATGCTCTTCGATAAAAACACCAATATCCTCAAGGGCACCAACGAAATGAATTCGGGAGAAAAAACCGTCCTGACTCTCCTTATCCGCATTGGCATAAAAAAAGATTTTCCCAGTTGAGCTTCTTTCCAGAGTTCTTTGTCAAAGAATCCTACCGCCTCTTGCTTTTGCCCAAACTAGTTTAGTAATAGCTGAATAAAGGCCCCGAGAAGTTGTTTATTCTGAAGGTCATTTGTATCGCCAAAGTATTTAGCAAAGGGAAGGGTGGTATTCAATAAACACAAAAACATCGTTAGGGATTCTACGGGCGGTTTGCAGAGAAATTTCCTCTCCGCCCAGTAGCGAAAAAGCACCTTTACGACCCTTCGGGAGATGATAAATTGTACGATTCCGATAATAGACTCCGTCTTTTATCGAACTCATCCCGATTGTCTGCAAGCCACTGCGAGAAAAGAATCCGAAGCATTGGGAAACATTCTATTCAATTGGGTTCGTGCCTGTTCCTTCGCTGATTGCTCCGTTCCACAACCCCAGAACCAAGCCGCAGCAAATATAAGGAGAAAAGTTTTCTTCATAGCCCCAACTTTGTATAAATCTCCAAGTCTTTTAATTTCTTGACGGTTATAAATAATCAGGTAATTCCATTTTGACAGGTGTGGTGATTTTTTCAGGATGGGGGAATGAAGCGTATAGTACTTAAAGAAGGCGATGGTGTGTATCATGTGATGTCCAGAACGGTGAACGGGGAGAAGCTCTTCGGCCCGAAAGAGAAAAAAGTGATGCAGCGTATGCTTTTTCGGGCGGCTGGCTTTTCGGGGGTGGAGGTGTTGACCTACTGTCTGATGTCCAATCACTTCCATGTGCTGGTTAAGGTTCCCGACAAGACGAAAATCAAATTGTCGGATGAGGATCTGGTGGCGCGCTATCAGATCTTATACCAGGAGGACCGGCAGTTGCGTGAGGGG
>JAFIGF010000066.1 GCA_020831535.1 Opitutales bacterium | reverse complement strand
CTGTAGCCTTATCTTTATGCGGATTTGGGGTGCGGCGGGTCTGGCTTTGGCCAATTTATGCTCAATGAGCGGCCAGGCTTTCCTTTTGCAATTCCACTTGTCCCGGGCTCGCTCGGAACTTCGGGTCGGGCATATGTGGGGGGATCTTGCGAAGATTTTTTTCGCGGGAGGGGTTATGGCGGGGGTTTTGGTCCTTCTCCCCCGGTTTTCCCTGTGGATAGAATCTGAAAAATGGGCGGCATTGGCGGAGGTCGGTGTATTGGTCCCTCTGGGGGTCCTGCTGTATGGGATTTCGCTATGGGCGCTGCGCCTGCAGGGGTATGAGGACTTGCGGGAGATTTTCGCTAAGATGCTTCGTTCGCAGTCCAAGAGATAAATATCGGGTTTGGTGGGGTGGTTGGCAAAACCAAAGGGAAGCCGTTTTGCCGACTGGGAATTTTGGCCGCTTTTGTAAAAGGGCTTGACCAGTGGTTGATTATGCGTTGTTTTAATAAGTTTTCATCTAACCAGAGGAACGCGCCGTGAGAGACGATTATTTGCAAAAAGCCCAGGAAATTATTCCCGACCCCTACATTCTGATCAATGTAGTGTCCCGTCGGGTGAAGCAGTTGAAAGACGGTGGTTTTAAGCCGCTGGTCCATTCGCTGGAGAAGCTGGATTTGGAGGACATTGCCCTAAAGGAAATCATCGAGGGACAGATCGGGTACGAGTTGGCTGATTCGTAAACTTTGCTGCCTCGGAACGCGGTGAGCGCAAAAAAAAAAGAGAGCAATCGCTTTAAAGAATTCCGGAACGCCAAGGCGCGCCGTGATTATTTGATCGAGGATTCCCTGGAAGTCGGGATAAAACTGTTGGGAACGGAAATTAAGTCTTTGCGCGAAGGCAAAGGGCAATTGACCGATTCTTTCGCCCGGGTTGAGAAGGGGGAAGTGATATTATATCATTTCCAAATTGCCACCTATTCTTTTGGGAATCTCAACAATCACAATCCGACGCGGCCCCGCAAACTTCTTTTGCATCGCAAGCAAATCCGACAACTGGAAACGGAAGTAAACCAAAAAGGTTCGGTCCTTGTGCCATTGAAGGCATATTTTAAAAAAGGATTGCTCAAAATCGAATTGGGGGTTGGCAAAGGTAAGAAAATGTATGACAAGAGAGAAGACCTCAAAAAGAAAGCTCAGATGATGGATATCGAGCGGGATTTGCGAGGCCGTCGTTAAAGCTTTTTACCATGAGTCATTCCTCCTCTTTCCGTATACCTGCCAGTACTTCCAATTTGGGGTCCGGCTTCGATACGTTGGGTATGGCTTTGGCCCTGTATAATGATATAACGGTGACGGTGGGTGAGCCTGGCCGAGGAGAGGATCAAGAGAACCAAGCCTTTTTCGAAACTGTTGGAAAGGCTTTCTTTGATTTTGTAGGTCAATCCTTCCAGCCGTTCTCCGTGAAGATTTGCGGAGCGGTTCCTCGTTCCCGGGGATTGGGGTCAAGTGTGACCGTGCGGGCGGGGATTTTTGCTGCCTTGGATGCGCTTTGCGAAACCAATTTGAGTCGCGAGACCATTGCCCGTGAGGTGACAATGCTCGAAGGCCATCCGGATAATGCGGTGGCCTCCGTCTTTGGCGGTTTGACCGTGGCAAAAATAAAATCGGAAAGCTGGGCATTGGAGGATTATCTCCGCTTCCCCGTTTCGGATGATCTTTCCTTTGTCTTGATTAGTCCGGACCTGGAAGTGAAGACCAAGGATTCACGGTCCGTTCTGCCGGCCAGCTTGCCTTTTAAGGAGGTGGTGCAAAGTTTAAACTCCCTGAGCTACTTTCTGGGTGCCTTCCTCTCCGGTGAATACCAGAAACTGGCCTCGGTGGATTTGTCGGAGCACATTCATCAGCCCTATCGCTTGAGTGCCATTCCAGGGGGAAAAGAAGCCTTGGTTTCGGCGAAAAACAATGGAGCCTGGGGCACTTGGTTGAGTGGTAGCGGTTCTTCGCTTGTCGCCATGGTTTCGGAAGAATACCAAAAACCGGTGAAGCTTTCTATGGAACGGGTATTTCAGGAGCGGGGTATTCAGGCCGCCTCCTTTTTGGTCAAAGCCGATAACGAGGGAATGCGCCCGATTTCCTGAGCAACCATGTGGGGGGGCATGGTTACGGAGTGAGTTAGGGCTCACTGGTAGCGCGAGTGTAACCTGATTCGCCTTGTCGTCCTGCGTTATCCTTCTGGCGGCAATCCAAGGGGCCTGCGGCAGAAGAAAATCAGAAGAACGATTGGCCACATATTCCGGTTTTACCTAGGAAGTGAATGGGCCTAAAATTCTTAAGACTCTTTTCTTGAATGGGTTGCATTGAATTTGTCAATTCAACTGCGGAAACAAGGTTGAAGGACGACTTCGGGGTTGAATGGCGAAGTTTTCCTTGGACTGCTGATCGGACCAAGTTGTTCAGATGTGGAAGTAAGGATACTATTGTAGTCTTTATAGACAAAAAATTCACAAAAGGGGCCTGTTTGAGTAGCATTTTTATTTAATATAAGGAAAAGAGAGTTCTGTCTTGAGGTCAAGTGAAGGTAAAGGGTTTTCTGGATCTAGAAAAGATATATATAATAAATGTGTAAATTTTCAATTTTTGTCTTTTATTAGTAAACTTTCATGGAAATCAGGGGAATTTCTTTCACGAAAAGGGAACTTTAATCTTTCCGTAAGTACAATAATTTGTTCTATTTATAGAAGGAAAGCATGTTGTCCTAGCATGAATTTCGCTGTAATTTAAATATTCTCCACAATGAAAACCAACGACTCTGTATTATCTGAACCTTCTTCAAAGTTTGATTTTCTGCAAATGCGAAAACGGTACCGTCTAACTCAAGCCGAATTAGCGGATATGGTGAAAGTATCGAAGAATTACATTTGTCAGATTGAGACTGGGAGAAAAGAGCCCAGTCAATCCTTGATCGAGCTTGCGCAAAGAATTGAACGCGAATTATCAGTGAATCCGCCGCTTAAATTGCCAACCTCGGGACGTTCTTCAACGGTCATCGGCGAAAATCCGGCGATCGAATATCTTCGTAAAGTGTGGCGAGCGGCCGAGGGCGATCGTGATTTGGAAGGTTATATTACAACTCAACTGAAATTGACTTTTCCGTTGGATAAGCGCCCTTTTGTGGATTTTCCTCATGAAGAAGGGGATTTTGAATGAAATCCCGTTTGCGATGTTTCAACTTGGATGAAGGCGGTCCTGCAGAAGGTTAGATCGGCGAGGGTACGGGTTGACCGCGAAATAGTGGGGGCCATCGAGCGAGGGTGGCTGATTTATCTTGGTGTTGGCAGTGATGACCATTCTGCGGATGCGGATTGGCTGATTCGCCGAATTTTGGCTCTTCGTATGTTTAGGGGGGCTGACGGGGATGACGTTTCGGTATTGGAAGTAGGCGGAAACCTGTTGGTGGTCAGTCAGTTTACTCTTTTTGCCAATTGTCGCAAAGGCGGTAAGCCCTCGTGGCACCGTGCGGCTGAGCCGACAAAAGGCGAAGCCCTGTATCAGTATTTTCTGGAAGGTTTGCGGGCGCGGGAGGGCCTGACGCTAGCCGCAGGCAAATTCGGTGCGATGATGGAGGTCGAATCAATCAATGATGGACCCGTCACCTTGCTTCTGGATTCCCGGTCAAAAAGTGGAAAGTAAGGCTTTGGGGTGCTAGGCAAAAGAAGGCAGCAAAGGTTTGAATTAAGACCACTCAAGGCTTCCCTTTCTCCCCTCGGGGTTCGAGGAGAATCAAATGGACTTCGGCTGATTTTCGGGAATATCGGCAAATCACCGCACGTAGCAGGGCGAGGGTTTCGGCATAGCGGATTTGCGCGCCTCGCGACCAATAGCGATACGGTCCCTTGGCGCTGAGGCGTAATCCTTCGACCACTACCGCCGCGCGGGCATAAGAGGCGATGCCCTTCATTAAATGAACAACCTCACTTCGCAGGAAGAGGGGATCAGCGTAGTGGAAGCCCTTGCGAAGGTTTAAGTAAGCAACACCGACTGGTGGCAATTCCCATTTTTTCCGCAGTTCCAGAAGGGCGTCCAGGAAGGTTTTGGTCGATGGTTCTTGATCCCTCTGATGGTCGGCTAGGGCTTTCCGAACGCCCTCCTCAATTTGCTGCCAAAAAAAAGGATCCGGCTCGGCGAGGTCGGAGAAAAGAAAATCCCATAACTGGGTACCTCCCCAGTGAGTGGATCGTTCGATCTTAGCTGAAGGGGACATTTAAGCGAGGTTCGGAGCCGACTTGCAATTGATCGATTTCGCTGAGAAACTCGGAGACATCGCGAAAGTCCTTGTAAACACTGGCATATCGGACATAGGCGACCTGATCGATGGGGCGGAGCTTTTCCATGATTTTCGCCCCCATGGCCTCAGCTGGGATTTCGAAGCTATAGGCTTTTTCCAATTCCTCGAGTGATTCGGTAACGATGAGATCTATTTGCTCCAAATCAACGGGTCGCTTTTCACAGGCTTTGCGAATGCCTGCGGCCAGTTTATTGCGATCCAGAGATTCCCTGGTGCCGTCTCTTTTGAGAACCACAACATTCTCGTGCAGGATTTCCTCTACGGTGGTGAAGCGGTAACCGCACTGAGTGCATTCGCGGCGTCGTCGGATGGACGAACCGTCTTTGGCGATGCGTGAATCGATGACCTTATTTTCGGTCGAATGGCATTTTGCACAACGCATATCAGGCGGCTTGGGAAACTTTGAGTTCTAGAAAATTGCGAAGGAGGGTTAGCCCGTGCTCGGTGGCAAGGGATTCAGGATGAAACTGAACGCCCCATATTGGCAACGTGCGATGGCGGAGTCCCATAATTTCACCCTCCTGCGTTTCGGCGGTAATTTCCAGTTCCTTCGGGAAGGTTTTGCGTTCGACCAACAAGGAGTGGTAGCGGGTGGCGGGAAAAGGTGAGGGTATGCCTGTGAAAAGATCTTTGCCGTGGTGTTGTATGGGTGAGGTCTTGCCATGCATTAAGCGATCTGCCCGGACCACCTTTCCACCAAAGTATTGACCAATGCATTGATGTCCCAGGCAGACCCCGAAGAGGGGGATTTTCCCGGCAAAGGCAGCAATCATGTCCATGCTGACCCCCGCCTCGTTGGGCGAACAGGGTCCGGGGGAAAGGACAATGCGCTCAGGTCTTAGGGCCAGAGCTTCGTCGGGAGTGACTTCGTTGTTGCGTACGACTTTCTGTTCAACGCCGAGTTGTCCGAAGTATTGCACCAGATTGAAGGTGAAAGAGTCAAAATTGTCGATAACCAGTAGCATGGTAAATGATTCCAAAGGGAAAGTATTCAATTTATTTACGAACAAGACAAGAGGCAAATCAGTGATAGGGATTTGCGGGGAAATCCCCTGCGGAGGAGAGTGTTCTTGAAGACCCGACCTCCCACAAATTCTGCACGTTGGTGGGGCTTCCCCGAAGTTTGTGGATTGGTTGCTTTTCCGGTCTTTTGCGCTCATATTCGCGGCTTTACTAACTATGAGTGAACAGACAGAGTTTACAAAACGTCGTCGGAAGGCGGTGGTGATTGGTAGTGGGTTTGGCGGGTTGGCGGCGGCCATTCGCTTGCAGGCTAAGGGGTATGAAACGACGGTTCTGGAGATGCGGGATAAACCCGGGGGGCGGGCGTACGTTTATGAGGATAAAGGCTTCATTTATGATGCCGGCCCTACGATTGTGACGGTTCCTTTTCTATTTGAGGAATTGGCCAAAGTGGCGGGGAAGAAGTTGCAGGATTACGTGAATCTGGTCCCCTGCGACCCCTACTATCGGATTTATTTCCCGGATGGTATGGAATTCAATTATCGTGGGGATCAGGAATCGCTGGAGTCTGAAATCGCCCGGTTCAACAAGGAGGATGTCGCTGGGTACCGCCAGTTTCTCGACTACAGTCGCCGGATTTTTGACCGGGCCTTCACCGACTTGGCGGATCATTCGTTTCACAATATCTGGGAAATGCTCAAAGTGGCTCCGGACTTGATTCGTTTGCGGGCGGACCAGTCGGTTTTCAAGAAAGTGTCTTCCTTTATTCAGGACCCTCGTTTGCGACAGGTCTTTTCGTTTGAGCCGCTCCTCATTGGCGGCAATCCTTTGCAGTCTTCATCCATTTATGCGATGATTCATTATCTGGAAAAAACCTGGGGGGTGCATTTTGCCATGGGAGGGACTGGTGCTTTGGTGCAGGGGTTGGTCAAAATGTTTACGGATATTGGAGGGAAAATCCATCTCAATGCCCGGGCCGAGGAAATTGAAATTGAGAATGGCTGTGTCCGAGCGGTCCGGACGGTCGATGGAACGCGTTTTCCGGCCTATACCGTGGTCTCCAATGGAGATGTGGCCAATACCTACCGCAAACTGGTGAAGGCCGAGCACCGGGGGAAATGGACGGATAAGCGGTTGGAGAAGATGCGCTATGCGATGTCTCTGTTCGTGGTGTATTTCGGGACTGACCGGACCTATGAGCATTTGCCGCATCATGCCATTGTCATGGGCCCCCGCTACGAGGGGCTTCTCTGGGATATTTTCCGCAAGAAGATCGTAGCGGAAGACTTTTCCCTGTATCTGCATGCGCCGACCCGTACCGATCCGACCCTTGCACCGGAGGGTTGCGAAGGGTTTTATGTGCTCAGTCCGGTTCCCCATCTAGGGGGCGGGCAGGATTGGGAGGCGATCAAGGAGGACTATGCGGACCGCATTCTGGCCTCACTGGAGAAAGATCACTTGGTCCCCGATCTGCGCAAGCATTTGGTTTCCAAGCTCATTTTTACACCTGCGGATTTTGAATCCAAACTCGATGCCTACCTTGGGTCAGCCTTTCAGTTTGAACCGATCTTAACGCAAAGTGCATGGTTTCGCCCTCATAATAAGAGTGAGGATGTGGAGGGCTTGTTTTTCGTCGGGGCGGGAACCCACCCCGGGGCCGGTTTGCCGGGCGTGGTGAGCAGTGCGAAGGTCTTGGAAAAGTTTATTTAGTTGGCTCCTGGTTTTTCTTCCACCAGCGAATGACTTTTTGGTAGCGCTCTCCTAAGTCCTGAAAGGAATACTTGGGGTAGCTGCGGCGCACGATGATAACCACTTGAGTTCCCTTGGGGAGGGCGTCGAGATGGGCTCGGAAGATCTCGCGGAAAATTCTCCGGGCCCGGTTCCGAACGACGGCGTTGCCAACTCTCCTGGACGTAACCACGCTAAGGCGCGGAGGGGGAAGATCCACTTCCTTCGAAGTTTCGGTAGGTAGCCAAAAAAAAGCGAGAAAGGGGCCACCGTTGGCACGGGTTCCTTTCTCGCGGGCGATTTGTATCTCCCGTGAACGGGTTAACCGCAACTCACGGGGTAGCGACATGGAGCACTACAGAACTTATTCGTCGGAAGCCGATAGGCGCTTGCGGCCTTTGCGGCGGCGAGCGTTAATGATGGCGCGGCCGCTACGGGTTTTCATACGTGCACGGAATCCGAATTTACGGGCCCGGCGAAGATTGGATGGACGAAATGTTGGTTGCATGGCTAATTTTGGAAAAAAGTGGGTCGACAGGGACTCGAACCCTGAACCAATTGATTAAAAGTCAACTGCTCTACCAATTGAGCTATCGACCCAAAATTGGGAAAAAGAAGAACCTAGCGGAAATGAGGGTCTTCGGGCAAGAAGAAAATGAAAATTTTTCGTTTTCGTAAAGGCCTCTCACCAGGAACGGATGAGTTTGGAGCGTTTTTGCATCTGCTTCCAGGAGGCTTCCCCTTTTTCATCCTCCTCCTCCTTGCCCTCAGGGGAAGACCCTTTATCACCGGAAGAGGGCTTGCTGGGTTGGGAATCTTTGCGGGCTTGCTCCCATTTCTTCTGCTCTTCCTCGACTTTCTTCCTTTGCTCCGCCAGGGCTTTCCGTTCCTTTTCCAGTTCATTCTTCAATTTTTCCAATTCGCTGACCACTTCCTCGCCTCCATTGCCTTCGGTAGAGGCCTTGGCCAAGCGGGATTTTTCCTGAAAAAGCTCATCTTTCATTTGCTCCAGCTCGACTTCTTTTTCGTGCAGGCTCTGCGTCTTCTCCATCATTGTATTCTCACACTCTTCGAGATAGGCATCTCTTTCGGTCATGAGCATTTGGGCTTCCTCCAGGTCTTTCTCCTTGGCTTTGGCCGCAGCAATGACTTGACGGATCTCGGCTTGTTGTTTTTCGGCCATTTGGGCGAGATCCTGGTAGGCTTTGCGAAGCGCTTCGGGATCATCGGCTATTGATTCGGCAGGAGTGATCTCGGCCGGGTTAAAGGTAAGTATGTCCTCGGAGACCTCGGTCGAATCAGCTCCGCTTTGCGAAAGACTTCTGACCTGATCCTCCAGCTCTTTTATTTTATTTTGGAGATCCACCACCTGCGATTGGTCTTCCGTTTGATTACTCTTGTTGAGCTTTGCCGATTGGTGAAAGCTGCCAATAAGTTCCTTGACTCTCGTGGAGATGGTTTCGGTATGTTTTTTATTTCGTTTTTTTCCTCTCGCCAGGGCATCGACTGAGGCGACAATTTCCTCCCAGGACAGAGGAGGGGTAAAGATGTCCCGAACTCCCAGGCGAATGGCATGGGTGATCGAATCCAGCTTGAGCTTTGGTCCGATCATGTAAATTGGGGTAAAAGGGTGCTCCTTGCGGATTTTTTCGATCAGGCCAAAAGGATTTCCTTCCTTCTCTTCGTATGGAAGTACAATCAGGGCGTAAAGTGAACGACTGTCAGACAGTTCGGCCAAGGCTTCCTCCTTGTTGGAAAAATAGGTCGGAAGATAGCCAAAATCAAACAGCAAATGCGCCAGCAAGCTGGAATCCTGACGATTGGATAGATAAATGAAAATTTGCTTATTCACAAGAAGTTGAGTGTTGGTGAATTTTAGGAAAAAGGTTCTATCAAGAAAAGGAAACACTTATTTAAAGCAGAAGCTTGGCAGGGTCAAATAAGTCTTTTAAGCTTTTCCCCATCGGTTGGCTCAATTGGCGGGAGAGGGGGAGTTGAGGGGGTGTGGGACAAAATTGTTCCGAAGTGCAGAAAGAGTGTATTTTAGGCTTGAAAATGTCTAGTAACTAGACATTACTGGCTGAATGAACACCAACCAATACCA
>JAFIGF010000054.1 GCA_020831535.1 Opitutales bacterium | reverse complement strand
CGCCCCCATCCGGGGGCGCGGATTGAAACCGCATACCGGTTAATTTTTTGCCGACATGAAACACGTCGCCCCCATCCGGGGGCGCGGATTGAAACTGGCCCTTCCGTGGTGGGGGGGGGGCCTTGGGCCGTCGCCCCCAGCCGGGGGCGCGGATTGAACCCCCCGGTTAAAAACCCGGGACTCCCCGGCCCGCGTCGCCCCCATCCGGGGGCGCGGATTGAAACGGCGGGTGAAGTGGAGGAGCGGGAGACGCGCAAGTCGTCGCCCCCATCCGGGGGCGCGAATTGAACTCGACAAAGCCAACTGGCTTCTTACCATGAAAGCAATTGTCTATTTTTCTTTACCATGGGGCTTTTCGATACAGTAAAACTCACTGATCCGCTTAAAATCCTCGAACGGGAAGAACAGAAGGAAACGGAAAACGATGACGATAATCCCTATGATTGGTTTGATTGATTTTTCTCCATGGGATTGGAGGCCGTAAACCGTGTAGGAATCTCAAATTTGAGATTCAGGTGATCGGGCCGTGGCGGCGTTCGTACTCGATGCGGAGGGGGTGATTGGGGGACATTCGCTTGATCATTTTCAATTCGGTTTCCTGCCATGAGCGGGCTTTGGTTTCTCTGTCTTTTTTGTTTTCCCATTCCTGCCGGGATTTTTCGTTCAGATGACGTTGACCTTTTATGTCGGAATTTTGCAGGGAATCAGCCGAGGCACGAAGTTGTCGGCAACAGGATTCGGCAGTGGTTTTCAAACTCGAAATCTGAGATTTGAAATTTTTGAGCGCGGGACGACGCTCAAAGTACGCGAGCATGGAACGGGTTTCTCCGGCGGAGCCGCGGGCAATGTAGAGGAAAGCCAGTAGTTCATTGGTGGTTCCTCTCTCAAAGCCTTCGGCGATATTATTGGAAACGGACAAGGAGCAACGGTCGAGTTGGTCACGCTTGGACCACGTGATGTGGGCTTTGGCGGCGAGGAGGAAATCCTCACAACCCTCGGCAAGCTTAATGGCCTCCTGCCAAACCGGCAGGTCTTCAAAACGTTCGTAGGTAGGCATGAGATAAAGTAAGAAGGAAAAATTAAGAGTTAAGAAACGAGAGAAGACGTAAGGATTTCAAATTTCAGATTTGAAATTTGAAGATGGCAAACCATTTTCGTCGGGGTTGGTAAGTTTCTTTTTTGGTTTCTTGGGGATACTTGGAATTAGCGTTTGAGGTCCGTGATCAGGGTGGAGGCGATGGCCTCCTCGTGGACGGATTTGGCGTGGGTTCGCATGGCAAGGGAAAGTTCCGGATCCCAGGGCGTATCGACCGGGGAACCGGTAAGCTTCTTTTGCTTGGGGGCGGCCAGATAGGCAGAGGCGTCAAAGCGCCAGGGACGGGCTCCACAATAGTGAAAGACCCGGCTGGCGATTTGCACGCCGCGCCAGTCGAAGTCGCCATGGTAATAAATATCCGCTCCAGCCTCACGTAGTTGCCGCAACAAAGTACGCGCGGGAGTCGCGGGTTCGCCGTTGATGCAGACCAGGGGGTGACTGTTCGCTCCCAAAGCATCCGCCGCAAGGGCGGCTATGGTGGGATTTTCACAAACAAAGACCCGGGCACCTTTCAAGGTTTCGTCAGGGAAAAGTGGATACTTGAGCAACTGGCGAAGCGTCAGATGGACAGGCTCTCCAGCCTCGGCGGCACGGCGGAGTATTTCGCCGAGAAAATGGTCTGCCGCAGAGGGAAGATTGAGGACGACAGGCGGCGCACTTAACGCATCGCAAAGAACTCCGGCAGCGGCCCAGGTATCACGCCGTCGGTCGGCGCGGGAAGCTTCAGGGTCTTCTTCGGGACTGAAGAGGTGGTGGATCAAACGAAGGGCGAGATTGGCGAGAGGCTGTCCCGGGTCGAGGGCATGGCTGTCACCAAAAAGCCGGGCCGCCAGTTGGGCAAGGGGTTCGCCACTGGCGGGAAGCGCCTTGCGCAGACGAGTCAATTGTTGGAGCCGGAAGGCGGCATCTTCAGGAGAACCGAGGCGTTTCAGGCGTCCGGTCGCGCGCAGTTGGGCGAGCCAATCGGAGGGAAGATTCCCGCGGGGCGGCGCAAAGTCGGCGATCAGTTGGTTCCAACGGGCCTCCTGCAAAGCTTCCGCATCTTTCCGGTTTTCCACCGGTCCGGTGAGCGTGGTGATGGCTATTTCCAGAGAAGGCGCAAGACCGGCCTGAATGATGGCAGCTTCAAGGACCTCGAGATCCAGACCAAAGGAGGTTCCCCGGCCGGGGGGTCGGCCAAGGAGAGCTTCAATATCAGCGCGCTCCTCCTCGGAGGGTTGCTGAAAGGTTAGGCGCCCGGCGAGGGGGATCCCGCGTTCCAGGCGCTGGCGGAGGCGTTGCCGCAAACGGGCACACCCCGGACGTCCAAGCGTTTTTTGGAGACGAATTGGATCAGTGGGGGGCTTTGCGTCGGATGAACTCATTTATCCACGGCGTTTTTCACGACCGTTCCAGAGCCAACGGGTGACCCCGACAGCGTTAAAACCGGGACGGGTGGAGAGTTGACAAATGGAGAGCGCAGGCAGCGCCGGATAACAACCCCATTCGCGTTCACTGGTCATGATAAAGTCGAGGTCGAACTGGGCGAGCAACTCCATACAGTTGGCCCGCATCTCGCTGTCGATGCCGACAAAAACCTCATCAAGGAGAATGAGACGGGGCGCATGGGGAGAGGCACTGCGATAGTGGGCGGCGGCAGCGGCGAATTGCGGCAGGGTGAGAGCCAGCGCTTTCTCCCCTCCGGAGCCAGTGCCGTGAGTACGGCGGGTGAGCCGTTTCCATTGTTTGTTTTGTTCGCGCTCAATAAAGAAACGGTGCCAGCGGCGGTAGTCCAGGGCGGTACCGAGGAGTTCGGGCCAGGAAGCGGAGGGGTTGGCGGTGCGCTCGGCTTCGATGAGTTGTTGGAAGAACTGGGCCAGACCGGCACGCTGTTCCTCGTTCCACATTTCCGCGCGTTGGTGAAGTTGGGCGCGGGCCGCCGGGAGGCCGGTAGGGCCTTCGGGATCGGGTTCCCATTTGAAACGCAGGCGCATGCCGGTACTGGTGGGGCGGCTCTCCAACTCGCGGTTGGTTTCGGCGACCCAAGTCTCGGCGGCGCGAAGGAGGCCCTGGATTTCGGTAGCGGTTTCGCTCAGGAGGTGGTTTTCGATAACCTCGCGTTCCCGCTCGTCCAGGAGCCGTCCGCGGTCACTGATCTCGGTGGCAAAGGCCTCGTGAAGTTCGGACACCGAATACCGTTGCCCGCGAAAAGGAACACGGATGATAACGAGGTCATCGAGCAAACGGGTTTCGGGCGAGTGCCCATGCGGGACGAGGTTGTCGCGCAGGTTTTCGATTTGATTGTAAATGGTCTTTTGCCGACGGTTCCACTGCTCATCACTGGCCTCGACCGCGCTGAGCTTTCGTTCGGTCCGGCGGGCCAACTCCACGGCCCTGCTGACGGCACTGAAGTGCTCCTCCAGATCGGGCTCAGCAAAAGCCGGATCGGCATCGGCGAGAAGTCGCTCGGCGGTAAATTCGCGAAAAGAGTCTATTGCTTTCTGACGAAATCCGGAATGACGTAGTTGGTTTTCGGATTCGTGGGCAACAGCATCCTCCGCCTGGGTTTTTCGTACCAGCTCAACGTTGAGCTGTTTCTCATTGTTATTTAGCGTTGTTTCTTTTTCCTTTATCGACATCTCGGTCTCGGAAACCTGGGCGAGGATTTCCTGGGCGGCCTTTCCGGAGGTGGCTTCGAGAGTCTGGTATTTTTGCCGGGCGGCAGCGGCTTCTTTGCGCACTTCTGTAAGATGTTCGCGCTTTTCGGTCAGATCAGTGGCGAGCTGTTGGGCACGTGTAAACGCTTGGGCCGCGATGGATTGATCCCGGTTCCAACTGGAGAGGGTTGGCCAGAGGGCGGCCAGGGCGGTTTGGTATTCGCCCAAATATTTGCGCAACTTCGATAATTGATCGACCCACTCGGAGAGGCGCAGGTCGGCAGCAGTGCGGTCACGTTCCTCTTTCGCCACCTTCTCCGCTTGGGCGGCAGCTTCCGCGTCGCGGCGGACTTCGGCTTCTTTTTCGGTCAAAGCAACCACTTGTTGGTGCGCAGAGCGTCGGGTAAATCCGCACTCGCGCACGGCATCATCCGTTGGTGCTGCAGCGGCTTCCTTCTGGGCGAGGGCCTCCCGCTCGCCGAGGCGCTGGAGGTCGGCCTCAATGGTGGCAAGGGCTTTTTCGTTTTCAACGATTTCCTGTTGCAGGGTGGCGATCCGGCGTTTGCGGGCTGCGGCTCGGCTGCTTTCGCCGATGTATTCCGGATCCTCCTTGGTCCAGCGTCCGCGTAAGGGTCCGAGTTGATACGTACCGTCACAGGAAAACCAATACGGGGAGCCCGATTCCCGGGTTCCCAAACGACGGAGAATGTTGGCAATGGTCTCTTCGTCCAGGGCGGCGGCACCGGGATCATCGGGATTGAGGGCGGGTTGCAGCCATTGGGCGAGGCTGTCTTCGGCGGGCCCTTCGGTATCTTCGCCGGGAGCCGTGGGCAGAAAGGCGTCCAACGTTTCCGGATCGACCAGTTGGCCATCGGGCAGAACCCATGCGTCGAGCACCCCGGAAGCCTGCAAGGCGGCTTCGAGACCCGCGCGGTGTTCTTCCGGCAGGTGTTCGGTAAAATCGCAGGTTTGCCAAAAGGGCGCTCCCGGTCGGCCCGTCCGGTCAGCGGGACGGGTGGGAAGAGGCTCCGGGGGCTTCTGAGTACCGGACTCGAGTCGCTCAATCTCGTCCCGATGTTCGGCAATGGTTTGGGAATGTTCGCGGTGCCGGGTATCGAGGGCGTTCCGTGCGGTGGTTATTTCGCGAGTGTGGGTTCTCAGGGATTCATCCAGGGCAAAGGTCAGCGGACTGAGCCCATCGATGTTTTCGAGCCAGGCATCCCATTTCTCCAGTAAGACTTCGGCTTCCGGTGGCTTGAGTTCGGTGGTTTCCCGGCGCCATTGGCGGTAGGCTTCGAGTTGATCTTCGGCGGCTTTGTTGAAGGCCATTTCGGCGGCTCGGACTTCGCTCCGGGCCTGTTCCAGGGAATCGATGGCCCGACTCCATTCCTCGGAGGCACGTTGGTGGCGGTCGCTGGCTTGGGTGAGTTCCTGATTTTTCGCTTCGATGAGTTGAATGGCCTCCTCGCGTTGCTGGACCACGGTGGCAAGGTTTTTTCGGGTCGTATCCGGGTCGCTGGAAAGGGCAGGCTCATCTGCGGACGAAGTTCGTGGGATCCAACGGTTATGCTCTTCAAGCAAGGCAGCATTGGTC
>JAFIGF010000052.1 GCA_020831535.1 Opitutales bacterium | reverse complement strand
GGGAATCACACGATAGGCCTTACTGCCGACGGTTTCGCCTGGGGTTGGGGCCGGAATAATTACGGACAAGTGGGCAATGCCACGACGACCGACAGTTCGGACCCAATCGAAGTAATCTTGCTTACCTTTGCGGAAAAAGTTATTCCACCGGTACTTTCGGAATTTTCCGGGCAATACCTGAACACCTTTGAAGTAGAGGCATTCGCCGATACCCCTGGGGCAGAGTTGCGCTACACCCTGGATGGCAGTTTGCCAACGGAAACGGACGAACTGTGGCCTTCCTCCGGGAATTTGGAAATCGAAACCTCTTCGTTTCTTCGGGTTCGGGCTTTCGCCTCCGGAATGCTCCCCAGTGAAACAAGGAGTGCAACTTACCGGATGGGCTCCACCGTTTCCGCAGGGTCCTGGCACAGTGCCGCCCTGGATGGGGAAGGGCAGGTATGGACCTGGGGTAATAATGAGTACGGTCAACTCGGCGACGGGAGCACGGTGGATAAATGGTTTCCGCAAGTGGTCAGCGAGCTTGATCCTGCGATTCAAATCAGTGCCGGTTATGACTCTACCTACGCCCTTTTAGCGGATGGAACGGTAAAAGCATGGGGACGAAATCAATATGGTCGGCTTGGAGATGGAAGCACCACGGATCGATCCACTCCGGTTACGGTGGCGGGCCTTACCTCCATCCATCAAGTAGTAGGGGGCTTTGACCATGCCCTTGCGTTGGATGAAGACGGTTCGGTGTGGAGCTGGGGTCGTAGTAATTCCGGTCAATTGGGTCATGGCAATACCGACACGGAATTTTCTCCGGTGAAGATAGAAGTCTTTGATAATGTGGCCCGAGTGGCTGCGGGATACCGTTTCAGTGGTGCGATAAAGGAAGATGGTACGGTCTGGACCTGGGGAGCTAGTAACTATGGAAAACTTGGAATCGGTGGTGGAGGGAATGTTTCAACCCCGACCCAGGTGGGCGGGGTTTATGACGTGGTTGAACTGTCATTAGGGCACCATCACAGTCTGGCTTTGCGCGGTGATGGCACGGTCTGGAGCTGGGGACGCAACAATACGGGTCAACTGGGCGATGGTTCGACGTTCGACCGCAACGCTCCCGTCCAAGTGAGCGGATTGAGCAACATCATGTGGGTTGATGCAGGAAATGATCATTCTCTCGCTTTGGACCAGAACGGCACCCTCTGGGCTTGGGGCAACAACTCCCATGGCCGTCTCGGCGATGGAACCACAAGTAACTCCAATGTTCCAGTTGAAGTCGAGGAATCGACTTGGAACGGCCACGCCATCCACACCATGGCCGGAGGTGGCCAACACTCTCTCGGCATCATAGAATACATGGGTGCTCCCGTCTTCTTCTCTTGGGGGCGCAATAATTACGGCCAACTTGGACTCGGCAAGGGATCGTTAGCAACATCCAGCAATCCAATCATGATCTCCATAGCCATCGACTCCGATAATGACGGCCTATTCGATTACGAGGAATTTCTCTACGGCTTCGACCCCCTTAATCCCGACACTACCGGGACCGGTTTGGGAGATTCTCTCATTCTTTCCCTCGGTCTTGATCCCAACAATGATGATTGGAATGGCAACGGCGTATCCAATGCCAACGAGATAGCTCGTGGTACCAATCCTTTCCCATCGGTTACCCTTCCCGGCTACGATCCGACGTTTCCTCTCTATCCAACCTTGTCCGACTTGGGCGAACCTGATCCAGGCGATACAGATCCACCATTCATTTTACTACAAAAACCACCGGAAGCCATTTTACAATAATCCGAGTCTTTATCTTTGCACCTTACGTTTCTTATCATGTTCAATCAACCATCCTCTCGCTACTCCAAAATGTGCCTGAAAGCACTGCTGACAACCGCTGTCTGGATCGCCGCTCCATTCGCCCTTCTCGCCGCCGAATACCCCGAGCCGACCGATGCCTTTAAAGAAGCCTGGACGCCTCCTTCTCCGGTACGTTCGCTGATGCCCGATCATCCCCGCCGGGCTGAACCCACCCAGCGTCCTGATGTTTCGCTGCGACTGTCCGAAACGCCATCCCTTGATGAATTTCGCCGCGCCCGAACCCTTTCCACACCACTTCGTCCGGCTTCCGAGAAACCAGTCTCTCAACGGCAGGTGCAGGAAACCGCTCGCCTTTTGCGTGACCTCAACCGTGAGCGCGGCCATGCCAACGCCGCCAACCGTGGGCGTATCGCTGATTATCTCAGCGCCAACCCGGATTCTCCCTTTTCGGTTAGTCTGCTCTTGGAGAAATCCGAGATCGAATGGAAGCATGGTTATTTTACTGATTCTCTTGATACGCTTCGCGCCGCTTGGCAGCGCGGCCAATCCCTGCGCGACGTCGAGGAACGTCGGCTCGCCGAGATCGGTTTGTCCCGCCTCCTGCGTCGCCTCTCTCAACTCGGTCAGCGCGAGGAACTTCGTGCCCTTATAACCGAAGCGGAGGAGCGAGACCTCGGCGGCACAGCCGAAGAAGCGCTTCGTCGCGCCCGCGAGACCCTCTGGTTTTTTGAAAACCAGGCCGAGCAAAACGTTTTTTGCGGCTTTACCGCCGCCAATGAAATTTGCGCCCCCCTTGGTCATCGGCCGATTTTCCCCGATGTCCACGACGAAGAGGAGGAGAAGGAATTTATCGAATTTGGTCTTTCCCTTTACGAACTCCGTGAGCACAGCCACGAAGCCGGGGGCAACCTCCGTCTCGTCAAGCGAAACGAGTCCCCGGAATTTCCCGTTCCCTCGGTCATTCACTGGGACTTCGGGCACTATTCCGCCATCACCGAGCGCTCCGGCGATCTCTACCGGGTGGTTGATTTTCACCTCCAGGTGGATACTTGGGTATCCGTCGATGCCCTCAACCAGCAGGCCAGCGGTTATTTTGCGGTCGAAGGCACGACCGAGGTTCCGGATGGTTACACTGAGGTCGGTGATGAAGAGGCCAAAACAGTCTTCGGACGCCATTGCTCCCACGGTCGGATAGAGGAAGGCGACGATTGCCCAGCCGGCGGTAACGAGGACGACTGTGGAATGGTCACCTACAGCTTCCGTATGCTCAACCCCGGGATCGAACTTTTCGATACGCCCATCGCCTACACGCCGCCCTTCGGGCCTGAAGTTCGTTTCCGGCTCAACTATGACCAGCGCAGCGTGGTTATCGACGATCAGCCCGACCACGGTAATTTTGGTCCCCGCTGGACCTACGACTTCCTCTCCTACATAGAGTCGGATTCCTCTCCGGTGCCTGATTCCGACGACGAGCACTGGCAGAAGGTTGACGTTGTCTTCGGCAATGGCAGCTTCTATACCTACAATTACAACTCCAGCGCCGAAACCTATTCCACCGAATACGGTGACCGCCCCCGGCTCGACTATATTGAAACCGCCGAAGGTGGCCCGGCCTACCAGATGACCTATTCCGACGGTTCTATCCGGCTCTACGAACAGGCCAACAGCACCACCGCAACCCGATTCTACCTGACCCAAATCATTGATCCCCAAGGGAACGCCCTTACGCTTGAATATGACAGTACCCTTCGCCTCACTACCCTTCTGGATTCCCTCGACCAAGCCACCACGATCACCTACGACGACCAGTCCGCCGATCCCAACCTCATCCGCTCCATTGAGGATCCCTTCGGTCGTACCGCCACTTTCGACTACACCCCCGAAGGCCAACTCTGGAAAATCACCGACCCCGAGGGCATCGTCTCGGAGATGAGCTACGATACCGGCGATTTCGTCGAAGCCTACACCACCCCTTACGGCACCTGGACCATCGAGTGGGGCACTATTCCCAGCGAGTTCTCTCATATCGACAGTTTATTCATTCAAGTCACCGACCCCTACGGTGACCGTGAGCGGGTTGAGCAGTTCGACGCCACTATCGCGCAATACGACCCCGGTTCCACCGAGCCCATGCCACCATCCAGTGTCGATGTGGACGGCACCTCCGTATCCTTTAACCCGCAGGACGACAACCTCAATTGGCGCAACTCCTTCTACTGGGACAAGCAACAGATGCGCTATCATGAAGGTGACTATACCAAAGCCACCGTTTACAATTGGCTCGCCATTAACAACCAACTCACCGGCATCCCCGGCAGCGTCAAAACCCCCGAAGTTGGGCGCACCTGGTTCAACTACCCCGGCCAGTCCTCCAAGCACGCCCCCGGCGATTTCGCCTCTCCCTCGAAGGTGGTCCGCCCCGTCGAAGACGAGGACGGCGACCTCCCCTGGCAGATGACCCAAAACGAATACGACCCCAATTTCGGCAATCTCGTCGAAACAACCGATCCCATGGGCCGCCGCATGGCCTTCGAATATAACCCTAACGACACCGTCCCCGGCGCCATTCCCGGCATCGATCTCACCGCCGTTAAAGTGTATAAAAACGGCACCTGGGAAACCCTTGTCACCTACAGCGACTTCACCAACGGCCTCCCCCAGACCGTGACTGATGCTTCCGGCCTCGTCACCACCACCACCTATAACGCCGAAGGCCAACCCACCGCCATCACCACCAGCAAGGGCAGCGATTCTGAAACCACCGGGTTCATTTACGACGACGACCTCGTCGCAGGCCCCGCCTCGGGCGCTTCCGGGACCCCGAGCGGACGCGGCTACCTCATCGAAGTGCGTGGCACCGATCCGGAGAATTCTTCTCAACTCGTTACCCTGGCAACCTACACCTATGACCCCACCGGGCGGGGGCGCCCCGCGCCCCCTGGGGGCGGGTTCAC
>JAFIGF010000047.1 GCA_020831535.1 Opitutales bacterium | reverse complement strand
ATCCGTGTGCATCCGTGTTTATCTGTGGTTCCAATCCCTCCCGGTTTCACCCTTTTCCGCGCCTTCAGCGGCTAAAATTCAATTCCCGTATCCTCGTAGATTTGCGCGACATACTGTTGCCTGAACCGTCGAGTAGTAGGTTTAATCTCCCCAAAAAATTGCAATTATGTCAGTAGCGGAAATGTTCAGCGATTTCTTGGGAAATCTTGCCATTACAAATAGTGAGACCATAAGCAACCGCTATGGCGAACTCACCGCTGCGTTGAATAAGAATTTTCGTGATACTGATTCCAAAACAGCCAACAGCCTTCAAGTCGGATCATTTGGACGCAAGACAGGTATTAATGGAATCTCCGACTTGGACATGCTTTACATCATGCCCAAGGGAAAGTGGGCCGCTTACGAAGATGGCGGGCAGTATAAGCTTTTGAAAGATACTAAGGACGCAATTAAGGCTCGGTATCCATCTACCGCTGTAAGGGTAGATCGCCTTGTCGTTACTGTTACTTACACCAATTTCCATGTAGAGGTTCAGCCGGTCTTCGAACAAGATGATGGGAGTTTCAAATACCCTGACACAAAAGGAGACGGGAAATGGAAAATCACTAAACCTCGTGAGGAGATGAATGAGATCTCTAAAGCTGATACCGAGAAAAACTATAATCTGAAGTGCCTTTGTAAGATGGCTCGGGCATGGCGGAATAAACACGGCCAGGAACTGGGAGGGTTACTGGTGGATACGCTTGTCTACAATTTTTTCTCCACGACGAGTGAATACGATGACAAAAGTTATAGGATCTATGACTGTCTGAGTCGCGACTTTTTCAAGTATCTTTCCGAGCTTTCCAAGCAGGGCGAATATGCCGCACCGGGAAGTCGCCAGCGAGTAAAGGTAAAAAAGAATTTTCAACGCAAAGCCAAAAATGCATACCAATTGTGCTTGGAAGCTATTAGTGCTGAGAACCAAAAAAATGTTAACGATAAATGGCGACGTGTTTTCGGTCGACCTTTTCCGGCTGCGAAAGGTGAAATCGTCGAAGCCTCCATGGCAAAAGCTGCATCGTCGTGGAGAAATACCGAGGAATTCATCGAAGACCGATACCCCATTGATATTCGTTTTACGCTGAAGATCGACTGTGAGGTTAGGCAAAGAGGATTCCAGATGCATTTCCTTCGTGATATGCTCGCCAAGAGCATCCCTCTTCTGGCAAGTAAAAATCTCGAATTTTGGGTCAAAGAAATCACTGTCCCGGAGCCATTTGAAATAAAATGGAAAGTTTTAAACAGGGGCGAAATCGCGAGAAAGCGTGATTGCATCCGCGGGCAGATTTGGCCTGACGGAGGGAGAAGGCGGCGAACCGAAAAAACTAAATTCCGAGGTGACCATATTGTTGAATGCTACGCTATCAAAGATGGGGTAGTAGTAGCTCAAGATCGCATCCACGTGCCAATCAAATCCGATGATGACTAAACCTGATTTATTAAGACACATCGCCCAAACGGGCTACAATATTGGTTATGGAGCTAAAAAGCATTTCGCAACTTACGACATTGCTTCAAAGGCCCCCGGCTGCATTAGTTTTCTAACGCTCTGTGTCGGACTCTATTTTCTCATTATCGATTTCACCGCAAAGAAATATTTTTCAGCGGCGTGTATCATCTTGGGGATCCTTGGGATGAGGATCAGCGTGTGGGACCACAGGAAAGAAAAATACTCTGATGTCGGGCGAAAGCTGACTGGACTTTTCAATCGAGTGAAGGCCCTCTATTTCAGAGTGAAGGCATCCAGCGAAGATGATTTGTCAAAATTCGAGGAGGAGCTTTCAACATTGCAAGATGAATACAACGAAACTTGTTTAAGTGAACAGATGATGTTCAGCGACTGGTATGCTCACTATAAGTTCTTTTGGCAGCAACAGATTGACTGGATTGACGAGCAATTGAATTTCCGTCTGCTCAGAGATAAACTTCCACTTAGTTTTTCCGTCAGTATGGTTCTTCTCGGTGTTATGTGTTTGAGTGGAATGGTATATCTTATTGTTGCAATGATTCTTGGAGCCTCGCCGCAATGAACACGAATTCTTCTTTCCCCATGCCAGCCCCTCATCCGTGTGCATCCGTGTTTATCTGTGGTTCCAATTTCTCCCCCTTCCGCGCATTTCCGCGTCTTCTGCGGCAAACCCAAACTCATCCTGTTCATATTGTAAATCCTCCCCAAACTCATCCCCGACAGGATCAACAGGATAAGGAGGCCCCATCATGACTTCCACGCCTTACAACCCCACCCGCGCCCTCGAACTTCTCCGTGCCGGCACGCAGAACCCGGCAGCCAGCTTTCGCGAAGGCCAGGAAGAGGCAATCCGGCACATCGTTGAAGGCCGGGGGCGGTTGTTTGTTATGGAAAAGACGAAGCGGCGAAGTTTTTCCCATGGCCCTGGCCTCCACCGCAAACAGCTGAAAATGAACGCAATTTCCGACAACACCAAAGCAATCCTGCTCCTGACGGCACCTTTGATCGTTAGCAAAAAGGCGGAGCCAGCGAAGATACTAACGCTGAAGGAATACAACCTTTTGGCCAAGTCGCTGCGGGATATCGACTTGCAGCCCTGTGACCTGCTCGGTGCGGAGGCGGCAACGATTTTCCCAATACTGCCGCCGGCCTTGGATCGCGCAAATTTGGAAAGCCTTCTGCAACGCGGTTTTTTACTGGGCCAAGCGCTGGCCGAGTGGCAAAGGCGTTCCCTTTGGGTGGCCAGCCGCGCGGATCCCACCTATCCGAAGCGTCTGAAGACAAAGCTCCGCGAGCAGTCTCCGCCGATTCTCTATGGCTATGGCGAACCGTCCCTGCTGGAAACCGGAGGCCTGGCGGTGGTGGGCTCGCGGAATGTTTCTGATCCCCTCAAAACCTACACGGAGTCCATCGGTGCGCTGGCGGCGGAAGCGGGGATAACCATTGTTTCCGGCGCGGCCCGGGGAATCGATAGTTCCGCCATGGGCGGGGCACTGGAAAATGGTGGCTGTGTGGTCGGTGTGATGGCCGATAGCCTCGGGCGGGCGGCACTGGCGAAGTCCAACCGCGAAGCGATCCAGGAAGGGAGGCTTGCGCTCATTTCCGCCTACGATCCAGCGGCCGGATTCAATGTTGGCCATGCCATGCAAAGGAATAAAGCGATCTACGCCCTGGCCCATGCCGGCTTGGTGGTGAGTTCGGATTTCAACAAAGGGGGGACCTGGACGGGGGCGATTGAACAATTGGAGAAGCTGCGTTATGCACCGGTTTTCGTGCGTAACGGAGAAGAAGCCGGGAAAGGTGCCGCCGCCCTGATACAGCGCGGTGGCAAGCCATGGCCGGAGCCTCAGACTGCGGAAGCGTTGGTAACGACCCTACAAAATGCCGCGCTCGACAATCCCAAGCAGGCAAAGCAAGCGGAACTCTTCCTCGGGGTGAATGAAACGCCGCAAACCTACGCTGGGGAGGCAGAAAAAGCCGGAAGTGAAAAGCAAGAGAAGGTCGAAACGGGTTCCCGGACTCCAGCGGAACGCCTGATGCAGGCAGTCGCAGAGATCCTGAGGGAACTCCTGGCCGAACCGAAAGACGCTGACGAGATTGCCGGGTTGCTGCAAGTTTCCAAAGCTCAGACCACCACTTGGCTCAAGCAACTGGTGGAGGACGGGCAAATAGAGAAACTGACCAAGCCCGTTCGATACAAAACACCCAGCCATGAATGATCGAACCATAGAATCTGGGCAATTATCTGGTGCTGCAATTGCGACACCAATCACGACATCCTGTCGCGATAAGCCATACGGGAGGCGGTTCCCGTCGGCATCGCGCCAGAAATTGCGCCATTCGGCGAGATTCATCCGAAAAAAAGACCTTTCGAACTCCATACATATGCGCTTGAACTCAATAGATATGGGTCAGAGCTCCATACATTTGCCGAACTGCTCCATACCTTCTGGCAACGTTGCCGGAAATGCTACCGGGCGCTCGGAGTGGCAGAAAAAGGCTGAGGCCGCACCCATCGGGGACGGCCTCGTTACTCCTTTCACACTTGGTGAACGAGATAAAAGAAGGCAACGCAGTCGGAGCTACCTCGTTGAAAAGCCGCTCCTCAGCCGAGCCTCCTATGAAATAAGACTCCTGAATCCTCTAGAAATCAACCTAAAATTGCTATGCTAACTGAAGACCAACTTGAAAAACAATGCTTGGAGTGGTTTCAGGTCATGGGGTGGTCGGCCGCCCACGGGCCGGACATTTCCCCCGATGGTGCCTCACCCGAGAGGGGTGATTACCGGGAAACGGTGCTCGCTGGTCGGCTTTTGAGCGCCATGCAAAGACTGAATCCCGGTATTCCAGTAGATGCTCTTGAGGAAGCCGCCCAAGGGGTATTGAAGTTGGATCATCCTGTGCTGGAGCAGAGAAATCGTTCCTTTCACCAAATGTTGATCGATGGCGTGCCGGTGGATTATCGGGTGGGGGATGAAGTGAAACATGACCGGGCGCGGCTGATTGATTTTCACGAGGTCCAAAAGAACGAGTTTCTGGTGGTGGATCAGTTTGCCATCAAGGGGCCGAAGCATGTGCGGCGCCCGGATATCCTCGCGTTTATTAACGGTTTGCCGTTGGCGGTCATTGAGCTGAAGAATCCCGCCGATGTGCATGCCGACATTTGGAAAGCCTATCAACAAATTCAGACCTATAAGGAAGAAATCCCCGACCTTTTCAATACGAATGCCGCCCTTGTCGTCAGCGATGGATTCACCGCCCGCATCGGTTCGCTGACTGCCAATGAAGAACGCTTTATGCCCTGGCGAACGATAAAAGATGAGAACGACAAACCTCTCCTGGAGTTTGAGATGGAAAAAGTGATCCGGGGATTTTTCAACCGCGAACTGTTTCTCGACTACCTCCGTCATTTTATCCTTTTCGAGCAGGATGGCGATCAGATCGTTAAAAAGATCGCGGGATACCATCAATTTCATGCGGTGCGGGAAGCGGTGCGGGTGACGGTCATTGCTTCGGAAGGTGACGGAATCGAAGCGGTTGAGGAAGCCCGTGCGGACTACGGAAAACATGTGGTCCCCGGCTCGCGCAAGGCGGGAGTGGTTTGGCACACGCAGGGTTCGGGCAAGAGCATCTCGATGGTTTGCTACGCGGGAAAACTGCTTCAGCAGCCGGAGATGAAAAATCCGACGATTGTCGTCGTCACCGACCGTAACGACCTGGACGGGCAGCTTTACGAGACATTCTGTTCCGCGCAGGAGCTATTGAAGCAAACTCCGGAACAGGCCGAAAGCCGCGAAGAATTGCGGGAGAAGCTGGCCTCCCGGCAGGCTGGAGGTATTATTTTCACCACCGTTCAGAAATTTTCCCTCAGTGATGCTGAAAAGCAGCATCCGGCCCTCTGTACACGCGGCAACGTGGTGGTGATTTCCGACGAGGCCCACCGTAGCCAATATGGGCTTAAGGCAAAACTGAATACGAAAACCGGTGACTATGCTTACGGCTTTGCCAAGCATATGCGCGATGCCTTGCCGAACGCCTCCTTTATTGGTTTTACCGGAACGCCGATCTCCCGGGAAGATCGCGACACTCAAGCCGTCTTCGGAGATTATGTGAGCATTTACGACATTCGCGATGCCGTGGATGATGGGGCGACCGTGGAGATCTATTACGAAAGTCGCTTGGCCAAATTGGATATCAACCGAGCGGAGATCGATGCGTTGAGCAATCAAGTCGATGAAGTTATTGAAGACGAGGAGGATATGGCCAAGCGTGAGCACGCCAAGGGCCAGTGGGCGGCTCTGGAAAAATTGGTCGGGGCCGAACCCCGGTTGAAGGAAGTGGCTGAAGATCTGGTCAATCACTTTGAGGCGCGCGTCTCGGTCGTCGAAGGCAAGGCGATGATCGTCTGCATGAGTCGCGACATCTGTGCACGCCTTTACCAGGCCCTTGTGGACCTTCGCCCGGATTGGCACGACGAAGATGTGGAAAAGGGCGTCATCAAAGTGGTAATGACGGGCAGTTCTTCAGATGCGGAGTTGCTGCGACCTCACCTGACGACGAAACGACAGAAGAAACGACTGGAAAAGCGTTTCAAGGATCCCGAGGATCCGATGCGGCTCGTCATCGTCCGGGATATGTGGCTGACCGGATTCGACGTGCCTTGCTGTCATACCATGTATGTCGATAAGCCGATGAAAGGGCACAACTTGATGCAGGCCATCGCTCGAGTGAACCGTGTCTTTAAAGACAAACCCGGCGGTCTGGTGGTGGATTATCTCGGTATTGCCAACGATCTGAAAGCTGCTCTCAAAACCTATACTGATTCCAATGGACGTGGCACTCCAGCCCTTGATTCAAGCGAAGCCTTCCGTATTCTAACCGAAAAATTGGATGTTTGCCGGGGACTCTTCCACGGCTTTGACTATTCGGCCTATGAAACGGAGGCAACCCCGTTACTGGTTCCCGCAGCGAACCATATTCTCGGTTTGGAAAATGGGAAAAAGCGTTTTCTTGATGTGGTGACCCAAATTACCCGGGCCTTCTCTCTTTGTGGCACGCTTGATGAAGCCGCTACCTTGAAAACCGAGATTGCCTTCTTTTCCGCTGTCAAGGCGGCAATAGTCAAATACACCTCGGTTGATAAAAAACTCTCTGAAGCAGAGAAACACTCCGCATTGAAACGGATTCTGGACAATGCGGTCGTTTCCGAAGGCGTGTCAGATATTTTTGCGCTGGCGGGAATCGACAAACCGAACATCGGACTCTTGTCGGAGGAATTTCTCGATGAGGTGAGAAACATGCCTGCCAAGAATCTCGCCGTTGAGTTGCTGGAAAAACTCATGCGCGATGAGATCAAAGCGCACACAAGGACCAATGTCGTTCAGCAAAAGAAGTTCAGTGAACGTCTGATGGAATCCCTGCGGAAATACCATAACCGGGCGGTCGAGACGGCCCAGGTCATCGAAGAACTTATCCAGATGGCGAGAGAATTTAAAGAGGCGATGGAACGGAACGAGGAATTGGGCCTGAATTATGATGAAATCGCCTTTTACGACGCTTTGGCCGAAAAACCCGAAGTGTTGCGTGAAATGGGCGACGATACGCTAAAGAAACTCGCTGCGGAATTAACCGAAAAGCTCCGCAAGAATACCTCTGTTGATTGGCAGGTCAGAGAAAGTGTTCGCGCCAAAATGCGACTTTTAATCAAACGCCTGCTACGCAAGTACAAATACCCGCCAGAGGGACAGGATGAAGCCGTCACCAGAGTCATCGAACAAGCTGAAGCATTGGCCAGCGAATGGAGCCATTAGCCAAGTGAGGGGAGAACCAAAGGGAGGTGAGTATCAAAACCATCTGATTTTTCGTTAGCTTTGGGTCGGGTTGGGGGGTGAGACTTCTGATAGAATGAAATGCTTTTTCAGAATTTTTATGCCATCTTTATTTAGTCGCTGGGTGGTTTCTCGTCGCGCTGAAGGGATTGGGGCGTTGCCGGTTGCATCAGAGGGTTTCTCCTGGTCTTGGTTTCGGCGGGGAATCGTTTTTAGTCTGGGCTTGGC
>JAFIGF010000033.1 GCA_020831535.1 Opitutales bacterium | reverse complement strand
GGATGATGGAGGGGGGCGGGTTTTTGGGGGAAATCGGGAGGTAAACTCCCTCCGACAAAGAAGGGCAATCGGGAGGTAAACTCCCTCCGACAAGGCGAAAGGAATGCCGCCCTTACAGGGTTGGGGGGGGATTTGGGGATTTGTGATTTGTGATTTGAAAGGGAGGGGGCGGGGATGAACCCTTGCTGAAGCGGCGGGGGGTAGTTAAATCCGTCCACTGATCGCGGATCGCGGGGTAAACCCGCTCGCTACGGAATCCAAAGACTCACGTCTTCGGCTACAGGGGTAGAACGGGCTTCCAGACGGTTTGGGCCGGGTGCATTCGGTTTTTTCCTCGTCGAACTGCGGCTGAAGTCCGCAGCTACTTTGTTTCATCCCTCATCCCCCACCCTTCTTCCTTTCCCTTACGGGTTCCTCCTTCGTCAAGGCTATGGCAGGATGTGTCGGATATGGTTCAAACTCTTGCGAGTTCGGCGACGGAAGAAAGGCTAAAGAACCTTGACTGCGGGTAGGCGAATGGCGGCTTTTTCGAAGGTGAGCATTTCTTGAGTATTGTCGATGTAATGCCCGTGAATCATACGGTCGACAAAACCGGGTTTGGTTTTGGCGAGATTGGCGGTTTGCAAAACTTCCAGAGATTTACCCATGGGGAGAAATTCAGGCGATTCCAGCATTTGCCGTATCTTGTCCAAAGCGATTTTTTTGGAAACCCCGTAATGGTATTGCAGGGCAAAATACAATTCGCTTATGACCAAGTCGCTGACACCAACTTGTTTGCCCTCCCCCCTTATATAATCCAACTCGCTTTGCGCTTTTTCGAATTGGGTCTCTGGTTTACCGATGAGGAGGCGCAAGAGGAAGGAGGTATCGGCACCGACGAGTGTCTTCTTGCCCAGACTCATTTTTCGTTGACCGTTCTTTTCTTGGCAATGTTCGCCCGGATATCGCTCATTTTATGGGATTTTTGGCCAGCATAGTCGCGAAGGCTTCCGATCCACTCACGGTTCAGGGGGCGGGCGGGGCGGAGAATCCAAGATTCGCGATTATTCACTACCGTTCGTTCGAGTTTCAGTTCATCCCCAGGTTTGAGGGAGAGAGAATCGCATACCCTCTTGGGAAGGGTCGCTTGCCGCTTAGCGGTGATTTTGACGGTAAACATAAGATGAACATACGATGAACCTCCTTACTTTGCAAGGGGATTGAAAGGACGGAAGGCTTTTTCCCAAGCCCTTGCTGAAGCGGCGGGCTACTTAAATCCGATCTCCGATTCCCGACAACTTGTGTGAGACTAAGGTGTTTCCGAGGCCTCAGGAGTGTTGCGCGCAGGGACATGAAGTCCCCGCTCGCTGTCGAATAGTGGCGACATTTCCGTTTGCCGAAGTATTGCGCACAGGGGCGCAAGGCCCCCGTTCGCTGTTTTGCCCCAAGCGGGGACCTCGTGTCCCTGCGCGGAACACTCCGACCCCGGCGAGTCTCTTAATCGCATATTCCAGCTCCGCTGGGGGCAGCGACTTGTGTGAGACTAAGGTTTTGCCGAGACCTTAGGAGTGTTGCGAGCAGGGACATGAAGTCCCCGCTCGCTGTCGAAAAGGGGCGACATTTCCGTTTGCCGAAGATTTGCGCACAGGGGCACAAGGCCCCCGTTCGCTTTTTTGCCCCAAGCGGGGACCTCGTGTCCCTGCGCGGAGTGCTTCAAGCCAAGGGCGTAAAGCACGCCCCACCCCCTGCGCGGAACACTCCGACCCCGGCGAGTCTCTTAATCGCATATTCCAGCTCCGCTGGGGGCGGTACTGACCACTGGCTTCCGACCAACCGTTCGCGGGGTAAACCCGCTCGCTACCGAATCCAAAGACTGACGTCTTCGGCTACAGGGGTAGAACGGGCTTCCAGCCGGTTTGGGCGGGTGCATTCGGTTTTTTCCTCGTCGAACTGCGGCTAAAGTCCGCAGCTACTTTATTTCATCCCTCATCCCCCACCCTTCTTCCTTTTCCTCACGGGTCCCATTGAACTTCGAGGCGGAGGAAGCGGCGGGGTTGGGAAATGATGTCGCTTCCGTCGGTTATCCGTTCTTCGTACACTTCATTGCCAAGATCCGTCGAGGAGCGGGTGGCCCCACCGGATAAGGTCCAATTGCTGGCTCCCGGTTGGAGGGTGGCAATGGACGACCAGTTGACCAAATCCTCGCTGGCTTGAACGATAAAGCGAACCTCAACGGCCTCCAGATTTCGGGTAAAGGTGAGGCGCATTCTACCACCGCTCTGACTAAGTTCCGGCAATCCCAGTCGATCCGTGGATAGCACATCCATCGCGAGCGCATACTTGAGGAGATTGGTAATGCCATCGTTGCGGAAACTTTCCGTCATGCCAGTACCCGGATCGCCGGGGTTCAGTCCATTATCGGTCAACCATTGCTCATAATCATTGAGCGGTTCCTGACCTTCGGTGGTGACGGTGATCTCGTTGGAAGGATCGGAGACCCAGTCGATGGTGAGGATGGCATACGGCCGGTTGTAGGCTTTGACGCGATAAACATAGGTCGTCCCCTCTTCCAGATCGGTGTCAGTGAAACTTTCCAGATCCACCGTTGCTTCGGTGAGATCCACCGCAGTGCTCCATGCGTTTCCGTCAATCTTACGCTGGATAATAAACCCGTCCTCCACGGAGCTATTGTCGTCCCAGGCAAGGGAAACGGTCGAGGCAGTGACATCAGTGACATCCAGGTTGGAAGGAGCATCAGGCCGACCGGTGACCTCAATGGTAACCGTATCATTGTCTTCATCGAATTCAACCTGGTCAATTCCTTCTACCACGGTGAAATCGATAGTATCGGTTTCGATAAAGTTCCACAGGGTGGTGGCTGTCTGGGGTCGAATCTCCAGAACGGCCGAGCCAACAGGGTCCCCAAAACCATCATCATCTCGCATATCAACCGCAAAATCATTAAAAAACTCCCAAGGATCTCGAACAAGGACATCCGGCTCCCGATCAAAAAAGAAAAGATCCGGATTGCCTCCACCAAAATGATCGAACTGCAGACCGGAAGTCGTGTTGATAACAAAATCCACCTCAATGCCCAGGGCGGGAGTTTGCAGCCTAAAGGCGGTTGGAGATTCCTGCGCCAGAGAAACAATTTTATCGCCGATGCCACGGATTTGCAGGAGGCGGTTGTTGCCATCTTCTTCGATGCGGAAGTCAATATCCGCAGAGCCTGTTTTCCAACCGGAATTGCCCGAGCTAACGCTCCATGTGAGATCATTGAGGTCGGAGAGAATTTCTCCATCGGAAAAAACTTCCCCATCCACAACCTCAATGAATGTGTACCATGTGTCTGGATCGGGTGACGTTTCACCGGAGGATGAATTGATCACTCCAAGAGCGAGTTGGAAAACATTCACGGATTCAAGAGTGAGATCACCATGAACCTGTAAAAGATCGCGATCACCAGTCTCATTATCCCAGCGCCAGCGGAAACCGGTGTTTTGAACATTACCCAGTGTACGCCCGAGGAAGAGAACCTCTTCATTCTGATTGTCGTAGGCGATGCCACGCAGATGGGAGGAAGTCAAAGGATCGTCGCCATCCCACAAGTCAGACCACTCCTCTCCGTCAAAGCTTTGATAAATCTGACCGGAATTCCCTACCGTGTAATAGGCCTGCGGCGTGGCGGTGATGGAGTAAAAGGAACCCGAAGCCAAACTTGAAAAACCGGCCTCAAGAATTAAATCCATATCCCCGGTTTCGGTGTTTTCCTCAAAAGAATAGGTGGCGGAGAAGGTTTCACCATTGTTTGTTGTTCCAATCACAAACGGCTCTCCAACATCGAAAGTATTCGGGGTCAGCGAAAGAATTTGCGGTCCCCCGAAGGTGGGTGGATTCAAATATTCCCAGTCTTGCAATGAAGTTGAATACAGAACCGTTCCATTAACCCCTCCCAGGACATACATTCCGGGAAAGCCCACCTCCTCCTCCGAATCGTCGGGAACCCAGACAATGGAGTGAAAGACCGTATTGGAGGGAAAGCCTTCCGGAAATTCCGCAGTGACGGCATTCCAATTTATCCCGTCATTGGAACGACGGATTTGGCGGTTTGCCCCAACGGCATAAAATGTGCCTGATCCGTTGTACATTACGTCATTAAAAGTGACGAAAGCTCCAATAGGGCCTTCGTCCCAGGTTTCTCCACTGTCCGTGCTAACGATTCGTCGCCCCGATGTTCCTACTGCCACGAAAGTACCATTACCATAGGCGATAGCCCGTAAATTTTGATTGGTTCCTGCGGAGCGTTTCGTCCACTCAACGCCATCTATCGAGGTAAAAACGGCACCAAGGTCGCCCACCGCAACAAACACACCATCACCATAGGCAACATCATTGAAATTGGCGTTCACTTCACTATTGAACATTTCGATGGATGAAGTCGCTTCATCCAGCTTGAGAAGACCCGAAGTCCGGTTGGCAACATAGAGGCCAGTGGGTGAAGTTGAGTTGCCGAATGAGAGTGTACCGGTTTCATTTGAAAAGCCCGCCGCCAAGGACGAACCTGTCCCGGTAATACGGGGTGAATTCAAGACCGTCCCTTTTCCGCTAATCCGCCCGTTACCGAGCAGATTTAGATCCTCCTTCTCCACCGTGATGGATTCGGAAAGTTTTAAAGTTGCGGTATTTGTTGTTCCCCCTATTCGTATTGGAAGCGCGACCCGTCCAAGCGCTTCATCATTTTTGGCAAATAAAACTCCGTTCTCAATGCTAATAAAGTAATTGCCACTAGAGCTTCTCCAATCGACATTTGAACCACTCAAAATTTGCGTACCCCCACCTCTTTTAATCAGACTGATTTGTTGGGAATCGATGGTGGCCGCCATATTGTAAGAATTTCCTGAAGGAACAATCAGGATAAGATCCACCGAATTTGTTGGGCTATTGACTATCTGCAACCCCGGTTCCGGAGCCTCGATACCCGCTAAAACAATCTCATTCCGAAGTCGAAGAGTGATGTTTCCCGATAGCATTTCTAATAACGTTGCCGAGCCTCCTGAACCACGTGAATCCCAATTATTAATATCTACCCTTCCCTGCGAGCTTTCGGGTATACGCACAAAATTCCTAATGTCAGGATTTCCGGTAATTTCGAAGAAGCGGGTACCACTTCCTCCCATGGAACCTGAAATGGTGAGTCCCTCCTGGGCACGTAAAGAAGTATCCACACGCATTTCGCTTCCGTTAGTGGTCATCTGTAAAGAATCTTCTGCATCGGTAACATCGATAATGTGATTGGTCCCTCCCGGTCGGGTAAGGGTTAACCTTTGCCCGCTTTCCTGAACTATACGGCGAACCGTTATATTGTCGCGAGCCCGGACGGTAAACTCGTCTCCCGGGTCTTGGTCAAAAACGGCCAAACTGTTGGGAATCCAGGCTATTTGATCCCCGGATCCACCTGGTCCGGTATTCCAATTGGGGGTGACATTATTCCAAGTATCCTCATTGCCTGAGGTGGGATTACCCGCGGGATTCCAATAAAGGGTTCCGGCAACGCTTACGGGAACGGTGTACACGACAACCGGGAAGGAGGATTCATTCGGAGAAAATTCGACTTCGATTTCCTGCGAACCGGTAGCTAACGTTGAGGTATCCGTTAAAATCGTAAAACTCCCGGGGATATCAGGGGGGGCGACTGCACCAATATCAATTTCAGAGGAGTCGGTTCCCTCAAGGAAATTGATATTAGCAGCGAAAGTCGGTTGGACCAGGCGAAAGGTGCGAATATCACTTTCACCCTCAAGGGAGGCCTCATCCACAAATGCCTGAACCTGGAAGTTCCCGGCGCTTGAGGGGGGTGTTGTTTGCCCATTGAAAAGAATAAAAAAGTCCGCCGATTCATGCGGTGACTCTATTTCCACCTCCGGCAGGTAAGGGTTGGCCACAGGATCGCGGTTGGGATCGAAGAGTTGCAGAAGGGAATTTTCCACAAAGCCGATTTCAATTGGAGTCCCAAGAATTCTTAACGTAGTAGAAGTGGAACCAGAAAAATTCGGGTCGGTGATCGTCGCAGTTACGTTATAGGTTCCGGCGTTGGTCGGCGGCGTTGAAGAGCCGCTATAGAGAATTTCAAACGAAAGATCCGCAGGGTCGGTGGTTGCCCCGAGTTCCCGTGGGGTTCCTTCCTCAAACTGGTAAACAAAAGGATCGGTTTCCGGGTCAGGGTCTATTTCAAAAAGGGTAATCTCCGCGTCTTGCTCTGTGATGGTAAACGTAAAGGTACGGGAAGGAAACGGTTCCGACATGGAGGAATCATTCACTTCCACGGTTACCGAATAGACACCCGGGTCCGCCGGAGGTCCGGGTAAAAGGGTATCTTCCGAATCACGATAGGTGATGTCAAAATCGAGAAATGCGGGGCTGACCGTAATATCCGGAGATAAGGGAGAGCCGGTGAATGCCTGAGTTAAGTTATCCGCTTCAATCGAAACAAGATTACCGATGTAGATTGTATTCCCATCTTCAAATACAACCGCATCTTCCCAACCGGTATTTCCGGCAATGATGTTCCATGCTCCGGGGTCAAACCCGGTAAGATCTCCTTGAACCTCAAAAAGCGGAAAGGACATCGATTGCAATTCGTCAGAGGAAAGATTGTTGAGGTTAAGTTGAATGTCGTTTCCATCCTCGAAGGTTAAATCGCCTTCAATTACAAATAGGTCGGCGGTATCCCCTTCATCCCGTTTCCAATAAATACGGTTGAACCCGTTTTCACTGAATGTAACCGTTTCTCCAAAAGTGAGGGTACCGGGAGATTCCTCGTGGGTTCCGGCGGTAAGGTTCGCTCCCGATGTGAGCATGACAGGACGATTGATGGTTCCCGAACCGGAAAGAAAGGCGGAACTGTTGACGTTGATGAGTCCCTCGCCGGATTCGGCCACCCCGTCGATGCGCAAGACCCCGCCATCCAGACGGATTTCCCGGCTAGCCCCGGCAATTGTTGAGCTTTCGGTGAAATGCAATAAGCCGTTCTCCAACCGGATCTGATCGTTACTGTTTCCGGTAGCGGAGAAATTTCCGGAGAATCTTTGCGTTCCCTGACCTCTCTTGCCGAGCGAAAGAGTGCCCACCGTTCCGGAATATGTATAGTCCTCTCCATTGGGCGTATCGATCCACCAGATGCCCCCGGTTCCACCTCCATCTCGGGTCAAATGCCCTGCACCAAGGGTTAAGGAATGCCATCCTGCACTTTCCCACCCTCTGTTGCCGCGACCACTGGAGAGACTATTTGGCCCTTCGAAAATGAATGGACCTGCCATTGTGAAGGATTCGGGACTTATTGAAAACACCTTAGCCCCATCTGCAATGCTTATGCTACCTAAACCATCATGTGTACCACGAATATTAATAATTCCTGATTGAACAAAAATTTCGTCTACATCTATAGAGTTGTCTTCATCAGAGGTATTAAGTTGGACCCCATTGCTTGTAGATTCATTATAAATAGTTAATACACCTTCCGCAGACAGGGAGTTGGCAATGCGCAAAATCCCTGAGGAAGCCTTTTGTATTCCCTTGTCATCTCCCTCAAAGGTTATGGGGTTTCCTTCGAAAATGATGTCTGCGCTTCCCTGTCCTAATGAGAAAGTAACTATACGATTAAGGATTAAATTGGACAGGTCGTTTGTTATCGTATAATCAACCTCCCCGAGAGGAAATCGGACCACCGTCTCGTCGCTGGACGGCGGAACCACGTTCTCAAACCAATGGGAGGCAACATTCCAATCACCGGAAGTGGGGTTGGTGACGGACCCTCCAGGTCCCATCCACGTGTATCCGACAAAAGGTTCGACGGTCAGGGTAAAAGGAGAGTTCCCAATGGGATCACCGTCATACGTGATCGAAAAAACATCATCTCCCGCATCGTCCGGCGTGTAGGAAAGGAGAAGAATTTGCCCATCAATAGCCGAAGACAGGGTGGGATTCTCGTTCGGGCCACTCGTCCAATCGACGGAGTAAAGGGCAGGATCGAAAACCACCGGTTTATCGAGTGAGTTGCGGAAATCGACAAAGAAGGTGGCCGGAAATCCCTCCACCGCATAGTCGGCAAAAGCAAATGTCTTCTCCAGGTCAACCCCGATGCCGTAGTAGTCAAGCAGGGAAAATTCAACCGCTTGGCGTTCCAATGAGGAAAGGCTATCGGTGTAAATGCGAAGGGAAAAGATATCCCCGGAAAAGACCTCGCCGACAAATGCCTCAAGGGTTTCAGAAGAGGACGGGGAGGACCATTCCAAAGAGTCAACTTCCAGCCCATCGATGTACAGCGTGGCCCCATCTTGATCGGAAACGAGGGAAATCAATGTCAGCTCTTCCGTTTGCCCGGCAAGGGTGGAGGATGACGCGAACTGAACCTCCGAGGATGACTGGCTCAGAGAAAACGCGGGCGATGAGGATCCGTGTTGCAGAAGGTTGCCCGAAGAAGAATCACTGCGACTGACCGCAATGAGGGTTAGATCTTGCGGGTCGAGGGTTGCGTCCGAAAAGGATAGCACATCATCGGGGGTAAAACGAACAGCGCTACGGCCCGCAAAAGCATTCTTTACCAAGGTGGGCTGCAACCCAGGATCAGTTTGCTCCAGATCACGATTATTCCCGGAAAGATCCGGCCAGGAGCTGACCGGAGATCCCGAAGCCATATTAAAATTAAGTGAATCAGCATTCACCCACAAATAGAGGTTGCCCGGATTCGGTTCAATGATCAGATCAAAAGCAGGCAAATCAAAAACATTGGTATCATTATCGGTGACCCTGACGGAAAGATTGGTAAATACACCGCTTTCGGTTGGAGTACCGGAAACTTCTCCACTCCCAGAATCCACGGAAATGCCTGCTGGCCAATCGCCGAGGAGGGCGTAGTCATAGGGTTCAGCACCTCCACTGGCCTGAACGGTAAACCCGGCATAAGGCTCATTTAAACGCCCCGTAACGGGAACCTCGGCGGTTGCGAAAAGGCCGGTAACGGTCAGGGTAAAAGGCCCGATTTGAGCGGTCTCGGATTCACCATCTTCAACTTCGATAATGAGATCCTCAAAGACCCCTCCGAGCACCGGAGTGCCGGCAATGCTACCGTCCGAAGAGTCGAAGGATACTCCCTCGGGAAGCGATCCTGACAAGGTGAATGTATAGGGCGCAAATCCCCCGCTAACTTCAGGAGTGAAAGAGAAAAATTCGTTGATTTCCACCTCGGCAGGTGGTGTGCCGGTGAGAGCCAAGGGTTCAGGAGCAGACCGTTTGATATGGATATTGTCCATGACAAAACGATTGCCCTGGCTACTGCCCGCACCTCCACCGACAAAGGTCAAACGTATCGTTACTTCGTCTGAAAAATCGCTCAACGAAGGAAGAATATAAGTAAATGCCTGGTAGTTACTTTCCGGACTGCCACTTTCTGGAAAGGGCGTAGGCGAATCATCGAGAACGACGAAGTCCCCACTCGAGCCAATACGATAGGAAACTTGCGCAATATCCGCTCCCCCGCTGGTACGGGCAGCGGCAAAGGAGATTTCCAAAATGCCGTTGGAAGCATCCGGATCCACCACAAAATCAATATCCCTCCCATCCCAACGTAACCCCCGCTGAAACCGAATGTTATTCCCGGCGGCAACCCCATCCAATGCGTTGACCGAGGTGCCCCCATCATCAATTGCCAAATTCGTTCCTCCGGGACCGGTCATAATCATGGATCCCTCACCAGAATCAGCTTCAATGGTAATCGAGGAGGATATGCCCCCCGTCGCCTCATCATTGAAATCCCAGGAGGCCACCAATTCCTTTTCGGCATACAAAGCAGATCCCAGAGAGCAGAATCCGACAACGAGAATGGTGGTTAAGCAATTAACGTATTTAAAGAATGACATTGGCACAGGAGGTTGGAGAGATGAGGTAAGTCAATGAAAGTGGTTCTTAGATAAGGGGTAAAATTCTAAAGTAAGCCCCTCAAGTCTACTTGGGAAAGGACGAATTGTCAACGTTGAAATGCAGGGGAAGGAGTTGTGGGATTTTGGTTGATGATTGTTGATGGGGCCCACCGGGGAGGGTTCGCCGATGTCCTGCGGATAAGTCCAACAAGCAGAAAAGCGAATTGAATCGATGCCTGATAAACGTTGAGTTTCTCGTAAACAAACGGCTATTCCATCATTTCGTAGTTATAGCTCTTTTAGTAGATGTCGATTAGGATTACGTGGTTTCCGGGTGTCCCGATTCGGAAGTCAGTACCGCCCCCAGCGGAGCTGGAATATGCGATTAAGAGACTCGCGGGGCCGAGAGCACTCCGCGCAAGGGACACGAGGTCCCCGCTTGGGGCAAAAAGCGAACGGGGCCTTGCGCCCCTGTGCGCAATGCTTCGGAAAACGAAAATGTCGCCCCTTTTCCACAGCGAGCGGGGACTTCATGTCCCTGCGCGCAACACTCCTGGTGCCTCGAAAACACCTTAGTCTCACACAAGGAAGGCTACTGACTCCAAAACCCCTCATTTTACTGTTACAGTAAAACCTCCCTTGCGATTCATGCAAAATCAATACAACATTTCCAACATTACCCTTACAGGAAAGCAGTTCACGACCTACTTTTCTCCCATCATACTAGCCCATTATCGTTTTTCGATGTTTATGAAGTCCCTACTCCAATCTGTCACCCGTTACCTGATTCTTTGTCTGGTCGCTGGAATTCTTCCCCTCGCCTCCGCCCAGGATACGTTCTATGAGCAGTTTGAACGTCACGATGTCCTGCCGCCGCACCTCTACACCTCCACCGAGGGCGAGGAGGATCCAACCTCCTTCTACAATCACACCTACCCGCGAACCTCTCCCTTTCCGGCCCATTACCGCGATTACGGTCTCTTTCTGCGCCCCCGGTCAAACTCCCCCAGCGGGGCCGAAAGCACCTACCTGAGCGACGTGGAAAACCGGATGGAAACCGAAGGGGTGGCCAATCTCGGACCGCGTCAGTATTTTACCGATGAAGCCGATACCGAGCTGCCCTACTTCCTCTTGACCCCACCGGACTATGACCCCTCGGACACTGAGACCACTTATCCGCTCCTCCTCGTGATTCACGGTGCGGGCGGCGTCGGCGGCAGCACACCCACTTGGGAATCCAAATTCATGGCCCTCGACGAGAACCGGCAGCAATTTCCCGCCTTTGTCCTCAGCCCTACCTTCCCGGCCCGTCCGGTGGAAAACCCGGATGAAAACAATGAACTCCACACCACAGAATACTTCGATGCCTTCATGGCCTTAATCGAGGATTTGGCCGATAACGAACGCATCGATACGGAAAGGATCTATTCCACCGGGCATTCCATGGGGGGAAATACCACCTGGACGATCCTTTTTGAGCGCCCCGATCTCCTCGCGGCGGCGGCACCGTTCGCCGGGGGTCCCGGCGGCACTGATGCCACCCGAACCATCGAGAAGGCCGCGGAATTCAAGGACACCGCCATCTGGGCGGGAATTGGTATACATGATTTTATCGGGGCGAGTTGGGGTTCCCTGGGGGCCATGAATTACCGGATGATGTACGACAAAGTGCGCCAAGCTGGCCACGGTGCGATCCGCTACTGGGAAGTCACCGACCTGGACCATTCCTCGAATGTCCATGAACGCCGGTTTCTGGCCACCGTGGACTGGATGTTCGCGCTGAGGCGGGGCGATCCGATTTCGGCAGGTTTCATGCACATCCCCCATGATGCTTCCGTGGAAACCGGCGGAGCCATTCGCTTTGAGGGCTACGCCTTTGGCCGTCCGGAGGCCACCCATTACGAATGGAAACGGGACGGAGCCGTTCTGCCCGGCGAGGATGGCCCGGTCCTCGAACTGGAGAACCTGACCACCGCCGAAGCGGGCCAATACACCGTCACCGCCCATTACCCGGATACTTCCTCCATCACCAGTCCCTCGGGCCGCCTATCGGTATATGCCGAGCGCGCCCCGCAAGTGGTATCGAAATCTGAGCCCCTCAACGCCCTGGAAGGCGAGGAGGTGACCCTGGAGGTACAAGCCTCCGGCAGCCTCCCCATCACCTACAGTTGGGACCACGACGGCGAGGCGATTCCCGAAGCGGACAGTCCGATGCTTTCCCTCAGCGACCTCTCGCTGTCCGACAGCGGCACCTACACCCTCACCATGTCCAACAGTGAAGGAACCGTTACCACCAGTGTAGACCTCACCGTGGAAAAGAATTTTTATTACGAACGATCCCGCCTGCGGGCCTGGATTCCGGATGAAGACACCTTGCCGGAAATCCGCGGCATCCTCTATGCGGGCAACGGAGCCGGCTCCACCAATAAGGTTGCGGCCAACAATCCTTTACTGCAGGAGTGGGCCTTCAAACATGGCTTTGTGGTTTTCGGCTTAGGAGCTGGCAACATTGGTGAAATCGATGCCTGGGAAGATTTCCGGGACGGCAGTCTTTACCCGGTGATCGCGGAGAGCGGACGCCCGGAACTGCACCATGCCCCGGTTATTTTCTGGGGTCATTCCAATGGCGGCCAACAAGCCTACGGCTTCGCCCGGCGCTTCCCTGAGCGGACTATCGCCTTTATGGTCAACAAGGGCGCCAACTATGTGAAAGAGTACGGAGTCGATCCTTGGGATGTACCCTCCTTGATGATCGCCGGAGGAAACGACAGTGAAACGCGCCGAACCAATATCAAAAACCTCTATCGCGAGGGCCGGGACCAGGGCGCTCCCTGGGCCTGGTTCGAAGAATACCGGCAAGGCCATTCGGACGGCAACAGAATGCACCTGGCCTTCAGCTATTTTGATGAAATCCTCCCACTGCGCTATCCCGAAGACCCCGGTAATGTGCCCACCGAAACCGAAGCCCCGACCTTGACCCCGATGAACCTTTCCGACGGGTGGTTGATCGACAGCACCCATGATGACTGGTCCACTGGCTACCTCTCGTATCGCTCCCAGTCCGACTACAGCGGCGATCCCCTGGACCTGGGCTGGGTCCCCACCGAAAACATGGCCCGGCTCCTCCGCGCCACGGTTTCCTACCGCACCGACAACGGTCTCCGTTTCAACAACGGTAAGCATTTTGAAATCACCCGCCCCTGGGATCCCAAGCTGTTCTTTGACGGAGCGGTGGCGGCCACCGTTCGCTATGCGCCTTCCGAAACGGTTCGCTATAGTTTCAATCTCATCAACGATCCGGACTGGACAGAAATCCGGATCTACGACCGCGACGAAGTCATTAAAACCATTCCTGCCTCCAGCGAAACTCATTTTGATTTGGAACTGACGCTCGACCCATCCAAGACCTCCCACGCCATCCATGCCGAAATGGATCTGAGTAATGGTGAGAAGCGGACTTCCTTCATCATTTTTGCCCAAGCAAAGGAAACCGAGCCGCTGGCCTTTCTTCGCGAACCGCGCGACTCCGCCGCCTTCGCCGGGGAAACCATTCGCTTGAAAGCTTCGGTCTCCGGCAGCAAACCGATGACCTACCAATGGTCCAAAGACGGCACCGAAATTTCCGGGGCCACCGAACCGAGGTTGGAACTGCCCAACCTATCCGCCTCGGACGAGGGCCAATACACCCTTGAAGTCAACGGACCCGACGGGCAAACCCTGGTCTCCGATCCGGTTACGGTCAGCGTGGGCGAGGGCAATACCGTCTGGCAACGCATCAATTTTCAAGACAATACCCTTCCCCCTCCCCCGGGATGGCTGGCCGACACCGGGGAGTTGTACGGAGATCGCGGTAATGGCAAAACCTATGGTTGGCTGGAAGAGCCCAACAATGCACGGCAACGTTTCTATTTGGAACAACCCGCGCCCAGCTTCATGCACGATGGCCTGATGGTAACCGGTGGGGCCTCCTGGGCCATCGAGGTCCCCAATGGTCTTTACCGGGTGCGCATCGTTGCGGGCGACCCGCTCTTCAGCGACGGGCAACAGAGTTTTTCGGTCAACGGGCAGTTTGTTTTTAATATTGCCACCGATGAGGACCACATCTATGCCGATGGCTTTGTCACCGTTCCGGTGTGGGAAGGCCAATTGTTGATTGAAAGCAACGCCTACGCCGACAGCCCCAAAATCAATTTCATCGAAATTGACCGTATCTACCAAACCATTACGGATACCGAAGCAGTCATTACGGCGACGCCGGAAAGCGGTTTGCTTCCATTGGAGGTGGACTTCAGCACTCATCGCTCCTGGATCCAAACGGGTGAGACGATTCAATCCGCGTCCTGGGATTTTGGTGACGGCAGTGCCACCGCCACCGGTGAGAGCGTAACCCATACCTTTACCGATCCCGGCGAATTCGCCGTCACCCTCACCCTGACCGATACTTCCGGGGCCGTTTCGACGGATACCCGGACCCTTTCGGTAGGCGTCCCCGTCCCAACCATTACAACTCAGCCTGAAGACGTGACGATCCCGGTCGGCGATCCATTGAACCTTACCGTGGAAGCCGAAGGTTACGGCACCCTGGAATACGAATGGCTGCGCAACGGGCAAGTGGTTAGCGGCGAGACGGGTTCCACGCTGTCGGTCGCTTCGGCGTCCACTTCAAATTCCGGAAATTATGTCGTTCGGGTAAGCAACGACGGCGGAACAGTTTCCAGTTCTACCGCCGAAGTCACGGTGATTCCGGTGCCGCCGGAACCAGCCAACGTTCTGGCCGAGGCTCAAGGCTCCTCCCAGGTCCGGGTAAGTTGGGAACCGGTCGGCGACTTCATGGAAAGCTTCACCATTGAGCGGGCTTCCGACTCCAGCGGCCCGTGGACGGAGGTGGGAACCCGCCCCGCCGATGGTACCAGTTTCACGGATACGGCCTTGGATCCGGTAACCACCTATTATTACCGCGTACGGGCGGAGAACCAATTCTGGGAAGGCTCTTTTAGCGAAGCCGTTTCCACTATTACCGAAACAGTTCCCGGAGCGGAATGGACCTACACCATGGAGGTATCCATCGATGGCTACCAAGGGGCTTCCACTCTGGAAAACTTTCCTTTGTTGGTGAGGTTTGCGGAGGGTGAAAATGGATTCTCCTTTGCCGACTTTGCCGACCCCCAAGGCGGGGACCTGCGCTTTGTCAACGGAGCGGGTGACCGGGAGCTGGCGTATGAAATCGATTACTGGAACGTCAATGGTTCCGCCGCTGTCTGGGTGCGGGTTCCGGTTCTTTCCGGAACCGAAACCGAAATCCGCGCTCTCTGGGGCAATCCCGAGGCCACTGAACCACCCGCCTACACCACCAACGGCTCCGTTTGGGAAGACAACTACCGCGCGGTATGGCATTTACAGGAAGAGGAAGATGACCGCCTCGACAGTACCCGCTTCGATCACCACGCCAGCCCGATTGGCCCCATGACCGTGCAACCCGGCGTGGTGGGAAATTCCGCCCGCTTCGATGGATCCAACGGAAACACGGCCCTACAAGTGGGTAATGATCTTCCGGATACCCTGCGCTTCACCAATGGGTTTACCCTCGAAGGCTGGATTCGCATCGATCCCGGCGCGGACACCCAAAAACGCCAGTTGTTTACCGCCGGAGATCCCTACTGGGACGGGGGCGGCTATCGGGCCGATTTCAATACTTCCCGCCACCGTACCGCCATCGGGACCGAACTCGGGGTCCCCAATGGCAACGCCCGGGAAGTTCACGATGCGGATTTGGACGGCGGGGTACCAGAGGACGAGTGGATTTACGTGGCGGTCGCCTGGGACGGCAGCACCATCACCACGTACATCGACGGCGAGGCAATTTACAGCGAGCCTTTCAATTATACCATCGACTACCCGCAAGGCCCGTACCCGGCTCTGGTACTGGGCGCGGGAATTTTTGGCGACAACGACAGCCTGAACCGTTCCCTGGCGGGTAATCTGGACGAGATGCGGATCAGCGACCTCGACCTCTCCGCGGACTGGATCGAAGCCGTCTATCAAAACATTGCCGAAACCGACCAATTCCTTTCCCTGGGAAACGTCGATACCACCGCCCCTCCTCCGGTGATTGACGAGGAGCCTCTGGGATTGAACATCAACGTGGGGGAAGAATCCACCTTCCTCGTCGCCGCCAGTAGTGATGATCCGATCAGTTACCAATGGCAAAAAGACGGCGAAGATATTCCCGGCGCCGAAAGCGCCACCTACACCATTAATCCGGCCGGGGTTTCCGATAGCGGCACCTACCGCGTGGTGGTCAGCAACGTGAATGGTTCCACCCTCAGCGCAGAAGCCCTGCTGGTGGTCAATGGGACCGTGCCCACGGTCAGCGAGTGGCCCACCGCTTCATCCATCACCTTTGGCGAAAACCTCGCTGATTCGGAATTGAGCGGCGGCAGTGCCAATGTCGCGGGGACCTTTGCCTTTATTGATCCCGACTTTCAACCGGAAGTCGGAACGGCGGATCAAGCGGTCGTTTTCTTACCGGACGACGATTTTACCTACGAACCGGTTGAGGGAACGGTGTCCGTGCAAGTGGAGGAAGCCACCGCAGCGATTTTTTTCTCCAACCTCACCGTGACTTACAACGGCGAAGCGCAAGCACCCACCGTGACCACCGACCCGGAGGGCTTTTCCTATGAACTCACCTTCGATGGATCGTCGGAGGTTCCGGTCGATGCCGGCACCTACGCCGTGGTCGCCACCATCACCGAGGAAGGGGCTACCGGCAGCAACTCGGACACCTTCACTATCGACCCGGCCCCCCTCACCGTGGAAGCCGAAGATGCCGCCAAATTCGAAAGCGATCCCGATCCGGTTCTTTCCTGGAATATCGTCAGTGGCGAACTGTTTGGCAGCGATACCCTCACTGGCAGCCTGACCCGTGACAGCGGTGAGGACATCGGCGCCTACACCATTCGACAGGGGACGCTTTCGGCCTCCGGCAACTACCTTCTGACATTTCAGACCGGCACCTTTACCATTCTCGAAGCCGGTGACGCGCCGTGGGTCTTACAGGCAAATTTTGACGATCTGAATTCGGGTACTCTCCGTGACCAGGACGGCTGGAGTGGGAACAGTGACAGTGCCGCTCAGGTGGTCGAAGATCCCGAAGACGAAAACAACCAGGTTTTTCGTTTTGGCCCAAGTACGAATGATAATATCCAAAAAGACCTCTCCACCCCCATTCAAACGGGGGAGGTCGGCACGCTGTTTTTCCGTTTTCATGTGCCCGCGGGATCGAGTCGGATCAACCAGCAAATCCGTATGCCCAACAGTAATCCCATTCGCATCAAGTGGGATACCGATCCGTCTGAGCCGGTGCTTTGGTTATTCGGTGAGGACATGTCGAACACCGACCTCCAACAAGTTGAACAAACGATCGACCGGGACACCTGGTACAACTTCTGGATGGTTATCGACAATACCAACGGACTGTACCGACTCTATATCGAAGGAGGCCAGTACGAAAGCCAAACCTTGGTGACTTCAGAAAACCTCGTCGAGGGCTCCGACAGTCACCCCTTTCAAACCGGCCTCATTGATGCTTTGCATTTCATCGGCTGGAACAACGGTCCCATGCTCTATGACGACTTCTATCTCGCCCACGGCGGGGAAAATCTCAGCAATCCGGTGGCCGTCCTTCCGCCCGGGCAGGATTTTGAAAGCTGGTTGGACAGTTTCGAAGATCTGACCCCAGCCGAGCGCGATCCCTATGCCGATCCGGCCGGGGACGGGATCGCCAACATCCTGAAATACGCCTTTGGCCTGCACCCCCGCGAATCCGTGGCCGGAAAAAGAGCCACCGCCACCGAGTCCGGCCTGCCCTTGCTGCATCACACCGCCGAGTCCACCTCCGGCATTGCCCTGCGCTACCGCCGCGACACCAGCCTGAGCGATCTTTCCTATCGGGTGGAGTGGTCCTCCGACCTCACCCCCGAAAGCTGGCAGGAAATCCACCTTGAGGAAACCGTTCTGGAAACCGACGGCGACGTTGAATGGGTCGAAGTCCGCTTCACCGACACCCCCGCCCCCACCCGCCAATTCCTCCGCGTGGTGGTGGAGAATTGAGTTATCAGACACAATACCTCGGCCAAAAACAAACGTGCCCATGCATTGTAGCAGCGGCAGTCTCTTGCCGCTCCTTCGAGTATTCATAAGCCCTGAAGGGGTTGCCCCCAATTGTACCGGACTGCCGGCACCCGTCCAAAGCTTTACGACTTACGCTACAAAAGTAGTCCACAGCTTTCCTGTACTGTTACAGAAGACGAACGCTTGTATTCGTTTCACCTTTTCAGATATCTATACCCCACTATTTGCCTTGGCCCTGCACCCCAGGCTTTCTTCACAAATACCTTTTTACCCCTCGTCCAACCATCAATGAACTACTCCCTGTTTCTCCTTCTTTTCTTTTGCACCTCCATCGCTTTGGCTCTCCCCGAAATTCCTGATGACCTGAGTCCCTTTATGGGTGACCCGGATCGGGGGCCCGAGCCGCAGGAGAGACATGCCGCTACCCGAACTTATCCGGAGCTGGATCCCATCCAATTGTCCAGCGGACACCCCTTGCGCGACTTTGGTCATTTCCGAATGTCCCGGGAGGTTTCCCATGGACGCAGGACCCCTTTTGTTTTGTCGATCCCCAAAGAGGAAATGAACACCTCTAAAGAACGCTGGGAACGCCATGCCTTCCAAGACGGTAAAAACCTACACTACTCCCTCGCCCGTCCCTCCGATGAGGCCACACGCCCGGAACATGGTTTCCCCCTCGTCGTCTTACAACCCGGTATCGGCGGCATCGGCAAGAAGAGCACCGGGGAAAATATCTGGCTTACCGATACCTACCGCGAGCATTTTCCCGCCTATGTGGTCTATCTGCATCCGCAGTCACGCACCCATGAATACATCACCCGCGATGATGGCATCAACAATGGTCGCCCAACTGAAATGATCGATTATTACATCAAGGGCATTGAGCATTTGGTGGACACCATTCCGGAGATTGATCGTCAGCGCATTTACCTCACCGGCCACAGCATGGGCGGGTCCTCCACTTGGTATATCATGCTGGCCCGACCGGACCTTGCTGCCGCCGCCGTTCCCCTGGCGGGCATTCCTCCAATCGATCTCGATGAAGCCGAGCGCCTCAAGGATATTCCGATCTGGATGATGATGGGCAACAACGACCCCTGGAGTGGTTCCTATCCCTACGTCCGCACTTACCAGAACCTGGTCCAAGAAGGGGCCGAGCGCGTCCGCTTCTGGGAAATTCAGGACATCGGACACAGCGGCCGTCCGCAAAACCTCTGGCCTATCGCGGAATTTCTCTTCTCCTTTCGTCGGGGAGAAACGAACAGCGGGACCACCCATACCCCAACGCTCTCCTACAACGAAGCCACTGCCCGTTCTTGGACCAACCAGGAAGGCCGTCAAATCACCGCCGGATTCGTCCACTATCATGGCGAAACAGTGGAACTGATCCTCCCCGACCAGAGCTCCGTTCACGTTCCCCTCGACACCCTCATCCCTGCCGACCGGGAATGGATTCGCGAAACCACCGGTTACCGTCTCTGGCAAAACCAGCAAGGTCAAACCATCGAAGCCCGTCTGGTATCCCGAGACGGTGACCAAGTGAAACTCGAACGCCTCGACGGCCAGACCTTTCGCATCCCCCTCGCCACCCTCAGCGAACCCGACCAAGCCTTTCTTAGGGAAAAGGACTAAAATCGCCGTCAACCCAGGGTTGGGCTCACCCCGGGGCTATCACCCTGCGCACCTTCGGCGCGCGAAGAGTGCTTATCCCGAGAATACGATTAATTCATCGAAGGAGAAGTGATTGAATTTCTCTGAAAGCTTCAAGGTGTTGTTATGGATAGTTTTGTGAAAGTTGGAGTCCCGCCTTTAGGCGGTCTCTTTTTCCTATTCAACCCTTCCGTGGGGGACCGGATCCGCCACCCCCCGTCCAAAGTCTTACGACTTCGGCTACCCTCCGTGCCTTCGTTGAGCCACAGCGAAATCCCGCTAAGCGGTGATGAGAACCCCGGCTGTTTCTTTTGAACCACGAATGAACACGAATAGACACAAATAAAGAAGTAGCATAGGCTTCCAGCCTGTGTCCCGAACGGCTCAAAACACAGCCAGGATGGCTGTGCTACCTCAGTAAAAAACAGAGGTCGGAGGGGCTTTACGCCCCGAACGGTTGCCTTGTCGGAGGGAGTTTACCTCCCGAACGAATCGACCGGAAATTCGCGAACATCCGAAGATCTCCCCCGCCGTTGGATGCGTTTGAAATTCCGCCAGGTCATCTCCGCCAAGGATCGGGCGATGAATCAGCCCGACTACGCAAACAGCCAATCGGGGCGTAAAGCCCCTCCTACGCAAACAGCCGTCCAAAATCTCACGATTTCCTCCTTCGCCAAGGCTATGGCGGACGTGTCGGCTACAACAGCCAATCGGGGCGTAAAGCCCCTCCGACAAAACAGCCATCCAAATTCTCACGATTTCCTCCTTCGTGCCTTGGTGCCTTCGCGAGAGCCCCGGCTGTTTTATTTCCTTTCCAAATAAATCCGTGTTCATTCGTGTCCATTCGTTGAGCCGCAGCGAAATCCCGCTAAGCGGCGATGGTTCCTCCCAACTGTTTTTCCTTCGGTTTCCCCCTCACCGAACTGCGGCTAAAGACCGCAGCTACTTTCTCTTCCTCAGCCGCCCAATTTTAGCATTTGCTCCCTCAGCCGCCCAAAGGGCACCCGCTTTAGTCACCCTCCACTTCTCGTAGCGTAGCGGAGATCCCGCCTTAGCTTCAGCGACGGCGGAGCTATCCGGGCACGCCTGCGGCGCACCACCTCCGCGCTGCCGCGCTACGCCAGTGTTTCAGCATTTTATTTTTCCCTTCACCCCTCATCCTTGGTACTCTATACCCCATTTTTGTTTATTTATTTGACAAAATGACAGTCAAATCGGTAAATTATTTTCCATAATGCAACTTTCAACTTTATTGGATTTAGACCGACGGGCGAAGGATTTAGGGCGAACTCGAAACCTAAAGCGCTCGCTCTTCACTTCCTTGAAAGCTGATCAGGGACGTCACTTTATCGGCATTGTTGGGCCCCGGGGCGCAGGGAAGACGATCCTCTTGCAACAGTTGGCGGCAGATTGCGAGGACGGCTTCTATCTGTCTCTGGACACCCTGCCCCGCGAAGTGAATCTATTTTCTCTCGTGCGTGAATTGGCCGAAGCGTATCACTTTACGCATTTCTTTTTGGACGAAATCCATTTTGCCGATGGGGCTCTTGGAGCCTTGAAACAGATGTATGACTTCCTCGATATCCGGGTATTTTTTACCAGTTCGGTCGCGTTACGAATCAGAGAGTCGGTTTATGATTTGTCCCGACGGGTGAGCTTGCACTCCCTGGATTATTTTTCATTCCGGGAATATCTTGAGTTCACGAAGGGTGAAGTCTTGCCACGAGTAGAACTAGACGCTCTCCTTGCGAGAGAAACTGATCCGGCATACCTGCGGTGCGCGGACCGATTTGAAGCCTATCTCTCCGGTGGCTTACTTCCCTTCGCCCTGGAAGAACCGGATCCCTCCCCCCTACTGGAAGGAACTCTCCAAGCCATTATTTCCCGGGACATCCCGAACTCGCTTGCCTTGAGGGTGCATGAACTCGACTTGCTGCGTCGAATGATCGCCTTTATCGGACGCTCCGACGTCGATGGAATCAATTACAGCAGCCTTTCCCAAAACTTGGGAATCACCAAATATAAAGCTGAACAATATGCCTCAGCCTTTGAAAATGCTTTTGTTCTACAGCGTATCTTTCCGGCTGGATCCAATGTACTGAAAGAGCCGAAAGTACTCTTGATGCCTCCTCTTCGAACCTTGTATCGCCCCTTGGCAGAATGCCGTGGCGGGTTGCGCGAAGACTTCTTCGCTCTGGCAATGCGTCAAGCAGGATTCGAGATGCACTACTTAAAGTCAACCCGGGGAAAAAAGACCCCGGATTTTCTTATCAACCACAAAGGAAAAAAACTAGTCTTTGAAATCGGCGGAAAAGGCAAGGGACGAGAGCAGTTTAAGGGAGTTCATGCTGACCAAAAAATCATCTTGGCCGAGGGAACGAAGCTCTCCTCCGAAAGAATGCCTTTGCACCTGGCAGGTTTCCTAGCCTAAGGACCCGCCAAGGCATTGCCTTCGGCTGTTTTGTTTCCTTTCTTTATGACATGGTGGTACAGTCTCAGGGGCCAGGCCAGGTGTTCCCGAACAGCCCAATACACCGCCAAGATGTCCGTGCTACCTCAGTAAAAAACAGAGGTCGGAGGGGCTTTGCGCCCCGATTGGCTGTTTCTTTTGAACCACGAATGAACACGAATAGACACAAATAAAGAAGTAGCATAGGCTTCCAGCCTGTGTCCCTATCACTCAAAACACCGCCAGGATGGCTGTGCTACCTCAGTAAAAACAGCGGTCGGAGGGGCTTTACGCCCCGAACGGTTGCCTTGTCGGAGGGAGTTTACCTCCCGAACGAATCGGCCGGAAATTCGCGAACATCCGAAGATCTCCCCCGACGTTGGATGCGTTTGAAATTCCGCCAGGTCATCTCCGCCGCGGATCGGGCGATGAATCAGCCCGACTACGC
>JAFIGF010000020.1 GCA_020831535.1 Opitutales bacterium | reverse complement strand
AAAATCCGGGGCCTTTTATTTTACCGTAATTAATGGTGGGTGGGTGTTGGCCTATTTGGGACCGGGTTTGTCGCGGGGGGCGTAAGCCAACCGCGACCGCGAAGCGGGGCAGGCGTCGTTTTTTGATGTCCTGGGGGATGCCGCCTCGGGCAGTGCCAACGGAACGGTACGGGAAGATCCTCTGGAAAACTCCGAGGGAGAAGAGGATCGTCAGCAAAATGCAAAAGGAGCGTTTTCTCTGCCCGAGATGTTGCGGCACGAAAAGGAATTGCTCGGGTTCTACATTTCCGGGCACCCCCTGGACGATTATGCCGGGTTGGTGGAGGCTTTGAACTCCCATCCGGAGGAAAAACTTCTGACTCTTCCCGACCGAACCACCTTTCGTCTCTGCGGGGTCATCAGCAAGCTGACAAAAAAATTGTCCCGGAAAGACAATCGTCCGTGGGCCATTGTTGGACTAACGACTCGCGAAGGGGATTTTGAGGTCAATGTGTACAGCCGGGCCTATGAAGGGGTGAAAGACGCTTTGGTGGAGGAGCGGGCGGTGGTGATTACGGGGACCATCATGGCGCGGGACCAGGAAGACCCGCGCTTGGTGGGACAGGAAGTGGCACCTCTGGCCAGTATGGTGGAGAACGAAATCAAAGCGATCACCTGGGTTCTGTATCCCGGGGATAAGGCGGATGAATTTATCCCGCTTTTGCGCGCGATGGCGGAGGCCCGCTTTGGGGATGTACGTCAGCAAATTGCGTTTTTAGTTGGGGACAATCAGATCGTCTTGGCGGAAATCGCCAATTCTCTCAGTTGGCAAATCGAGCCGAAGGAATACCAGAAACTCCGCCGACATGCTGCTGTGGCAGGCGTTTTGTTCGAAGCGAATCCAGCTCAGTTGCCTGAACCCTCGTGGAAGAAAAAGAAGTTTTGATGAAGCCGTGATGCCAGTAAAAGAGAGGATTTTCCTTCTATGGGGTCGCGGTTTCCTGGAATTCCGCAATTGCGTTGACGGTTTTCTCTCTTTTCTCTCCGGTGAAATGGATTTCCTGTTGATGGGGGATTCCGTTGGCGCCGATCAACGTTAAATGAACGGAGAAGGGAGGGTTGGCCCAAAAAAGGTATCGGGCGCCTCCCGAAGTGGTGGTAAAACCCCGCTGGCGGGCAAATCCCGGTGATTCCAATCCGTCCAATCGGTACAAAAGTCCACCTTCCGGGGCCCTTCCGGTAAGGGTATCGAGAGGCATGACGGTGAGCTGAAACTCCTGAACATCCCCAAAATTCGAGTTTTGCTGCTCCACTTGATAGTATCCCAAGGTGGCGATGCTGGTAAGAGCCAGGATGGCCAGCAAGGGACCTAACAGGTGCCGGGGTAAATGCCGGGGGTTGAACGTGATAGTCTTTCGGTCGAAATGTCTTTCCGATCGAAAGAGAAGAACGCCCAAACTCAGTAGCAATCCAATGCTAACCAATGAAAAAACGAGGGGGAGGGCGGCCCCTTCGGGGAAAAGAAAGAAAATCCCCAGCAATCCCGCGGCGAGAAAAGAGAAAACGCCCAAGAGTCTTGCTGTAAAGCGATGGTATTGGAGAAGGGCGATGCCAGCCGGGATGGTGAGAAACCCCAGTTCGAAAAAGGATGAACCCAAGCGCCAATCGGCAAAAAGTTTTCCCAGGTGAAAAAGGCCGCTGGCAATGAGGCCCCAGCCCAGAAGAGAGATCCATGGAGGTTTTACTGGCACTCTTGGAGTTTTCAGTGATGTCTTTCGGTGGGTCAACGGCAAAGGTGTTCAGATTCCCTTGGAATAGTCCGAAGGACGATGATAGGTTCAGGGCAACGGAAAAAAAGACCAACTGGAGGGGGGTGAAGGTCACATAAATGTCACGAAAAATAAATTAAAAAACACTTGTCAAGGGGGAGTATATGATTTAAAACCTTTTCAAGTTCCCGTAATGAGCTTGTTTGGTCTAATCAAATTTCATCCTTTTTCCCATTACAATCCCGATTTGGCATCCAAATTGCTTACTAAAATCTAATTCTCCTACAACCAATCCCCCCACAATGAATAAAAAACTATTCTCTCTTTTCGCAGTTCCAGTTTTGGGAATGCTTGCACCTGTTGGAGCCTTCGGGCAAGTTTTTGCAGATATGTTCACGTCCACATCGACGGATGCATCGGGCAATACCGTTATCACACAGACCGGTACAATTAGCGCAACAGGAACGGATTTTCGCCGATTTGTTTTTGAGCAATTGGATTCTGTGTCTAATGGTGATTTCGCTGGGCAAGAATTGATCGGCGTTACCGTCACCATTACAAACGAACTAACCGGGGATTTTTCGGTGACCGTTACCAATAACGATCCAACGGACGATTACATTGGGCCAAGCGGTGACTTTGCGCAAAATAATTTGAATCTTCCCACGTTTGTTTTCGGGGCCAATACTACGAGAGATGACCTCTCTGGAGCCATTACAGGCGCGGGTTTTACCGCCGCCTCCCCGATAACCTTTCGTGATTATGAAGGTGTTACAATCGCCGCAGATGGTGGATTTGAAACAACCTCCGGCATTAACACGGCAACCGTCACCGAAACCAGTAATGTTGCTGAAGCAGTTTGGGGTGACTATGAAGGCGCAGACGAATTCTTTTTTGATGTTCGCGCCGCATTTGGTTTGGAAACTTCTCTCAGCGGTCAAAACTTGGCAGCTACAAATTCAACTGGCGATTCGACATTCACCGCTACGGTTGAATACACGGTTATCCCCGAGCCCAGTACCTATGCGGCGATTTTCGGAGCTTTGGCTATGGGAATGATGGTGGTTCGCCGTCGGTTCGCCAAAAAATAGGCACCTGGTTCAGTTCTTTAATTCATTGTGAGCCCGGAGAGTTTTCTCCGGGCTTTTTTTTTGCTAGGGGCTGACGTAGTGGAGTAATGAACCTAATATTCCGCGTTGAAGAATGGGGGTCTATCGGTAAGGACATGGTATTTCAATTCGGACGGCGCAGCCGTCCTTGGACTGCGGAAGCTTGCTCCCCTTCGACAAGCTCAGCGTAAAGGGGATTTTTGGGAAAAAGGAGAAAAGCCGTGAATTTGTCGCAAATTGGGAAAACTAATCCGCAAAATGGGAAGAAACCCCGGGTTTGGTTTGGTAAGTTATTATTAAATTAAATTGAAATATTCCATAACCAACGAAAGTTTCCTTCAAATGAATTCTGAAAATCTAATCTCTCCCCTCGGCAAATGGTTCAGTTTTGCTGGGCTTGCCGTCAGCCTTTCATTATCCCCCTCGCTTGAAGCGCAACTGGTCTATAGCGAGTATTTTGAGTATGATGATGTTTTAAGTAGCGGTGATAGCATTGCCGATGCACCCAATTGGGTGCAGAACACCAATAATATGCGGTATCAGGAATCAGGTGGAGACAATCAGGTCTCTTTTACTGGTTCCGGATACGTGCCCACCCACGCTGGCGGGTTTCTTGAGAGTGTGACTGGATTTACTGGTGGTGCGAGGGGTTCCAGTTCTCCTGTCGGGTCGAGCTTAGACGGCGAAATTTGGGTTTCTACTTTTCTCCGACCCGATATGACGAGAAACTATGGGGCCACTGCGGTTTTTGGTCTCAATGATGGTAATGTGGGGTTTGGTAATGATAATCCCGGGTTTGGTGCTTTTTACGATGGCGATGGTGAAGACGGCCGCCCGGGCACTGATACGATAACCCTGCAAATTTTCGATGGGATGGATCCAGTACAGTCGGGGCCTGTTCTGGAGAGGGAAACATGGTATCTTCTTTTAGCCCGTGTAAGAATTGGCGGTGCAACGGATGAAATTGATCTTTGGTCATTTTCCACCGATGCTGATGTCCCCACTTCAGTTGCTGGATTGGGCCCGGCGGATCTCAGTAATGATTCGTTGGATTTTAGCTCGTTTGTTGATCACATCTATATAGGTGGCGAGAACTTCGACGGAGATGACGGATCCGGAGGGAAGACCGCTTGGTGGGACGATATTCGCGTCGCAAACCTTTCCGGCGATGATGGATTAAACGCCGTTCTCATCCCCGAACCTTCCACCTACGCCGCTCTTTTCGGGCTCTTTGCTCTGGGGATGGTGTTCTGGATTCGCCGGAAACGCTCGTAAGCGATTTCGGTTCGGGATGATTGAAGCTTAACCCAAATTTTGAAACCCGGTATGGTGAGGCCTCTCACGATACCGGGTTTTTTTGAGTAGTAGAGTGGTGAAATTATGAATTAAGAATTAGGATTTATGTGTCGAGTCCTGAAGAAAAGTTGACAGTTTAGTTTCGTATTTTGGTTTTGGGTTATAGGCAAGAAGTTGGCCTTGCCAAAGGTATTTGGATGAGTTGAATGGGATGTACAGAAGGAGAGGATAGGGCCCTGCAGGGATGC
>JAFIGF010000010.1 GCA_020831535.1 Opitutales bacterium | reverse complement strand
AGCGGCTACGGCGAGCGCATGAGCGCCACCTACGTCGGCAACTGGGTGACCCGCACGGTGAAAGCCGCCGACATCGGCAAGCGCGGCAGTTGCCACCTCTTCCGCCACAGCTGCGCCACGCACATGCTGGAGAACGGCGCGGACATCCGCCTGATCCAGCAGCTACTCGGCCACGCCCGTCTGGACACCACGCAGATTTACACCGAAGTGGCCATCAAGGCCCTCAAGGAAGCCCACGCCCGGACGCATCCGTCTTCGCTCGCGCAGTGAACTGTGTTTCTTTCTTTAGCCGCTGTAGCCGCCTTTGCGTCGGCTTGGAGCGTGAGAAAAGGCCTTGCCTTGAACCCCCGGAGCGTTATCTTTGAGGTCTTCAATCATGGTCGCCCTGAACGAAAGCTTTGCCCTCGAAAATCCCGAGCGCGGTTCGAAAAACCGCGTCGGGAATTTTTTTGGCCGGGAAGCAGAAACGCGCCCGGTGAATCGGCTGCCATCCCAGCAACCATGCCGGGAAAAAGCCGATACGGTTACGATAATCGTGTCGGGTATGTTCTTTTACGGCTTCAGGTATTACGACCCCGAGACGGGGCGGTGGCTGAATCGGGATCCGATTAATGAGATCGGATTGATGCTGCTTCGTGGAGAGTCGGATTATATCTGGAGTGAGGATTTGAATCTGTATCTTTTCTCTAGGAACGATGCATTGAACCTCTACGACTATTTAGGGTTGGCCTACTTTGCCTACAGGCCACTTGGTGGTTGGCTTAGGTTCTTAGGTGTTTGGACCAGTCCCGCGGACGAGAGGTGGAATACAGTTATTGGCCATGAACAAATCTTTTTTGAGGATGGAAAATCACCTGCGAATATCGGTTTTTTTGACGATGGAACACTGAAAACAGAAACAGATACAAGTGGCTATCGTTCACCCCATGATTCTGGATGGAATGATTGTATAATGCGAAAAGCTGTTGCTGCGGCTCCACTTCAAGACTATTGCCTACTTGGTAAGCCGGGGACAGAGAAGTTTAATTGTCAGGACTGGGCGGATGCTGTTCGCACTGAATATCGGAGGCTTGTTCAGGATGCCGATGTAATTAAAGAATGCTGCCCGACAACAGAGGAGAAAAACAAATGATTGCATTATATTCTCTTTTCTTTGTGTTGGGGATTATCGGATTCGCATGTTTATCTAAGTTCGGACTAGGAAAAAGATTCATTATTGCGTTCCTCATTTTTGCAGTGCCGTCAATCATCATGACAGTGGCACTTGTCGTTACGGGGGATAAGCCGACACCAGGCGCAAGAACCATTACCCCCGAAGAGCTGAAGCGTGAAGGGGATGATATTAATGGTGATAATTAATGCTTCTATATGCCTGAATTAAATCACTCTCCATATGGTCCGAGGAATTTTTCTCCGTCGAAGTGGATGAGGTGTGAGGGGTTTTCGGCGAGCCATACATCGGTTTCCCAGCTGATTTGATGGAGGTAGTTGAGCATGACCTTGCGGGTGGAGAAGGCGGTGATGAAGACGAGTCCGGCAGTGCAGCCTTCGAAGAGTTTTTGCAGTTCGCGTTTTCGTTTGTTGTCGATAGGCCCGTGACTGGTGACGGCCTCGATGAGGACAAGCCAGTTGCGGTCTTCGAGGTGGACGACGACATCGGGCATTTTGCCGTGGGGGTCGAGCTCGACGCCGAGCTTCCGGAAATACCCGCGTTCTGCGGAGGAAATTTTTTCTCCGGCGTCGCCGAGGTAGCAAACGTAACCGCCGGGCGTGTATCGGGGGCAAAACTCTTCGACAATGGTTTTGATGAGGACGTTTTGTCCACCGGCGGAGAGCCATTTTTTGGAGCCGTCGGGGAGTTGGACCTCGATGCGGTTCATCTCCCGTTCCTGGTGATGGAGGACGCGCAGGGAGTGGACGTTTTCGAGGTAGGTGGCCAGGGCCTTTTTCCAGTTGCGGGTTTTGTAGGTGCGGATGAGATCGAGAGCCGAGTTCTCAATCTCATAGCCGTAGTTGGGTGAATTTACCGGTCGGTCGGGTTTGTCGGAGTTGGCGACGGCGAGGCCCATCTCGACGAACTGGTGAACGGTCTGTCGGCGGACGGTCTCGCGGGTGTTGGGGGCGTAGGTGACGCCGAAATGGTCACGAAACCAGTCCATCATGGCGGTGATACCGATGAAGACTTTTTGGGAGTCTTTCCATTTGGTTTTTGGGGTATGGCCGAGAAGGGCGAGCAGCGTGAGCGCGGAGCGCTCATTTTGCTGTTCTCTTGGGACATCGAGTTGTTTGAGAAGATCGAGGGCTTGATCGATCTTCTTTTTAATCAGGGCGGGATCGGTGGAAGGCGTGTTGCATATATTTAGAAAAAGGTGGTCGAGAATGGAATCGGCGGTTTCGGTGTCGAGGGCCGTATCCCCGGAAAGTTGCTCTCCCATGCTGATCAGTTCTTGCCGGGAAGGATAGCGTAAACTGCGCAGGTCGGTGGCATTGACCTGGGTATGTCCGTTGAATTGGCGAAAGAAGGCGTCGACCAGGGTGCTGTTGAGAAATACTACCAATCCTTTGGCCAGGCCGGGTTCAAGGGGTTCGCCGTTTTGGTGAAAATAATTGAGATGGTTTTCGATGGCGTAGAACGGGGCGGGAACCGTTTCGGGGGAAATGAGTGAAGCGGCGATACGGCGCTTTTCCTCTTTGGCGGTGAAGCGTCGCACCAGCGTGTAATGGCCGGAGGGAACGAGCTGGACCTTTGAGTCCGGACAGTGGCGGAACCAGTTGGGTTTTTTGAAATTTTCGCGCGGCCAGGCGACGCGGCCGTTTTTGCAGTGGCCGGGGTAAATGAGCGGGACGGCGTCGTTGGATGCTTCGTGCAGTAGGAAGGCTTTGGCGCGGAAATCGACCACCCGGCCGGTGCTGACCGTCAGACCGAGATCGGCGAGAGAGTGAGTGAACGCGGCCATGCGTTGACGCACGAGGGAGTCATGTTCGTCAGCCATCAGATGAACGAACAAGTCGGGGTCGTCCGGGTTGCAGAAATCCCTCCGGGGCATCCGGCGTTCTTTGGGGGGATCACCGACATGATCGGAAGCGGTGATGCGGACCGGTTCGTTGGACGGTGCCTTGACGGCATGGAGGATGACGTTTTCCTGTAACACCTCATCCTCGCGGAAAGCATCGGTGCGGCTGTTGAAGACATGGACGCGGCGCGGGGAGACTTCGTCGAAAAAGGCCTTGCGGAAAGGCCGGTAATAGGGGCCGTTGGCGAAACTGCGTGGATGGATGCTGACCAATTGGCCGCCTGGGCGGAGGTCTTTGGCCGCGAGCCAAAGAAAGCCGGTGTAAAGGTTGACCGTTTCCAATCCCAGCGAACTGAGGATACGGCGGTGTTCGGAATCCCCGGCCATCTTTTTGTAGGGCGGGTTCATGATGACGCAGTCAAAGCGTTCGAGCCCACTGCCGAAAAGCGGGCCGTTTTCGAGGCAGGGAGAAATCATTTTGATGAAGTCGCCCTCTATGATCTCGGCGGAAAACCGGGTGCCGCATTGGTGGCAAAGTGCTTCAATCAGAGCCATGGACTCACGCAGAAAAGGAATCAGTCGCGGGTCGACCTCGTAAGCGGTGACATGGATGCAGTGGGGTCGTTGGCGTTGGGCCAGGGCGTGACGGACAAAGGCGGCAGTGAGCATCCCGGCTCCGGCTCCCGGGTCGAGCAACGAGACCGTGTCAGGGAGCGGCTCGAAAAAGGCAGCCATGAAAGAGGCCACCGGCATCGGTGTGAAATACTGCCCCAGAGGCCCGCGCAGATCGGGGTCAAGTCGGCTGTAGGCGTAAAGTCGCAGTTCCTCCACCTTGTTGAGCAAGTTGGCGAACGAGACCTCGGTTTCAGTCAGTGAATTAACACTCATCAGAAAGGTTTTAGAACAAAGCAAAACCCTCATGAGAGCAAATCCATTTTCCCCTCGTGAGTCGGATACAGAAAATACCAAAAAATGGACCCAAAATTTTGAGCAGGAGTTTTCCGGAAAGCAGCAAAAATTTATGACCTTATCCGGGCGGAGGGATTTGGAGGAAGGTTATGAACCTGTACCGGCAGCGGAAGGCTGCCTTGTCAATTGCTTTTCTTAACTCGTAATTCATCCTTCATAATTTCCCTGGCTCTTAGGCCAGGCCGCTGCGTTTTAGCAGGGGCAGCAGTTCGGGCTTTCGGCCCATGAAGTCGCGGTATAGGTCCATCGGGTCGGCACTGTTGCCTTTGCTGAGGATCTTTTCGACAAACTGACGGCCCACGTCCCGGTTGAAAATCCCTTCCATCTGGAAACGGGTAAAAGCATCGGCGTCGAGAACCTCAGCCCATTTATACGAGTAGTATCCGGCGGCATAACCGGTGGGACTGGAAAAGAGGTGGGAGAAACGGTACAGCATCAAAGGCTGCCTGGTGGCCGTGGGAATCTGATAGGGCGCCAGGGTTTGGGCCAGAATATCGTCCCGGGTCTTGGCGGGGTAGTGCCCGTGGTGATGGTGAAGTTCAAGGTCCAGCTTGGCAAATTGCAATTGCCGAACCATCGCGGAAGCAGCACGGAAACGACGGGCATTGGTCATCTTGCGAAAGAGGTCCTCCGGGATCGGTTCCCCGGTTTCAAAGTGGCGGGCAAATAGATCGAGACTCTCCCGGTGCCAGCACCAGTTTTCCATGATTTGCGAGGGCAATTCGACGAAATCCCAAGCGACATTGACGCCGTTCAAAGACTTGACCTCCACCTCTCCGAGTAGGTGGTGAAGGAGGTGCCCAAATTCGTGGAAAATTGTCTCCACCTCGCGGTGGGTCAATAAGGCTGGGCCATCCTTGCCGGAGGGGGTTAAGTTGCCGCAGATGACGCCAAGGTGTGGTGCGCGGATTTTCTTTCCGTTTCCCTCGGTCTTAGGCCCTCCGGTGAGGAGGCTGTTGAACCAAGCGCCTCCGCGCTTGCTTTCACGCGGATGCCAATCGGCGTAGAATGAACCCAGGTGGGCGTTGGTATCGGCTTGCCGCAGTTCGTAGAAGCGAACATCCGGATGCCAAACTTCGGCCCCTTCACCTACGGGTTCATCCGGCGAGCTTCGGTAAAAGGAAGCTTTCTCCTCGATTTCCAAACCAAAGACTTTTTCCGCGAGGGTAAAGAGTCCCTGCAAGACCCGGTCAATGGGGAAAAAGGGGCGCAAAGCCTCCTCGTCAAAATCATATTCGGCTTTGCGCTGCTTCTCGGCCCAATAGATGATTTCCCAGGGTTCGAGGGGAGAGTGCGTTCCACTGGTTTGGGAGGCTTTGAAACGTTCCAGTTTTCTGGCTTCGTCGTGAAAAGCCTCCTCACTGCGGTCAAATAGATCCTCAATAAAGGCGAGGGCCTCATCACCGGACTTGGCCATACGTCTTTTGAGGACCAGATCGGCAAAACTTTGGCGTCCCAACAGGTGTGCCTTTTCCTCGCGAAGAGTCAGGATTTCGTCGACCAACGGGCGGTTGTCATGGGCCTCAGTCTGACCTACCGAGGAAGCCCCTTCCCACATTTGGCGACGCAGGGTGTCACTTTCCAAATAGGTCAAAAACGGTTCCAGGGAAGGCTGGTGCAAGGTAAAGCGCCAAACCGGTTTCTCCTCACTGCCCAGTCCCTTTTCCCGGGCTTTTTCCCTAGCCGCCTCCTGGGCTCGCGCGGGCAATCCGGCGAGATATTCCTCCTGGTCAATCAGCAGTTCCCAGGCGTTGGTCGCATCAAGAACATTTTCCCCATAGGAACGGGTCAGGGAAGCCAAGCGGGCGTTAATCCCGCGAAGACGCTGCTTTTTCTCTGTGGGCAGCGCGGCCCCGGCTTCTTTAAAGTCGGCCACTGTTTCTTCCAGATGACGCTGCTGGACGGGGGAAAGAACTTGCGTATCGCCGTTTTTGGCGAAGGCTTGAACCCGGTTCCACAATTTCTCGTTCAGCGGGATACCGGAGAAAAAATCAGATACCTTGGGCAACCATTCACCGTACACCTTGCGCAGTTCCTTGGAATCGGCTACGGACAAAAGATGAGCCGCCTTGCCCCAGGCATTGCCGACCATTTCCGTAGCGCGTTCCAAGTGGGCCAGAGTATTTTCATAGGTTGGGGCGTCGGTCGCTGTGGAAATCGTCTCGATTTCACTCGAAGCCGATTGCAAAACATCTTCCATGGCCTCCGGCAAACGATCAGGAGTCAGGGCGGACCAGGAAATAGTGAATTCAGAATCAAGAAATGGGTTCATGGTGGTAGGGTCAGGGTGATATCGCTTAGTCTCTATCACCACTCAAAAGAGATTCTTTCAAACGACAAGGGTAAGTTCCCGGAAATTGCAAATTTCTGAAGCGCAGGGCTACCTTTCCGAAATTCCTTTCCCAGTTCCGTGTCCCTCGTTGACCAAGTTAACATTTTCCGGTAAGACTTCTCACTTATGAGCCGTTTTATCGCCCACATCCCGGTCCCGTCGATGGGAGCCACTGTGCATGAAATCACTGTAATTGACCTTTTTGCCGAAGTTGGCCAGGAGGTGGTGAAAGGGGAGCGGATTGCCGAGTTGGAAAGTGATAAGTCGGTTTTTGATTATGAGGCTCCCGCCAATGGGAAGGTGGTCGGTTGGGTGCCACGCCCCGGCGATGTGGTGCCGACGAATTCCCCTCTGCTCGAATTGGAGACCGAGGATCCGTCGTTGCGCCATTTGGCGAAAAATGGAAAGAAGGCGGAAGTTCCGGTCACCGCTACGGTGGAGAAAAAAGCCCATCAGACCCCGCCGGTGCAAGCTTCTCAAAGCGCCGGTGCCGTGGTCTCCACGGTTATCTCGCCAGAGGGACCCAAATGGACTCCCCGGGCCATCAAGCTGGCCCGTGAAGCTGGCCTTCAGCCGGGTGCTTGGGAGGGGTTGACCTCCACGGGTCCCGGGGGGCGGGTCTCGGGCGATGATGTCGCACGTTGGTTGGCAGAGAAGGCCACCCAACCGGAAAAGAAAGGTGCCTCGGATAGTTCTTCCGGAACGACCACCGTTCAGGTGGCCGGAATCGGCTATGCGGTGCCGAATAACTTGCGCTCCAATAAAGAGATTCTCAAAGCCTTTCCGGAAATGACCGAGGACGAGATTGTCCGTATTACCGGAATCAAGACGCGCTATTATGCTACCGAAGAGCAATCCGCCCGGGATCTGGCGGCGGAGGCGAGTCGTCATGCACTGGCCATGGCTGGCATGGAACCGGGGGAGTTGGATGGCATCATCATGGCCACGATTTTGCCAGATCAGCCGGTGCCCTCGGCGGCCAGTGATTTGGCCCGCCACTTGGGGGCGGCCAAAGCTCTGACCTTTGATTTGAATGCGGCTTGTTCCGGTTGGCTTTATGCCCTGGAAGTAGGGCGAACGTTTATCAAAGGGGGAACCGCACAAAAATTGCTGGTGGTCACCGCAGAGTTGCTTTCCCGGATAACCAATCCCAAGGATCATGCCACGGCCTTTTTGTTCGGGGACGGCGCCGGGGCGGCTATTCTCACCGCCGAAGAGGGAGGGCATCGCCTGGACCGTATGAAGTTGAGCGGGGATGCCAATTTTTATCAGGCGATCCAACGTGAGGGCGGCGGCGCGCGGCATCCTTTTCCCCAAAAAGACGATTTCAACCTCGATAATTTCTACCTGAGCATGGATGGTCCGGTTGTTTTCAAACAAGCGGTCCGCGCGTTCGGGGACATCATTGAGGAGACCATGCAGCGTCATGGTTTGTCCCCGGAGGAAGTTTCCTGGATTGTTCCGCATCAGGCCAACGAAAGAATTTTACGTGCGGTCAGCAAGCGGGTGGGCATTTCCTATGAGCGTTTTGTGGTCACCATTGGGAAGTACGGTAATACCTCCGCCGCCTCGGTTTCCATGGCCCTTGGTTGGGCCGCGGAGGAAGGGATTTTTGAGACGGGAGACCACATCATTTTCTGTTCCGTGGGGGCAGGTTTCACCTTTGCCGGTGGTTTGCTGACGTGGTAGTGGGTAACGGACCTTGCGGGAATTGGCTGTTTGCGTAGTCAGGGTGCTTTCCGTGTCCTGCGTAGCCTGAAGGGCGAAGAAGGAAGCCCCTGATTCGTGGCGGCGGAAGGCCTTACGGAGTGGTGGGCGGGTTCGTTCTGAGGAGGGCGAGGGTCTCTCCGAGCTCGGGTGGTTGGGTTGAGATGCGGGTTTTTGGCGGACGTTCATCGACCGGGCGGGTGCGGTCTGGGAACGATTGGTCGGTTGTTGCGCGAAAGCTCAGAGGGACCTTCGCCCTCCCTTTGGGGTGCGTTTTTGGGGAGGGCGAGGGTCTCACCGAGCTCGGGTGGTTGGGTTGAGATGCGGGTTTTTGGCGGACGTGTCCGGCGTCGGGGCCGAGGCCCTGAGTGGATGCTTTGGGGTGGTTCAATCCTATGTCCTATGCACTGGCTTTGCGGTAAAACATCCACCAGCCAAAGAATAACCAGCCAAACATGACCACGGTGACCCCGATCAATACGGGGACTGGGCCAAACTGATAGATTAGGGGAAGGGAGGCAGCGGTGAAAAGTCCCCCGCCGACGACGGGCTCAAAGAGCAATTGCTTATAGCCAAAAGCTTCCATGGCGCCGGTCCGGTTGCGTGGGTCACTCATGCGCACCAGCAAAAGCCCGATTACGGTCATTCCCATGCCCTGGCCAAAGTTCGCCAAGCCGTTGGCCACCCAGTTTTTGCGGAAAAACACCCGCGCCAGAACGAGGAAGCCGAAGCAATTCCAAACAATGCCCGCCGCCGCCAAGAGAAGGAAGGGTCCGATGTTTGTTCCGATGGCTTCCAGAGAGAGCGCCCCCAGCGCCGAAACAATCAAAATATCCAGGGAGGTTCCGGCGATACGATTGATCAGAGCCCGATTGATCAAAAAGGCAAACCCCAGACGCTGGGCGGCGATTTGCACCATGACCCCACCGATCATGGCCAGCGGAAACAAAGGAATATGGCGCAATAGCTCGGGCCATCCCAAGGGCACCAGGAAGCGTGCTTCGGCCTGGATCATGCCTTCCAGCAGTAACCAGCCGAGGCCGATGGCAATCGCCACCAAACCGAAATGAAAGGAGAGTGGTTCGATAGCTTTATCCTTAAACGCCTCCTCGGGGGTTGGTTCACGGGATTCGTGTTCGGCCAATTCTTCCTTTTCTTCCGTCGTTTGCCCCGGCTTCTTCAGATGCCCCCGCCAAACCGCCCAATTAATAAAAAGGGTCCCCAACAAAACCCCCGCAACAACCCCAATGGTGGCCAATCCCAAAGCCAGGTCAGCGCCGTCGGCAAAGCCCAATTCCTTAAACGTATCGCCTAGTCCGGCCGCGGTTCCGTGGCCTCCCTCGAAACCGATCTCAATCAAAGCGCCAGCCAGGGGGCTGCTGTCGAAAAAGGGCACCAAAACCAGCCAGGCGAGCAACAGACCGACGACATACTGCCCCCAGGCCAGGGTTTGCCCATGGGCGACCATGGGCCCGGCTTTCTCCCAGATCTCTTTGGGGTTGGGTAGTGTTTTGCCGAGGAAGAGAGCGGCAAAGACGACACTGATCAACAATCCGGGAAGGCTGCCCCATGCGGCCAGGATGTTTTCACTCCAAAGACCATTGAAGTCATCACTCCCCAGTCGGCCAAGGATCTGTGGGCCTAGCAAAAGCGCCAGAAAGCCGGCGACAATCGAGCTGGGGAGAAACAAGTTCTGCAGCAAGGTCCATTTCCGGCGAATCCATTTTCCGAAAACAATTAATCCGGCAATGAAAAGAATGGCATAAAAGGCATCATCCAGGGACATGGCGACAGGCTAGGGGAAGCCCTTGGCCAAGCCAAGGGCAAAGCCAAAAAAACCGGCCTTGGCCGGTTTAAAAATGGAGCGGGCGATGAGATTCGAACTCACGACATCTACCTTGGCAAGGTAGTGCTCTACCAACTGAGCTACGCCCGCAACAGGAAAGCTACAACTTTGCAAATGGGTCCGGTCTTGTAAAGAAGAAAAGTCGTAATTCCGGGAAATTTTTCAGAAAGGAAAGCCCAGAGTGATATGAATCCTGCCGGAGGGATCGACATCCCGCTTTTTTATATTTTGTGCGTATTCCAAACGAGCCGGACCAACGACCGTTTGGTAGCGCAAGCCAAGACCTCCGGAAACGAGAAGATCCTCGCCGGGGTAGGTGTTGAGTTTGGATCCGATGAGCAGGCTGTCCACAAAGACGACGGCGCTCAGGTTTTGGGTCAGAGCCTGTTCCAATTCGTTTCCGAAAAATAAAAAGACCTCCCCGCCGATTATATTGCCAGCATCGTTTTTGGGGCTCGCTTCGCCAAAGCGATAGCCTCTTTGGGAGCTGTCTCCGCCGAGAAAAAATCGTTTGTTAAACGGTAGAACTTCCTGTTCATCATCAAAGGCAATGACCACCCCATGGTTGATTCCGGTGTGGTAGGTAAGTCCGGAGTCAGTCACCGGACGGTGGTATGTGCCCCCCAGGTCCCACCGGAAAAATTCCGCTTGCCCGGCAAGGTATTGCGCGGAGAATTCCTTGTTGGAATAAAGAAAATACCCTCGTTTGGGATTGATCGGGTTGTTGCGGCGATCCCGACGCATATCCAAGCCGATAGACCCTACCCGGGTTTGCGCGCGGGCGACATCCTCAACCTCGGGCAGTCGCCGCGATTCCAAATATTCAAAGGCATAACGAAGGGTCACATCCGCATCAATGCGGGAAAAATAACGCCGCATACCAACGGAAATTCCCCATTCCCGGCGGTCAAAATCAATTTCCTCCCGATTCAGGAACGAGGCTCGGCCAAAGCCCGTAACCTCTTCTCCGAAAAGCTCGGGAATGGTATAACGGTAATCCACCTCGGTCGATTTAAAGGATTGAATCAGCCGGGTCCTGGCTTGGTGGCCCCGGCGAAAAAGGTTCCTCTGATCGATTTCCAAACCTCCCCGCAGAAGCTCATAGCTCCCATAACCAAGCAAGACACTGACATCGATTCGTCCCACCTCCTCGAAGGTGAAAGTAATGTCTCTTTCCTCTTCCTCGGTGTCCTCAACTTCCACCGTAACTCTTTCGAAAGCACCAATTCCGGCCAAGCGCTGGCGGCTTCTTTCGACCGCCATACGGTCGAGCGGGGCGCCCGTGCGAACCAATAGGCGGCGCCGCAAAATGCCTGCCGAGGTCCGTTCATTTCCCTTGAAGTGAATATTGCCTACTCGAGCGCGATCTCCCCTTCGCACTTTGGCGACCGCATCGATGAAAATCTCCCCGTCCACTTCTTCCTCACTCTCAATTTCGATTTGGCTTCGTGTATCGGGGTAGCCTTGCCGGAAAAACATATTGCGCAAGCGGACGTTGGTGTCCTGTACCCAGATTCTCGACCAGGGGACATTCGGGTGGTCGATTTCGACTGAGCTGGGTTCGTCATAACCGGCCGGATAAATTTCTTCCCGCAAGGTTTGGACCAAGTGTCGTTTTCCTGGCTGAAGCGTAACGTTAACTTGCACTCTGCCGGATTCGTCGTCTCGATTGACCACGCTGCCTTCGACCGAGGCATTTCGGTATCCCCTTCGCGCCAAGGCCTCGCGGATATTCTCCTTCCCCTGCTCAAATCGCCGGGGGGTAAAGATGCGGGAACTACGCAGATTGATCAAAAAACCGGAAGGGTAGAAAAAGGCTTGTAATTCATCTTCGGTAAAGAGTTCCCGTCCCAGGTTGTCCTCCAACCCGGAAAAAGTGATTTCGTCATAAAAATAAAGTACCCCGGGATTGAGCTGAAAACGAATTTCCGCAACCTCCAGCGGACGGGGGGCCTGAGTGCGGAACTGGTGATCCCACTCCAGTACTTCCTTTCGGCCGTCTGCCGCGTGGACAAAACGCACTTTCACAGTGGGCCGCAGGTGCCCGTCCTGGATCATGCGGTTCAGCAGAATAAGAACCCCGTCTTCGATAAAATCGGCACTATACCATTCGTCCTCACCGTAATCGCTTTCGATGAGTTCAAGCGTGCGCTTCAGGCGCAAATTCCCCAAAAATCCATACCCTCGGACCTTGAAGCTTTTATCCGTCGGATCGGTAAAGGCCGCGCTGGAGGAGGAAGGGGTGGCGCTTTCTCCGTAAAGGGAGGCGGGAGATCCTGTTTCCAGCAACAAAAAGAGGCCGAGGGTTAGTAAGAAAAGAGGTTTTCCTGAGAAAATCATCGGGAGAAGAGTTTCCATTTGATGCCGGCATTGACCGCATCGTATTCGTCGTACTCGCCCACCGCGCTCAGGCGGTCGGTGAGGAGGTATTCAATGATGAATGTTTCCCGTCCTTGCCGGGAAATATTGTTGCCGCTCTCAATACTCAAGCGGTCACCCGCATCGTCCTGACCGGTGATTTCGTAGAGAATGTTTTGTCCCAGAAACATCGCCAAACGCCCCGCTCTTTGTCTTCCGGTAAATACGATCTCCCGTTCCGGAACCTCCCCTGCGGTAATCATCAGAAGGATTTCCTCGGAACTGAGCGGGGGAGTGGAACTGAACTCAATGATGGGTTCTACCGAAGTTCCGGTCAGGTCTAAAGTAATATCATACCCAAAGACCCTTCCCTGGGCTTGGGCATAAAGCTCAGGAACAAAAGGGTTCTCCTCGGTGAGCCGGACGATGGCCTCCTGCACCCGCAGGGAGGCAAAAGGAAAGCGAATGGTACCGCGGGCGACATCAACCTGACCGATGGCCTGCGGTTCGCGCAAAGTGTTCTGCAAACGAAGACCGGCGTTGACGACGCCATTGAAAACCGCCGAGCGAACCGTGATGAATTCCCGTCCGGTGATATTCAGGTCCAATACCCAATCCCCCACGGGATCGATATCGACGCTGAAAAACGGAGGACGCATGGCCGGGGACGTTACCGATCCCGGGGCTTGGAAACGTACTTCCTGCAGGAAGAAGCTGTCCCGCAGGTTGACATCACCGCTGATTACAGTGTTGTCCCCGGGACGAGTAGAGCCGTTCAGGGCCAGATTCAAATCCGTACGGAGAATCATGCCCGGTTGCCGCACAATAGGCAGCTTCTCCCCCCGAAGGGTCGCGCCGTAGGTCCAGCTTTGGTCTTCTTCGTAATCCACTTGACCATCGATGCGAATCCGCTGCCCACCCAATCGGCCTCCCAGGTTTTCAATCCGGATCTGACGGTTCTCCAGGAGAAGGTCGCCGTTGATGTTACTGAGGGCCCCCAAGGGCAGCATGGGGCGCGTGGAGGCCCCTCTTAGAGAAATCTTGCCGGCAGGTTCCAGGCCGGGGCGAAGCCGGATTTCCGCGGAAAGCTCGCCTTGGGGAGAGATGATTTCCGGAAAATACGGGGAAAAGGCCGCGATTTCCGCCCCGGGGATTTTTAATACGGCGTCCAGTTGGCGCCAATCCGGAGGTTCGCCTGTGGTTAAAAATCTCTCCCATTGCCGGTCTCCCAGAGGCAGGTTGGCATTCATCAACACTTCCTGTTTTTCCGCAGTGAAGCGAAGCTCACGTATTTCGGCCATTTGGCGGGAAAGCTGAACCTCGGCGACAAAATTCTCCACCGCCGGGTATTGTTGCGCGTTTTCCTGATCCGAGGGCAAGTAACGAAAGGAGTCGAAGGTGGCGGTCAAAAGGCCCTCCGGATTGCGAAGAGTTCCGCTGATATCGGATTTTACCCGGGGGTTTTTGAGTTCGATGTCGCTCAGATTGACCAGATGCCGCCAAAAAGAAGCCTCTCCGGAACTCTCGGCCTTCCAGCGCAGGGGGGCGGTAAAATCGATCTGCAAAAAGTCATGCGGCAGTCCGGAGGGGTGAAAGGACACTGGAAAAATTCCCTCCGCCATCATCAGTTCCTCCTCTTGGTCGACGATCTCCCACTGGTTGAGACGGACCCCTTCGGCCCCGGCGGTGATGGCCCAATGGGAGGTCAGGGAAGGGGCATTGGGCAATAAGGTGACCAGGGTCTTTTGCCAATCGATCTCCAGGGGACCGTTGTTCCAGTGAATTTCCAAACGGTTTTCCGGAAATTCAAAGAGCCCCGGGTCGGGAAGGGGATCGCGCAACAGCGAATTCGCCATGAATGGGGTAATGTTTTCCGTGTGCAGCCGCAGGTCTCCGGAATCGGGCCAGGAAAGCTGACCCTGTAAGGCCAAGAGGCCGTCCACGGCATCTCCGGTTTTGGAAAAATTCAGGTTGTCAATTCCCACCACCGGAAAGGGCAGGTCATCCTCTTGACGAACCGTGATCCGGGCACGATCATCCAGCGCAAGGGTCCATCCCTTCACTTTGTCGTGCAGGGAAAACTGATCCAGATTCACCTCCAGGCTCCACGGGGAAAGTTCCTGGGCAAGCTCCCCGGATAACGTGAGATCAGATTCATCCCCGCGCAGATTCAGCGACCAGGCGGACAAATTGGGGCCAATCCCTTCGCTTTGCCATTGCAAAGCTGCCGGTTTTAGCTGCGGTACGGAAATTTTATCCGCTTCCAGAGAGATTTCATGGGTTAATTCAGGCCATTGTCCATTCGCTCCAAAAGTGACGTTCAGGGAGGAGAAATCAAAATCGTCGGGAAGCCATTCCCGGACTTCCTCTGCCTGCACCAGGAGATCGCCTTTGATTTCCTCCGCCTTCATTTTCTCCCAATCAACCCCCCCGGCCAACGAAATCTTGCTGCCCAATGCCGTTTCCACCGACAGGGTTTCAATTTCCGCCGCTGGCCAGGTGACCGCGCCGGCCAAAGAAGCCTCTTTGAGGGAAAGCTCTTCCAATATCAACTCCTCCAGCTTCATCTTGCCACGGATGGTAAAGTTTTCCGGCTGCGCGAATTCTTCCCAGGTATTGGCCCGGTTCTCACCCCTGAGATCCCCGGAAAATTTGCCCAGAACCAGGTCCTCCCAGCGCAGATTCTCACTTTCCCACGCCAAGCTGAATTCCATGTCGTTGGGATTTCTACCGGTGGCCAGGGCAATGGCTAGAGAGATTTCGCCTTCCAGTTCGATCCATGGCAAGGCGTCCAAACTGGCCCTTCCGGTTAGATTCGTTTGCGGGTCCACAAACTCCCCGGTGGTCGTAAGGGTAAGAGGGGAGGCTAGCTCCAATGTCAACCAAGGGGCGGAAAAGTAAAGTTTCTCCAAATGAATTTCGTCCCAATCACCACGCCCCGAAAGCTCCAAATCAAGAGGAGGAAAGCGCTCGGAGGTTCCGTGGAGGGATAAATTGCTCTCACCCTTCCAATTCTCCTCTTCATAGAGAAAGCGCAAAGAACCGGTAAGATTATCGTAGTGAGGGATTTGTAGTAGTTCTGCCGGCCAGTCAAAATCTTCCGCATGGAGTGTAACCCGCGCCGGAACCTGCCCTTCCTCCGCGAGTTCAGTCGTCAGGAGAACCTGGTTCTCCAGCCAGTCCAGAACCAGGTCCGCCTCCCAGACCGCAGAGCCTCTTTCGGCCTTTAGGTTGGCCTCGGCCCCGCGTTCGAGTTCGTTGAGCAGCAGACTGAAATGCCCCCCACCAGCCCAATGCGCATTTCCCTGTAGAGTAAAAGATTCTTTCATCCAGCGGAGACTGGCCATCGTGGTCAGTTGCCCTTTGTTCCATTTTGCCTGTTCGACCAGAATAGGTTCCTCCAACCCCGGCACTTTGACGGTGGCGTCGTGGAGTTCCACCACCGGAGCCCACCGGACCACCTCGCGCATCGTACCGTCAACCAAGTCAAAAATCTCATTCAGGGACATCGGGTCGCGATCCGGGGGTGGGGAAGGGTCCGCTGGCTCAAGGACTTCGACAAAAACCCCGGTGGCGGTGGCGAAAGGGTTTTCCGTAGAGCCCGGACCGATCACCCGCCACGCCCAGGCAAGCGGTTGGTTGAAGGTTAGGGAATCAACCGTAATATTGACCTCATCCCGTTGGTAGGCAATCTCTTCCAAGCGAAGCGAATGGTACCCCTCGCGGGAATGGTTTTCCCAGGTCAGGCCAAACCCGGCGGCGATCGGCGCGGCCACCCACGGCAACCAAATGGGAAGACTTAGAATAAGAGCGACCAAAAAAGCGCATAAAATGGCCGTTGCTCGTATTAAAATCTTCCAGGGCATTTGGCTAAGGTAGCAAAAACCCCTGAACCCTCAAGTCTCATTCTGTAATTCCCCGAACACCGCTGAGGCCGGATTCAATATAAATCCACCAAATATCGGCGAATAGAACGCTGGCCCAGAACCAAGAGGAGGATACTGGTGGTCAGAAAAAAGAGTAAAGGTCCGCTGAATCCGGTTCCGATAACCATATAGTGCGCTAACGCCAGAGTAGGCTTAAAAAGCTTGGTAAAACAGAGGCAGCACAGATATCGAGGCTTTGTTTTTCCTTTGAAAACAGCTTTGCTGTTGGCGGGTATACGTTCTCACGACAAGAGGCAATCGCAATGGCAACTGTGCAGGGGGAATTCGGCGGTCAGCTTTTCGCAGAAGGCGAGGGCGCGTACCGGGTTGCCGAAGGCATCGAGAGGGGGAGACCAAATACCAAAACCACCCACCTGGGGAATCACCAGAATCAAGCCTCCACTGACGCCACTTTTAGCGGGCAGGCCCACTCGAAAGGCGAAGGTTCCGGAGTAATCATACATGCCGCAACTGAGCATCAGGGTGAGGCAATTTCTCGCGACTTTGGGGGCAAAGACCTCTTCCCTGGAAACCGGGTTCGTTCCACCGTTGGCCAGGGTGGCGGCAAACAGGGCCAGCTTCCGGGTATTGGTTTTGAGCGAACAGGTGGCAAAATAAAAATCGGTGACATCGTGAATCTTCGTTCCTTTTTCGAATACACCATGTTCCATCAGGAAATGAGCGATCGCAAAATTGCGATGGCCGGTATTCTTTTCTGATACAAAAACCTCCTCGTCCACCTCCGGGATCTGTCCGTCGGTGGCGGCGGCCCAGGTTTTTTGAATCGTTTCCAGAGCATCCTTCCCGCAGGCATTTTGAATCAGGTAGCAAGCGGTGATTCCTCCCGCGTTGACCATCGGGTTGTGGGGGCGATGTTCGCCATCCAGGGTGATTTTGTTGAACCCGTGACCACTTGGTTCAAGACCGATGGACTGATGCACTTCGTCTTCGCCGAGGAGCTTTTGGGCAATGCAGTAGTTGACCGTTTTGGCAATCGACTGGATGGTGAAAGGTTCCTCACTATCCCCCCAATGCTGCTGCTTTCCGTTCACTCCGGTATAGGAGATACCGAATCGATCCGGAGAGGCTTTGGCGAGTTCCGGAATATACGAGGCCACTTGGCCGGTACACTCTTTGGTAAGCTCACGATAAAGACCTTCAACAACCTGGGGATCAAAAGGGGAGGGCATGCATCGATTATTGCGCCGATTGCGGACAAGGTCAAGGCGTTCAAGGGGGGTGCGGCAGTGGAAGTGTGCTTAGTATAAATTTTGTTGATTTTTACGGAGAACCCAACTACAGGTTTTGTGTGAATAGAATAATAGTATCTTTCCTCTCTCTCTTTCTGTTGTCTCTTTGTAACCTAGTCTTATTTGCTGAAGAAATACGCGAATGGGAATCAGTGGATGGCCGCAAGATTTCAGCAAAATTGTTGAATTACGACCCGGAAATCGGGTACCTGGAAATCCGTCGCGATGATGGCGTTGAGTTTCGTTTATCGGCGGATCAACTTTCCGAAAAAGATCACGCCTATCTTTCGGAATACTTGCAACAGATCGAAGAACGGCGTTCGGAGGCAGCTGCTTTGGCCGGAGAGAGCAAGACCTTTTCTCCCTTTGGTGAAACCAAAGGCAGGTTTCATGTCTATTTCCCCAGTGTTTATTCCGCCGATAGCGAGATTCCTATGCTGATTTTATTTTCTTCGGTGGGAGGAGGGCGGAGGATTATGGAGCAATTTCGTGATGCCGGTGAGGAGAATGGATGGATTGTGGTCGGTTGCGATTATTTCCGCAATAATATGGATGAAGACGAAGCGCTTGAGGTTTTCCCCCTTGTTCTAGAGGAGATTGAAAGTGCGGTGCCGCATCATGATCCGAATCGCCTTTATCTCGGCGGTCTGTCCGGGGGTGCCTGGCGTGCCTTTGTCTATTCCGTAAAGTTTGATCGCCCTTGGAAAGGAATCATTTCCTGTGGCGGTTGGCTGGGTAGGGAACCGGAGCGGGATTATCCGGAGAATCTCGCGGTAGCATTTGTCAATGGTGATGAGGATGAAGCCGCGAATCACTACGTTCCCCGCGATACCAAAATCCTGGAAAAGCACAATGGCACGGCGAAGTTATTTGAATTCCCGGGAGGCCACGTGGTGGGCCCAACATGGGTCCTGTCCGAAGCGATGAAGTGGGTTGACGACAATACGGGTGATTAGGCAGAAGTTCGGCAAATTATTCTTCGTCGGGGCTGTGGGAATCTTCTCTGGCCTCTCGTTCCATTTTTATGGTGATGGTTTTCCGTGAACGCTGACCGTCGAAAACAAACTCCCGGGAAACGGGTTCATAGCCATCCCGGGTCTCACCGAGCTCGGGTGGTTGGGTTGAGGTGAGGGTTTTTGGCGGACGTTCATCGACCGGGCGGGTGCGGTCTGGGAACGATTGGTCGGTTGTTGCGCGAAAGCTCAGAGGGACCTTCGCCCTCCCTTTGGGGTGCGTTTCTGGGGAGGGCGAGGGTCTCACCGAGCTCGGGTGG
>JAFIGF010000016.1 GCA_020831535.1 Opitutales bacterium | reverse complement strand
GGAGGAGATGAACCGACTCCCGTAAGACTTTAAAGACTTATCGGAGGAAGGGGAAGGGATGCTTGCCGTACTTGTCATGCCCATAGTTTTAGCCTTCCCTGTGCCAAATCCGAAAATTGGCAAAATAAATGCTGTTCATTTTATTCATATAACCCATGAACCGGATTCATAACTATGAATTATCTTGATCTAAAACAGCTGGAAGCCTTTCAGGCCCTCGCCGAGAGCAAATCCTTCACCCAGGCGGCCAAGCGTCTTCACCTGACCCAATCGGCCATCAGCCATTCCATCCGCTCGCTGGAATCGCACCTGGACTGTAAACTTTTTCACCGGATGGGCAAAAAAACACACCTTACCCACTCGGGAGAGGTCCTTCTGGCAAATCTTCCTCCGGTGTTTCAGTCCTTGAGCCAAGCCCGCAAGGCGGTGGAAGAATTGGCCAACTGGGGTTGTGGACGCATACGGATCGGCGCCAGCGCCACGGTCTGCCAGTATATACTTCCCGGCGTCCTCCGGGAATTCAAAGAATGTTTTCCGGAGGCCGACCTGGCCATTCACCCCGGGGACACACCCGACTCCCTCGAAGCCTTGCTCGAAAACCGCGTGGACCTGGCCCTCACCATGCCGCCGTCCGAGAAGCTGGCTATTGATTTTCGCCCGATCTACAGCGATGACCTCCGGTTGGTGGTCGCACCAAACCATCCCCTCGCCCGCAAAAACAAAATTCAAAACCGGGATTTACGGGATGAGACTTTTATTTTTTACCAAAAACGAAGCCATACCTTTGATTTGGTCCGGGACCATTTTCACCAGGAAGGTTGGGAACTGGGCAAGACCATGGAACTGGGCAACATGCAGGCCATCAAAGACTTTGTCCGCATCGGATTGGGCATTAGCTTCCTGCCGCCCTGGATGTTGAAACCGGAAAGCCACACCGCTTCATTGGTCGCCCTTTCCCTTGGTTCCCGCAAAGTTCTCCGCCCCTGGGGCATAAGCACCCTGCGGGGCAAGAAACTCACCCTGATGGAAGACACCTTCTGCGGCCTCTGCCAATCACAATACAAGGACCTTCCCGATTGGGACGATCTCTCTCCCTCCATCATGGCCTCCTGACCGCCACCCCTGCCGATTGGCCCTTGCTGAGGCGCTCAAGACGTGTAGCGTAAAACCATGCAAATACGAATAGGCATCCTGAATATTTCGGATCGGGCGAGCAAAAACGAATACCCCGATGAGCCCGGTCAGCGAATAAAGTCGGTTTTACAGGAATGGCTGAAAGGGCCCTGGGATCTGGCCTACAAAGTCATCCCCGATGACCGGGACTTGATTGCCAGGGAACTGTGCCAAATGGCCGATGAGCAGAAATGCTGTCTGATTTTGACCACCGGGGGCACCGGCCCCGCAGTCCGCGACGTCACGCCCGAAGCAACGGAACAAGTCTGCGAAAAAATGCTGCCGGGCTTTGGCGAGCAAATGCGCTCGGTTTCCCTGGCCTATGTCCCCACCGCAATCCTTTCCCGCCAAACCGCTGGCATCCGCGGACAATGCCTGATTGTCAATCTCCCCGGAAGACCCAAAGCCGGCAAGGAATGCCTCGAGGCCGTTTTCCCCGCCATCCCCTACTGCATCGATCTTTTGGAAGGCCCCCGATTGGAGACCTATCCAGAAAAAATCTCCGTATTTCGCCCCGGCCAAAGCTGAGAGAAAAAGCACTGGCACAGCCATCCTGGCGGTGTTCCGGCTGCCTCCCTGAGGTAGCACAGCCATCTTGGCTGTGTCTTTGACTGCCCCCACACAGGCTGGAAGCCTATGCTACTCCTGTTCCCCCACACCCTGCTGAGGCAACGGACGTTCCCAGGGGTAGCACAGCCATCCTGGCTGTGTCTCTCAACTACGGCTCACACAGGCTGGAAGGCCCGTGCTACCCCTGATCTCTCTAAATCAACCTTTGAGGGAATAACCCCCCTGAGCCACCGTCTCACCTACCTATGCAATTCAAAAAACATACCAAGGAAACGGCACCGGAGGCTTCGGTTCCGGTTCTTGAACAAACGGAAAAAGCCTATGGCTTTGCCCTGAACCTCTTCGGCGTTTTAGCCGAATCGCCTGCCGCGCTTTCCGCCTATGTTCAGATCAACGGCCTGCTCGAAGAGCATTCCGCTCTCTCCGCCGAAGAACGGCAGGTAGTGATGCTTACCATTAGTGAAACCAATAACTGCGAATACTGCGTCGCGGCCCACAGCGTGGTAGCCGAAATGTCCGGCCTTCCGGAGGAAACCATTGAACAACTCCGCTCCGGCAAAGCCCCCTCCGATCCCAAGCAAGCCGCCCTCTTCCATTTTGCCAAATCGGTGAATGAACACCGCGGCTGGGTTCCGGAAGCCGACCAAAAAGCGTTTCTCGAAGCCGGTTTCAGCACCCGCCATGTACTCGATGTCATCACCATCCTGGCCCTCAAGACCTTGAGCAGTTATACCAACCACCTGGCCGAACCCGAATTGGATGAAGCGTTCAGTAAACGCAAGTGGTCCAAAACCTCCTGAACAAAACTCTCTCTCAAACCCAAACAATAACAAAACAAAATATGAAAACGTTACTTACGTCTCCTCTTACCCTTCTCACTGCCCTCTTCGTGCTGGCCGGATCCCTTTCCGTCCACGCCGAAGAAGCAAAACCCGAGGCCGTCGGCCTGATCTTTCACGCCGATTGGTGCGGCTCCTGTAAAGTAATGGATCCGAAAATCGAGGAAGCCCGGAAAGAACTCGGGGATGCCTCCGTTCTTTTCGTCGTCCTCGATCATACCGACGACAACACCAAACACCAGGCCGCCATGCTGGCCCAGAAACTCGGCTACAGCGAAATCTTCAACGAACGTGACGGAAAAACCGGCGCCATGTTGCTCATCAACACCGGCACTGGAGAAGTCGTCGAAACCGTTACCCGCAGCGATTCTTCCGAGTCCATCGTGGAAAAGGTTCAGAAAACCCTCGGGAAATCCTGAGAAAATAGCTCCACAAAGACCACCATCTCTGCCCCTTTGACGTAGTGCGCATTCCCCTCAGCGGG
>JAFIGF010000247.1 GCA_020831535.1 Opitutales bacterium | reverse complement strand
GACCGTTATTTCCCATGCTAACGAACCGGTACGCGGAATAGAGAGTTTCGTGCTGATCAGAAATGATGTTTTGGGAAATATGGCTGACGCTACTACGGGTATGGGTTATGACATTGGAGGAATCGTTCTTGTCCTGGTATTTGATGGTTACCTCATCTTCCTCGCGTTCCAGGGTGATAATTTGCTTGTTGGAGGTAATAGTGAACAAAAGGTCGGTTTCCTCATCGGGTTCGGGCGTTTCAACGTGATATGTCTGAAAGGGCTCTCCGGAAAACGTGTAATACCTATCCTCTTTACTTCCGACTTGGTCGGAATGGTAGAGCTTGATGGTATATTCATATGGGGAAAGATGGGTTTCTTGATCGATTTGCACTTCCGCCATTTGAATATCCACGGCAACTTCCGAGCCGATAATCTGGCGAATTCGAGGGGACCAGCGGGGGTCGGAACGTAATTTGTCGGACAGAGGTGGGGTTTCCAGTTCCCACCATTGTAGAGGGTCGGGAATTTCTCCCGGCGCAAAGGCATAAAGGATTTCAAAATCATTCGAAAGCATGACGGGCCGCAACCGAACCGGATCGGCCAAACCGCTTATCAATTGGCTTAAATTACTTCCGCTATAATCCTTCGGAGTCGCAATATCTTCCAGGATGAGAAAGCCGGGATGGTGTTTGCTTTTTCCCCTGCCCAAACCGATTTTAAGTTGCAGGAGGTCATTGCTGATCTCCAATTCTCCTCTCTCGGGTGAGGCGTACAGTATTGTTGGTGCAATCGATTCGGGCTCAAAATAGGTCTCGAACTTAGGGGAAAAAACGACACTTACGGTTCCCCGGTACAATTCGACTTCAGGAGTTTCCAGCGGAGGATTGGTCGGGCTTCCATCAACGATTTCCGTTCCTTCAGGGAATACGTCATGCTCACGATACTCATAATCACCGTCTATGTCCTCATAAAGAGTCAGAATGTTATACTCCCAAAAAGAAGGGATAAACCGACGGAGCAAGGAAACATAATCTCCATCAGGATCTAATTCGTAATTTTCAAATTCAACATCGTACCATTCTCCTGCCACCTGCAAATCAGAATGCATATCGCCGAACATAAGCGTATTGAAAGGAAGGTCTTCCCAATGAAATTCAGCTATTTTGAAAGAGGAGAAATCTTGGATTTGCTCCTCGGGAACGGTGCCATAGTCATAGTGTTGTTGATGATTTACATCTTCATCATGCAGGAACAAATAACCTGCATAATGAAACTCCTCCGTTTCCGTGAGTTCTTCTGCGTCTTCCAACGCAATAATTTCTTCATTCCATCGTCTGGCATGGAGAAGGAAGATTTGCCCTTCTTCAATGACTGAGTCTTCGTCTCCAATGGCGAGGTTGAAACCGCTGCGGATTTGTTTGCGATAGGCAATATGCCGAGCAAGGTGTCTGTCTGCTGCTTCGTCGATGCTATAATCAAAGTCTGACTCGGTCCATCCATAGGCTTTTGTTTTAAAAAAACTACGTTCTTGAGGCAAGGTAAACGAATACTCTGTCCTCCAGTTAGGCTCTTTAACAAAATAACGACCTAACGATGGTACATGGGAAAAAATCGGGGAATGAAATAACCTTATAAAATCATCTCCGTAAAAACCTAGATTTTTATAGTAATCGAAACCGATATAGATTGGGGTATAGTCAGAGTTCCCCAAATCGTCCCTGCCATCACTATTTCTGGTTTCGTAATCCCGACGTAATATAGGCCACTCCAAATGGGTTAATTCGTTGAGTGTTTTAGCGGCATGGATAGGAAACTGCGATAAATTGAAATGGTGAACGGGTCCAAAAGAAGGCAGAGAGATAGCATCATACGTTGAGAATCCAGGAACCGGTGCAATCTCTTCCCCGGAAATTGGATCACCGGGAAGATCCAGAAAATTGACTTTGATGCGATCCAGTTCCTGGGAAGCCTGGTTAAGGAGGTCGAGCAATTGATCCATCGTCAAACTGTCGATGGACTGCTGCGTGGGATTATCGCCTGTAAGGTGAACCCAATCGATTAATTCTACCGTAAAATCATTTGTCGCATTGCTGTCGCCGTCCTCTTGTTGAAGGATTGTTTCGTATTCTTCAATCGCCCAATCACGGTTCATGACAGCGGCATGACGCTCTTGGATGGCTTGGAGAATCTTGGGCAAGCTAATTGGCTGCGGATCATTGGCCTGTGCGGTTGAAGATAAAGCGAACAGGAGAGCAAAAATACTCAAAATGGCTTTATCGGAGAAACGAGAATTCACTGGAGAAGAAGCTTTATGGTTTATTGGTTTATAATTGGGGAATGGAGTTCTAAACTAACCGTCTGGTTTTGAAGCAAGTGGGGATCCAATTGGTTTTCATAAGCATAGAGATCCGTGTTCCCATCTCCGGAAGTATCTGCGAATTTATCATAATCGGCTTGACCCAAATGGAGGATTTGCCACCAGTCGGGTAATTCACCGGCGGGGGTGTCGTAATGGGAGCGGAGGTGGTTCTCCGGATCGTCGGTGAGGATAAGGCGGAAAAACAGGCGGGGAGCATTTGATTCCAAGCCCAGGCCAGCGGGGTCATCAATGCCCCGTTCGACCGTGGGGAGAAGTTCCCATTCCATCAGGTCCTCGGAAACCTCGATGAAGTAATAGGTCTGTTCCTGCCCCCACCACTGGACGTGAAAATGTTCCGTTCCGGCATCGTGGGAAATGGTCAGCCCATGGTTGAGGGTATCAGCGGTCGGCTCGGCGTTCGCGCATAGGGCGGAGAATGAGGCAAGGGCCAGGAAACAGGTGGAGAAAAACGGGCGGGGAATCATGGGAAAAGAAGGTTAGCGCTCTAAATATGGCTCACGCAAAGACGCAGAGACGCAAAGGTTTTGTTGGGATAGGTTTTGGTTAGTTTCTTTCATTCTTAGCGTTTTGGCGTCTTGGCGTGAGTCCTGTGTTCCGTAATTGAGTAGCTACTCCGCGCGCCAGAAGTTAATGACGGTGTCCTTCGGCTCGGGTGGATTGGCTTCGCGGTAGGCCCGGCGGGCTTCGTTTATCACTTTGCGACGTTCGTATTCGGCTATCAGCCGTTCCTCGTTGGCGTGGTAGTGCTGGTGCAGGGCGTCCAGTTCCTCGTAAAGTGCGGCGGGAATGGCGGTTTCCGGGGCGTCTGCAATTATGAGATATTAGGGGGGTGGTGGAGTGGAGGAGTCGTGGAGTGG
>JAFIGF010000236.1 GCA_020831535.1 Opitutales bacterium | reverse complement strand
CTGGCAAAGGGTCCCGAAGAGTGGTTCGATAAACTTGAACAGTTGGTCACCGACGCGGACTTGCGAAAAGAAATGGGGGAACGCGCCCATCAATCCGTTCTCTGGACCTTTGGGCCCTATCGCCGGCAAATTCTTCTTCGCCAAACCCTCACGGCCCTGACCCGATCAAGTTTTCACCTCTCGCAGACCTTTATCCCCCAAAGCAAAGAACAGTTACCCAACCTTTGTCATCCAAAACCTGCGACCAGCCCTGTCCGAACCTTATTTTCCTCGATTCGGCACCTTAACAGCCGCGTCACCGTGGTCCTGCCCTTATACAATTATCGCCAATTTATCATTGAAGCGCTGGAATCACTTAAAGCCCAGACCCTCGCGGACCTTGATCTCATAATTGTCGACGACTGTTCCACCGATGATCCCGTCCCCGTGGTGCGTTCATGGCTGGAAGAGAATGAAAGCCGATTTGGTTCTACCAGATTTTTGCAAAACACCAGGAACCAAAAATTGGGTATCACCCGAAACAATGGGTTCGATCAGGCCGAAACCGAGTTTATTTTCCCTCTCGACCCCGACAACACCCTCCTCCCCGAATGTTTGGAAAGGTGCTTGCAGGGCATTGAAGTTGCAGGAGCCGCCATGGCCTATACCGACATCGATTATTTTGGTGATGTCCAAACCGAGATCGCGAATTTTGACTGGAACCCTCATCTTCTTGCCGCTGGAAATTTTGTCGATGCCATGGCACTGATACGGAAGGAAGTTTGGATTTCTCTCGGCGGCTATACCACCTCTCATGATCTTTTCAGCTGGGAGGATTTTGACTTCTGGTGCAAACTCGCCGAAGCCGGGTTACCTGCCCGAAGAATCCCCACCTGCCTCTGCCGGTACCGGGTGCATCAAAAATCCATGCTTCGCACGCTTCATAAAGACGAGGAATTCCTAAGAATTCTTTACGAAAAAATCGAGGAGCACCATCCTTGGGTGGACCTTTCCATAGATAAGCAGCAACTTGACCGATGCTGAAACGAAGCCCTGGCGAATGGTCGGGCATGATGAGAATCCTCTACCCCTTCTCTTGTCTTCCTTCTTGCCTCCTTTGACAATCTTCTCTTGGCTGGCGCTATTGTAACGATTCCTTTGTCTTATGTCCTTAAATATCCTATTGCTCTGCACTGACCAACAACGCTTTGATGCCCTCGGCAAAGTCAATCCGGCCATCAAAACCCCAAACCTTGATCGCTTGGCCCGGACCGGTTTGCATATCCCCGACGCCTACAGCCCCACCCCGGTCTGCCTGCCTTGCCGGGCTTCTCTGGTCACTGGACAATTCCCGTCCACCCACGGTGCCACCTGCAACTCCAGCCTGTTGCCCGAGGAATATCCCTTTCAGGTAGCCCAGCCTTTTCGCAAAGCCGGTTATCGCACGCATTTTATCGGCAAGAGTCACCTCAGCAATTGCCATGATCCCGCCAGCAAAGAATCTGCTCCCCATATTCATGACCGCGAATACTTCCGCCAATGGCACGGCCCGTGGTACGGTTTTGAGCACGCGACTTTAAACATCGGACACAGCACCGAGAGCCATGCCTGTGGCATGCACTATGGAGTCTGGCTGGAGGATCACGGCATCGACACCGACCAGTATTTCGGCAAAACCGAATACACCGATTACGGCGCCTGGGATTTACCGGAGGAATTCCACAACTCCAAATGGGTGGCCGATATGACCATCGAATCGATGGAAAAAAGTCAGCAGGAAAAGAAACCCTTCTACATCTGGAGCAATTTCCAGGACCCCCACAACCCCTGCATGGTGCCCGAACCCTGGGCCAGCATGTATGACCCCGACCAAGTTCCCTACCGTGGGCTCACCCAGGAAGACCGTGCCGCCATTTTGCAAAAACCTCCCTTTTACGGAGAGATCCTCGAACAACCCGGCCCCTACACCGCCCGGCCCTCTGACGAAGCCCTCCCCGCTGCCGGCGATATCGCCTCTCTCGACTACACCGACCAGCAGGCCCGCGAATGCGTGGCCGCGTATTACGGGATGGTCTCCCTACTCGATCACCACGTTGGCCGCATCATCGATTGGTTGGAGGAAAAAGGTCTGCGGGAAAACACCCTCATCGTCTTTACCTCGGACCACGGAGATTGCCTCGGGGACCACGGCTACTGGTTCAAGAGCATGGTGACCTACGACGAATCCATGCGCGTCCCCCTGCTGGCCAGTTGCCCCGGCCTTCTGCCGGAAAACCGGACCAACGGCTCCATTCACGGTTTGCTCGACCTTTTTCCCACCTTCCTCGACCTTGCCGAAATTCCCGTCCCGACCTTCCTGGAAGGGCGGAACCAAAGCGAGACCTGGAAAAACCCATCCGAAACCTCTTCCGGCAATGTCGTCGTGGAGGAAAAACCCTTCCACACGGAATGGAATAAACGCGTTCTGGTGACGCCCGAATACGTCTTTGCCTTTTACGCCCACCGTGAATACGGAGAGCTTTACGATAAAGTCAAAGACCCCCACCGTCTCCACAACCTTTGGGATGATCCGGAACACCAACAAGTGCGCCAAAGCCTGCTGGCGCAACTCCTGAGCGAGGAGACCAACAAATCAAAAATCCGTCCACGTCCTTCCGAGTACTACGACTAAAAGGCGAGAGTCTTATGATCTCCCGCAGAGGCGCCGAGGCGCAGAGATGGAATTTTAAGAAGTCACAATTGCAGGGAGAAAGCAACCGCGTCCGAGCGAAGCGCCACTCAACCGAATGGGCGAAGCAAATGACTCGGATGTACGCGGATGAAAGGTACTATTCGTCAATGGCGGGGGTTCTTGGTCTGAAAACCTGCTTCGGCTGTTTCCCTTCGCGTCTTTGCGTCTTCCCGTGAGATTCGGCTGTTTTCCTCATCCGCGTCAATCGGAGTAATCTGCGGTTGAAAATGGCTGTTTGCATTTTCAACCTCAGCACCTTTGCGGAAGAGTGATCTCTCAAGAAAGAAAAAATCGCCTTGGTCTTACCAATCCGTTTTGAGGTTTCGATCACCTTGGGAAGGGTTGATACCCATAAGTATGTTTAAGTGAAACCAACTGAAATTTTCCTGGTCGGCGAGGACCGAGCTTAGATGCAAAGGAATAAATCCTTTCCCATAATGCCCTTGGGATTTAAAATAAAAAAATACGTTCCCGCCAATTTCCATTTCCAGCAAATCAGCGAAATCCATGTCTACTCTATTTTGATACCCACTTTCCGGGGCTTGGTGCATATTGTTAAAAACACCCATGGGACTAATACGTCTAAGCATCTCCTTAGGCTTCTGCCTGGTCAAATCCTCCGGAAACGGTTTAAACAATTCCTCTGGAGACCGTGGAAATATAAAACCTCCTTCCAAATCTCCCAACAAGAGGGTGAATTGATTCGGGAATGTCCTTTCTCCTCTTCCGAATATCGAATAATTGCCTTTACTGGCAAACTCCCCCTCAGTGAATTCCACCAGCAAGATCACATCCTGCGGGTTGACCCCCTCTTCCCTATAGGCAACAACGTCATCCACCTCATACAAAAAGCCGTGCCGATCCTTGTCTTCACCTTCGGGAATAGAAAGTTTTTCAGGTGAAGGGAGTCGGCCAATTCGGCCACCTCCATCGCCTCGAACCTCCAAGACCCCAAGCATGCGTTGTAAATCAGCCTCCGGACGTTGTCGCCTTTCCTCAAAAATCCTACGTTTTCTCATTTCTTCAAGCAAGCCCTCCATGTCCTCCCGAACATGAGAAACATTATGCTTTTCAGCGGCAGCCAGTGCCTTTTCCGCAGCCAGAACCCTATCCTCATGTTCAATAAACGTATTCCTGGCCTCCACCGCCCAAGCATAAGGAGCCCAGGGAGAGTCCCCATGGTCAGCCAGAAATTCCGCCAACTCTGCATGCATTTCTTTACGCCGTTCAATCCGGGCTTCTTCCATCGCCTCTTCATCGGGAAAGACCCCTTCCTGTCGTTGAAGCATCCTTAAGTCGTAACGAATAAGCCTATTGAAAGAACCATAAGAGCTCAGCGCAGCCCTTGGATACCGACTCAGATCTTTTACCGCCAGAAATGCCTCTTCGTGCTCTGTTTCAACCAATACGTTAACTCTGACTTCAGATCGTAATGTTTCCGAAAGTCTCAGATCATACTGCCGCTTTCTATCCTCGAAGACCTTTTCAAAAAAGAGAATCTCATATTCGAACACCAGACGATATTCCCCTTCATCCTGAAATAGATAATGGGGCAAATTTCCTAAATAATCCGAATGGCTCTCGTTCCGATCTTGCCCACGGGTATCAAGCTTAAAAGGAAATGAAAGTTCTTCACCTATTTCCATCACGAAAAAAGGTGGCCCGATCGTGATCCCACGAGGGCGGCCAGTGAAGGGTGACGCAACTCCATCATAGAGAACATTATCCTCCTCATCAAAAACCTTCAAAGTGAATTCATCCGATTTAGCCCGTCTCACACGATTGACAACGGGTACTTCCTTCCCGGAAATATTCGTTATCACTACCTCAATAGGTACGGGCGTAAACGGCACAAGGCGGTCTTCCATCACAACCTCCATTTTAAAATAGGGGTTGTCATTTTCGGCATGCGCCAGATTTCCCCATAAAACCAATAAGGCGATCATCACCACAAATTTCCGTACCTTTCTCATTTCGCCTTCCCCACCATACAACCCCCTCCATCCCTTATTGTCGAGGTCGGAATGCTCTTTTCCCTTCGCGTCTTTGCGTGAGCTTCGGCTGTTATCACCTAACATGAGAGATAGATGCTGCTACTCTTACCAAAAGACATTCACCTTAGGGGAGCAGGGATACTATTATAAATCATTGACCATCCTCTAAATTTCGGTCCCCTCGGGCAGGGTTCATGAATAGGTTTATTTGGTAACGCACCTCGGATAAATCAGGCTCTATTTCCAAAACGCGCCTCGTGCCTAAGCGCATTTTACCGAAATGATCATCAACCTTAAAATAATACCAAACAACTTCGCTTTTAATATCATCGAATTCAAACGAAATCATCTGCTCGTAACCATCCTCAGGAGCCTGTACCATCAGTCGATACTCTTGCTCTTGGCTAAGCTGAAAGCCACCCTCTGGGTCGCCTGACCACAGATACATTTCATTGGGATAACTGAGCTCCCGATTTCCAATGACTCGGCGAACCAATTCCCGAACTTTCCCTTCTTCAAATTCGGTCAGAAAAACGATATCGCGCAAACCAGCCTCCTCCTCCATGAATTCCGTAATATCTTCAACCTCCAGAACGATTCCGTCGCGTTCTCGTAGCCGCATTCCCGGACGACGATCATCCGGTACTTCCATCCGAAGAATCCGAGCACTCCCATCACCTCGAATGACAACATCTGCTCGAAATCCATTTAAACGAACAATCTCCCCCTTCTTGCGCAACTCCAGGAC
>JAFIGF010000008.1 GCA_020831535.1 Opitutales bacterium | reverse complement strand
CCACCATCAACCCCGCCAAAACAACATACTGGTCCTGGGTCACAATGGACTGGAAAATCAACTGCCCGAGACCGGGATAGTTCATCACATTCTCCACCAACAAAGCCCCCGACAACAAGGAGGCAAAGGTATACCCAAAGGCCGTGATCAAGGGATTGATGGCATTGCGCAAAACATGCTTGAACATGACCACCCGCTCGCCCAGCCCCTTGGCCCGGGCCGTGTTGACAAATTCCGCCCGCATGTAGTCGATGAAATTCGCCCGCATGATCCGCATCATCCCGGCAATCCCCCCGATCCCCAGAACGATCGTGGGCAGGATCAAATGATACGCCAGGTCGCCCAACTGCGCCGTTGTCGAGAGGAACTCATGATCCGGCGAAGATCGCCCCCCCGTCGGAAACAATCCCGTTTGGGCGGCAAACATCACCGCCAGCAAAGCGAGAAAAAACTCGGGCACCGAAAGCGCCGCATAAGCCAGCAGGGAGCTGATCCGGTCAAAGATGGAGTCTTTGTAGATGGCCGCCAGAATCCCCAGTGGAATGGCGATCAACCAGGTAAACAGAATCGAGGTCAGGGACAGGATAAGGGTCGCCGGAACCCGTTGCAGAAGGAGATCGAACACGCCGATCCGGTACCGCCAGGAGTCTCCGAAATCCCCCTGCACCATATTCCCCAGCCAGATCCCATACTGCGTGTACCAAGGCTTGTCCAAGCCCCATTCCTTTTCCATCTGCTCAACATACTCGTCCGGGATCATAGGATCAGCCCGCGCCGAATCCAGAAAATCCCCGGGAGCCAGGCTCATGAGCAAAAAGACCATCAAGGTCACCCCGAAGAGGATGACCAGCATGGCCAGCAAACGTCGTATGGTAAACCCGATCATGGTGCCTCTTTCCAGATTTCATCCAGATTCCAAATCAAACTCCCGCTCGGGGGAACCTGGATATTCTGCCATTTATTCTGAATACCCGCATAGACGGTAGGGGTCACCAAAAACAACAAAGGCAATTCGGTCGCCATGATCATTTGCATTTCATCGAACAACTCTTTCCGGCGGTCATGGTCCAGTTCCCGTTCCTGCAAATCCATAATCTCATCAATCCGGGCTTCCCATTCGGTCGCCGGTTCTGGCTGCATCGGATGCCACACATGAAACGACCCATCGCTCCGGTACATTGCCGCGCCTCCACTGGGATCGCCGCCTCCGGTAAACCCAATGGTTGCCGCCTCGTATTGAAAGCTGGAGCCGATTCGGTTGCGCAAGGCAGAAAAATCGAGGCTCCGCACCTCCACCCGAATCCCCAGGTCGGCCATGTTTTCGCGAAAGGTGTTGCGCAACCCTTCCAAAACCGCCGAGCCCTCCGAAACCAAGAGCGAAAACTCCACCCGGTTCCCCTCCGCATCAAACAGACGACCATCGTCCTCATACCGGAACCCCAACCCCTTCAACATCTCCTGCGCCTTCCCGGGGTCATAGTCATACTGCGGCACCTCCGGATTGTGCCACCGGGTATTGCCCGGACTGATGACCGAATGCAAGGGCTCCCCCCGACCAAAATACGAAGCCCGAACCAATCCCGGACGATCCAGCCCGTGCAAAATCGCCTGACGGAACTCCCGCTGCTCAAACCACGCCAACTTATGGGGTTCCACAAAGGGTTCTCCCCGGGAATTTTTGCCGGGATTGAGGTTGAACCAGATAAAGCTGATCCCCGTCGAAGGGCCACGATTCAGAACGGTGAAATCATGCATCTCCTCAGTCCGCCGGACCCAAGCCACATCGGACGCGGGGATTCCCGAGAAATCACTTTGCCCGGTGGCAAACTGAATGGTCTCGGTGTTTTGATCCGAAACATAGCGGATGATCAAATAGTCAACATACGGCAACCGCTGCCCCTCTTCGTCCACCCGCCAGTAATGCGGATTCGGTTCCAGAATCAAACGTTCGCCGGGACGATAGCTCTTGATGCGGAAAGGCCCCGTTCCCACCAGTTTCTCCGGTTCGTTAATAGCCGTTTCGGAGGTCCAGGTGCGCTGCAGGGTGCCCTCCTCAAAATACGGTTTCAAAACATGCCGGGGCATAATCTGGGCCCAACCGATGTCATTGATAAAAGGGGAATACACCTCGGCGGTGCGAAACTCCACCGTGTGCTCATCGATTTTCTCATACTCAAACGGCTGCCCCGCGACCCGGTATTGCAGCGCCGACCGGTTGGGAAAACGCTCATCGTAAATGGCATCGAAGGTAAAAATCACATCATCCGCAGTCAGCGGCTCGCCATCACTCCACCGTAGGCCCCGGCGCAGATGAAAGGTGTAGGTCTTGTTGTCCTCCCCGATTTCCCATTTCTTCGCCAACTCGGGAATATGTTCCTCCGTTATGGGATTGTAGGTCACCAGCCCATTCATAAAAAACCCCAGCGTCTCAGAGGTGTAAGCATCCCCGTCGACAATCGGATTAAAATGCGCGGGCTGCTGACTCTGCGACAGCACAAATACCCCTCCATACTGCCCCGGTTCACTGAACGATTTATCGGCATCCTCGGGAAGGGGGTATTGCCCGCGCTCCACACTCTCAAAGTCCGCGCCACAGCCAACCGGCAGAAATGAAGCCAGGAGAAGCCCCACAGAGAATTGATGACGTTTTGGTATTCCGAAAAAGTGATTCATCGAGAGAAAAGCAAACCCCACCCTAGCCAACCTTCCTTCACTTTCAACCTATTTTGCCAACCTACCGGGAAAGGAACGATATTGGAAGGAGAGAAGCGTAGAGAACGGGGGTGGAAAACCTGACGTCGGGGGAGATCGTCGGATATTCGTGAAATTCCGACCGTATCGGTCGGGCGATGAATCAGCCCGACTACGGTGTTTTGCGGACGTTGCCGGGCATTCGGCTGTTTCGTAGCCGGGGAGCTTCAGCCCCCGGTTTGTTGCGGCGATGGCCTTGCGGATGTCTGAGCGTCTCCGGCCTTGCGGCAAAACAGCGGGTGTTCGAGAGATTTCGTTCGTAGGATTCCAGGCTTGTCAAACCGCACGGGAAGGACTTGTCTTTTGGGAAAAGGTATGAATCCACTGTCCCATCCCAAATCGACCGTCTCGTTCGGCCAGGCGCGCTTCACTGTTTTGACCTCCCGCCTGGTGCGTCTGGAATGGGCCGAAGATTCTCATTTTGAAGATCTGGCCACCCTTACCGTGGCCAACCGGCGAACCGATCCGGTGCGCTTCAAGGTGCAAAAGACGGACCGGAAAATCGAGATTGAAACGGAGCACCTCACTCTTCGCTACACCGAGGACGGGAAACCCTTTCATCGCAAAAACCTGGAGATTCGCTTTACCTTGAACGGGCGGCCAGTACGTTGGTTTCCCGGCAAGAAAGACCCCAAGAATCTCAAAGGAACGGCGGAAACACTGGACAATGCCAACGGCCGCTACAAAGCGACTTGGAAACCTGTCGAAGAGGCCGACCCCGCTCTCCCGATCCTTTCCAGCAATCCGAGTAAGACAAAAGTTTTCCAGGGGGAATTTAACGAGGAAATCAACTTGGGTGAGGGACTGCTTTCCCGATCCGGCTGGGCGGTGGTCGATGATTCACACAGTTGCGTCCTCGATCCGGAACTCTGCCATTGGCAGCCATGGCCGCGGGAAAGACCTTCCGGCGAGCGACGGGACTGGTATTTTCTCGGCTACGGATGGGACTTCAAGGACGCGCTTCGGGAGGCCTCCCGGATCTTTGGCCAGCAACCTCTTCCCCCTCGCTACGCGCTGGGCTATTGGTACAGTCGGTACTGGGCCTACACGGACCAGGAACTCATGCAGTTGGTGGAAGATTTCGATAAAGCGGACCTGCCGTTGGACATCCTGGTCATCGACATGGACTGGCACAAATTGGGTTGGACCGGATATAGCTGGGATCCGGATTACTTTCCCGATTACCGCCGCTTCTTGCAATGGCTGAAAAAACGGGGCCTGAAGATCACCCTGAATTTGCATCCCGCCGACGGGGTATTTGACTTTGAAGACGCTTTTCCGGAAATGCTCAAGGCGATGGGGATCCGGAAAAAGGACCTTCCGGACCTCGAACCCGAGTTTCATCCCCTGTATAAACTGCTCGGCAAAGACCCCCAAAAAGCCAAAAGGATTCCCCTCACTATCAACGACCCCAAATACATGCAGGCTTACTTCACATGCCTGCACCACCCACTGGAAGAGGCCGGAGTGGACTTTTGGTGGATGGACTGGCAACAAGGGCGGACCGGCAGTCAATTGCCGAATTTGAACCCCCTCCCCTGGATCAACGAACTGCACTGGCAAGACCAGAAGCGCAGGACCCCCAACCGCCGCCCCATCAATTTCAGCCGCTATGGGGGCCTCGGGGCAGGCCGGATGCCGGTCGGATTTTCCGGAGACACCCTGGTCTGCTGGGAATCGCTCGCTTTTCAGCCCTATTTCACCGCGACCGCCAACAATGTGCTGTACGGCTACTGGAGTCACGATATTGGAGGACATATGGGCGGGGAATTGACCCCCGAACTTTATACCCGGTGGCTGCAATTCGGTGTTTTCTCCCCTATCCTCCGAACCCACACCTCCAAAAATATAAACGCTGACCGGCGGGTTTTTTATTTCCCCGATCCGTATCGCCGGATCATGATGAGGGATCTGCAACGCCGGTATGAGCTGATCCCCTACCTGTATCGCGAGATGGCCAAAGGCACCGACTCCGGCCTATCGCTGCTGCGGCCCATGTATGTCGAATATCCAGAGGACAAAGCAGCGTATTCCTGCCCCGACCAATACTTTTTCGGCGACGAAATGATCGTCGCTCCGGTGATCTCCCCTGCCGACCCCAAATCCGAAACCACTCAGGTTGGCTTTTGGTTGCCCCCGGGAAGTTGGTATGACACTGCCCGGGGCGTTTTCCTGGAAGGCGGAAAAAAACATCGCGCCCGCTACACCCTCAGCGAGGTCCCCGTTTTCGTGCGCCCGGGAACGGTCATCCCCGAACAAAAAGCGACCCGCCGCTTGCGCGAAGGCTCCTACCCCGAGCCGGTTTTTCGTATCTATCCAGGCGATACCGGAGCCGGTACCCTCTATGAAGATGATGGGATTTCCAACGGATACCAGGAAGGAAATTGGGTAGGCCTCACCCTTTCCCACCAACGTTCCGGAAACCAACGAACCCTCCGACTGGAAATGACCCACGGACGAAAAGATAAGAAATTCAAAGGCTTTCGCAAAAAACGCCGTATCCGAATTCTTATGGAAGGCTTTGCGCCTCCGGTTGACGTCCAGGGTGCGGCCTGGTCTTACGACGGCAATACCGCCACCCTTGCCCTCGACCTCGGCGAGCAAGACCTCACCCGCCCCCAGGAAATTGTTATTCAAGAACCGAAAAAGCAAGTAACCAAACTTTCCCAGGGCCTGAAAGGCTTGCTCACCCGTTTGGAAAGAATCCGTCAGTTAAATTGCCAGGTATCCCCTCCACGACCCGTTCATACCGGGGAACGATTCGCCGTGCGACTCGCTCAAACGGGACGGCGAATCACCCTGGAACCAGACAACTTTTCCCGGCAAGTGCAGGCCCTCCACCGCGACCTGCCAAAACTCTCCCCCACTCTCCGCGCTTACGCCACCGCCTTCCAAAAGAAAAAAGCGAATCCCGACGGTTCCTGCCCCCAAGCCGAGATCCTGCGCCAAGCCGCCGCCATGGCCAACACCCTCAAAGCCATCCCCTACCAATAGAAGAAAGCGATACGTCGGGCCTTCAGCCCTTGGAGATGGGGCATCCCGGAAAACTCTCCCACCTATCAGCTCCCCTGATCGGCTCCTCAAGGACAGAAATCACCACTGGGCAGGGACACGTGTCCCTGCTCCTTATGATATCGAATCCCCAGGCCCTCTCCGCATCCCCGGCTGTTTCCCCATCAAAGATCAACAACCACCAACCTTCAATCCAACCTCTTTGGAGGGACAATCTCCGTCCTGGCCTGAGCTTGCCGAATCGGCCTCGTCCACGAGAGGTTGTTTGCGTTTCGCTCCTGCCCGGATCGCTTGACTTATCGAAATTTCCGCAGAACCCTTCCTCCTTATGGACAATCCCTGGATGCTTCTTTTCCCGCTTTTCTCAGCATTGGGTTATGCGGTTAGCGCCCTCTTTTTAAAGAAGGCAATGGAAGAAGGGGCCGGGGTTTTGAGGACGGGATTCGTTGCCAATCTGACGATGGGACTGATATCCCTACCCTTTCTCGCCGGACACCACAGCCCTCTTGGAGAAGGGAACCTTCCAATGACTCCCTTCCTTGCTGCAATTTTCTTTTTTGCCGGTCAGATCTTCACTTTTCTAGCGTTGCGCAAGGGAGATGTCTCGGTGGCCACTCCACTTATGGGGAGTAAGGTTATTTTTGTCGCGACGTTTTCCGTATTTCTTTTGCCGGAACCGGTGCCCCTAGCTTGGTGGATAGCCGCCTTGCTGACCTTTTGGTCAGTCTGGTTACTACGCATTGGACGACCAGCCGACCGAAAAAAACTGATGGTCTCCATTCTCTATGCCCTGCTCAGCGCTCTAAGTTTTGCCGTCTGCGATGTTTTGGTCCAACGCCATGGCGAGGAATGGGGTTTCAGCCTTTTTGTCCCCCTGCTTTTCAGCAGTGTCGCCCTCGCATCCTTTGCCTTCGTTCCCTTCTTCAACGAGCCCCTGCGGGCTATCCCCAAACAAGCGTGGCCCTGGCTGGCCCCAGGAGCGGCCTTATTAGCTCTTCAGGCGATGAGCATGGCCTTCGCCCTCAGCACCTATGGAAGCGCCACCGCAGTAAATGTCGTTTACAGCCTGCGCGGCATTTTAAGCATTTTCCTCGTCATTACCATCGGGGCTTACTTTGGCAATACTGAGAGAAATGCAGGTTCCCGGGCTATGACCCGAAGATTCATATCGGGGATCCTCATCCTCATCGCAGTGATTCTGGTACTGCTCTGAAAAGGAACCGACAAAACTCCGTTCCTTTTCCGAAGAATACTTGACTCCGGAGAAGTTGGTTTACTACAAAGTTTTGTCAATACATAAGTTCATAGAACTTATTTTGCCTAAATCTCCAGATGGCACTTTTCTTCATTCCCGTTCGGGTGAATCGGTTTTGTTGAAACGGAAGAAATTCGGTGAAAACAATCCCGGGAGCGGCGTCTCAAAAGTCAGGCTCGGGCGGCGGACTTTGCGCGAAAGGCAACCTTTTGCTTCCTTCAAAAGTCGCCCAACAAAAGATTTTGAACCAACTACCTGAGCTCTGGAAATCGAGGCAAAGATCTTTTCCCGGGCGCGACGTTCACCTTCGCTTGCGGCTTGCTCGCTCAGCAATCGGGTGATCTCCTCCTGCGCTTCCTGGTCATCAAGGTGCCCCTTCCTGTCACGGGGCATCCGCCCCTGCCCCAGCACCAGCATCCGGTAAAATCGCAACACATCGCTGCCAGTATCCTTATCAATCGCATCCACGATATACCCCAGATCAGTCTTCGGCTCTCCCGCCATCACCGACTCCCC
>JAFIGF010000230.1 GCA_020831535.1 Opitutales bacterium | reverse complement strand
ACCGGAGAGGGTGGGGCTTGGGTTTCTTCCATATCCCAGAATGACACTCGGTTACGGGGTTAATGGGGGGAGCGGCGTGCTTTAGCCGCCGTCTGCGATTTGCTTTCCGCGGCTAAAGCACGCGGCTCCTTTTTCGTTGGCGCATATATCTTCAGGCAAAAGGCGGTCGATTACGTCCTTAACCGAGTGCCATTCCCATTAGCCCAACACCGAGCGCCACCCCTCCTGCTCTCGCTCTGCGAGGCATTCTATTGGGGTGTGATGCCTATTCCGTGGATTTTCATCCACGGCTATCCTCTTGCCGTCCCTCTGGGACTTACCAAATGCGTGCGCCTTCTACCTTAACAAAATTCCATTGGTGTCACCTTTACTTCACTGGAATCAAGAGTTCTGAGCCTCACACAAGTGGCGCCACCAGCGGAGCTGGAATATGCGATTAAGAGACTCGCGGGGTTGGAGTGTTCCGCGCAACCGCTTCCGCCTTCGCTAAAGCTACGGCGCGACAGGGAAAGCGGCCCGCGCGGTGTGGTGGAGCGTGTCTTATGTCCTTGGCTGGAAGCACTCCGCGCAGGGACACGAGGTCCCCGCTTGGGGCAAAAAGCGAACGGGGGCCTTGTGCCCCTGTGCGCAATACTCCTGGTGCCTCGGAAACACCCTGGTCTCACATTAGCCATTTTTTCCTGAACTAAAGCATCAGTATCGTTAAGTTTTTGTAAATTAAAGCGTTTCGTGATTTTGTTCTTGTAAAAATAGAATTACAACTAAAAATAAGCCCCCGTTATACTCTGTTTTACAATCATACCATAAAAGCGATGCACGATATCATACCCTTTAACAAATCATTGATGTATTGTGAACGAATGCTTCCCCTGGTTTTAGTGGTAATGCTGGCTATTGGGAATGCACCAAAGTTGGAGGGGGTGGAAGCAACGACCGCAAAAATGAATCAGGTGATTGAGCTGACGGCGGGGTGGAACGCGGTCTATCTTTATGTCGAACCTGAAGAGCCTGATCCGAATGTACTTTTCGCCGGATTGCCGATTGAGGAGTGTCAGGTGTGGATTCCCGAGCGGTCGCGAGTGGAGTCCCTGACCGATCCGGAAGCTGAACCGGTCAAGGTATCCGAATGGAACGTCTGGCATCCGTCCGACCATCCGACGGCCTTTATGAACACTCTGTTCCGTTTGCAGGCGCGTCGGGGCATGCTGATCAAAGCCTCGGAACCAACGACCTTGGTTGTTCGGGGAGAACCTGTTTACCGGCCGGTGCAATGGAGTGCCCCGGCTTTTAATTTGGTTGGGTTTGATGTCGATGCGGAGCAACCTCCGACCTTTGCCCGTTGGTTCGCCGGATCGCGGGCGCATAAGGATCTTAAAATCCGCAAGCTGGTGAACGGGGAGTGGCAGGCGGTGCATCCCCAGGAAACGATTCGCCGGGGAATGGCCTATTGGGTTTGGTGTGGGGAGGGAACCGGATTTCAGGGTCCGGTTCATTTGAGTCTTCCGGTAGGTCGGTTGGGCCACCTGTCCTTAGAGCGTGGAGTGCCACCACTAAGTGGAAGGGTTGACAATCGCGGTCAACTGCCGATTTCCCTGGCCTTGTCGAGTGAGGGCGGAATGCCGACCCTGTTGACTTTGGGTGGCGCTGATTCCCCGCCCCAGAGTAGCCATCAGTTTTCCCTGGAACCTGGGCAACGGATGCGGATGAACCTCAGTCGCCCGGCCAATGGTTCGGGCGACTACGCATTATTGGGCCTGCGCGGGGGAGGAGTGGACTATCACATTTCCCTCCGGTCGGTACCCATTGGGGATGCCTCACCGTAAATTCAATCGCGCCCCATTTACCCTCTTTCTATCAACCTTTTCGAGTAACCGCTATGAAAACCTTCTCCACTCTTTCCCGGGCTTTGGCGCTCTCTTTTGTATTCTCCGCCACCGCTTCAGCCAATTTGCATGATGGCTTGATCGTTTACTTTCCCCTTAATGAGGAGAGTGGCAATATCGCTGCGGATATCCATGGGCAAGAGGCTGTTTTCAGCAGCTTGGACGGGCAACCGCCGAACTGGAATGGGAGTGACTTGGGGGTGCTTTTTGATTACGACAACCGGGAATATTTTGCGGTTACCGACGCCAGTCTGGGGAACTCCGTTAGCACGGAGTTGACCATTGCGGCAAGAATCGCTCCGGCCGGCCAGTTTACCTGGAATACAATGGTAAGTAAGGGCGGCTCGACGGCTCCTTATCTCTTTCTTTTTTCGCATGTGCAAAGCGTAGAGGAAGAAGATGACTACCGCCTGGCTTTTTTTGCCAATTCATTCACTCCGCCGGGGGGATCGGGTGGGGGCACCTTCTTCAGTACCGGGAACTTTCGTCAAACCGGAGGGGACACTTTTCATGTCGCCGTCACCTACGACGGGCATTTTGTGCGGTTTTATCTTAACGGAAATCTGGATTCCGAATTTGCCAGTCCGGGGATTGTCTTTGGCGATACGACTCATCCCCTGCACCTCGGAGCGAATTTCGCCGGTGAGACGGAGTACTTGGCCGGAATATTGGGAGATGTAGCCGTTTATGACCGGGCGCTTTCCGGTGCTGAAATCGCTGACCTGATGAACCATGAATTTGTCCTCCTGCCGACTGCCTTCACCGGGCTCTGGGTGGGCAACGCGGAGTTGTCCGAAGTCCAGGAGGTGGCGAACGGCGAATGGACACCCGCCCCGGCACCTTTCCTGCAGCGGGTGATCCTGCATGTCGATGAGGCTGGCGTAGGCCGTCTGCTCCCCGAGGCTACCCTTATGCAAACCCGGGTGGAGAGCCCGGCGGAGCCCCAAAACGTGATCATCACCGTGCCCGCCAAGCTGGCGGAGCACGATGGGGTGGTGCGACGTGGCGGGCACCTGATCGGTCAGCGTTTCAGTACGGCCCATCTCCCCGCAGGCGTTGCCGGACTTGAATTGGGGGCAGGAGGTACGATTGATCTTCCACAGGCTCTCGATCAGCCGACCTTCGGGGCGACGCTCACGTTGCCGGCGGCTCATCCGCTCAATCCGTTTCGCCACAAGTATCACCCCGACTTGCAGAACGGGTATGACCTGGTCCGCAACATCCGATTTACCGTTCCCTCGGAATTTCTGGCCCAGGAGCACAGCTTCACCGGTGCTTATCAGGAGGAATTTACCGGCCTCCATAAGGACATCCTGCGGGCCCGCGGTTCCATCACCTTTACCCGGGTCTCCACCTCCGGCCTGCTCAACCCTTGAACTCCTCTCCCATGCGTCTGACAGCTCTTCTCCTTTTCGCCTGGCTCGGACTTTGTTCGGTCCAGGTTCACGCGCAATCCGCCCTTTTCAAGGAACTGCCCCAAGCGACTGACCACGAGCACTCCGGCTATAGCTATATTTCCGGAGCGTCTATACCCGAATTTACATCTCCGATAGGCCTGCTTTCGAATACGTCGTACGGCAACGATCCTGCCCACTGGAATCCGGGTTTTCGAACCGCATCATCGACAACCCATTCCTTTGTCGTTGGTTGGGCCGAGAACAGTGCTGACGAGCAAGACGGTTTCATCAGCAAGGTAGATCCCTCGGGGGGCACTTTGTGGACCCGACACATGCGTCAGATCATGAACACGCCGGACCTCGGTTGGCGAATCAATGACATCGTTATCGCCAACAACGTTCTCTATGTGGTTGGCTCCCGCACCGACAATCGCGGCTTTGTGGCCAGTATCACCGAAAACGGGTCAATCGTTGATTTCACCTTGGTGGAGGGTGACTCTTCGGATACGATTTCACGGCTCAACGCCATCAATGTCGCCACAATAGCCGGACAAACGCAGATTTTTGTGACGGGTGATGTAAATGGATATAGCACACTATTGCAGGTACGGGAACGGCAGCGCACGGCGCCGGCCACGACCTTCACCGCCCTTCAAATGCGACATACTCACCTTGTTGATAATGTTTTTACCGCCAGGGGATCTGCTGTTGTTCTTCGTCTGGGAACGAACCTCGCCCCCAATTGGGGAATGTCACTGGGCTATCAATGGTCTTATGACTTCGGTACGGCGATTGCGGCGGATGGCACGGGCAATATATTCGTCGCGGTCAAGCACGAAAACCCTGACCGGTTCTTCCATGCCCGGATGCACCATGTCGTGGAGGTTGGACGCAATGTCGTCACCTCGGCGAATCCCTCCGGTACGCCAATCAGCCAGGGAAACACCAATCTACATGCTGACGATTTTCACCCGGGTTCCTGGTCAACGGTTTTCCAATTGAGTACCCAGACCGAACATGAGTCGGTACCCATTCGCCGGTTTTTCACCCCCAACTGGCATCCCCAAAGTTTTGAAAACGCTGCCAATCGGGTCGTGGATATGCATTATCATCAGGGGTCGCTTTATGCCGGGGGAAACTTTAAAAAACATTTGGCCCCCCGCTGGACAAATGGGAATCCCCAAACTTGGGTGGAGAGTTTTCGTGACGCGAACAATAATTTCACCAATGACATTTGGTTGGCCCGTCTGAATCCGACCACCTTGGCCGTGGAGAATTGGCGTTTGCTGCACACCCCGGCGGATAGCTACCTCAACCAGTTGGTGCCCTCGGGGGACCGTATTTTTATCGCCGGTTCGTCGGGAGCCGGTATGTCGCACCGTGGGGGTATGTCGCATCCTGGCTCAACTCCTTTAGGGAATTCCGCAATGAATATAGGAGGATCGTCCACCCCGCATTTATTCTGGATGGATCTCGCCGTCTCCGACCTGGCTCCGGGGTGGCGTTTGCAACCTGATGAAGATGGATCCGGGAGCAGCATTCCTCCCGTGCAGCGTATTTCCGGCCTGAGTGTGATTGACGACCGACTGGCCATTTTCGGTTCGTGGTCGGGAGGCCCTTTGACGATGGGTTCGACGTCGCCGAACAACCTCAAGACCCTGCCGACTCCCCCGGCGAATGCCCATCACGGGTTTGTCGGGTTGTTGCGTCGGGATGGCAGTTGGTTGGAGGAAATCTCCATCACCATCAACTCGGCCTACGGTCAACCCAGCCCCCATCTGGGCACGGACACGATTGCTTCCGGGGTCAATGTCACGGCCAGTGTCCCGCAGGAAATCTATGAGGATTCCCAAGGCAATATTATCGATAGCAGCGACGCCGATGCGATCCGGGATCGAGCGGTTACCCGTCGGGTTTGCATCGGGTATCAATTTGAGAATTCCGAGGTCAATGGGACGGTGAACAGCGTTACCTTTTTACCCCAGAGTAATGTGGTACTCACCTTCCTTTGGCGGACGGAGTATGCGATTGAGATCCAGAGTAATATTGATGGAACGGAGGGGCTGACCTCCACGGCGGCGGGCAATCCTCAACCGGAGGTGCGGAAGCACTGGATCCGGGAAAATGAGCCTTTTACGGCTTTCATCGATGGTTCCGACTCCGATCTGACGGTTCCCGGAACACGCTGGCTTTCGACCGGCTACACGGCCTATGGTTCGGTGGCGGCGGCCGCTGGAGTGTCACATGGCGAGTTTGTCCGCTGGCCTGCCAGGCAGAATCGACAGCAAACACCGCAGATCACCGTGGGTTCGCCGGGTCGCATTGTCTGGCAATGGCGCAAACAGCACAGTTTTAATGTCGGGGTGAATGACGAAAGTGCCTCCGATGCGCCGTGGGCTTATAATGACTTTGTTGTTCCAACGACGACCTTCCGGCCCCTGAATGCGCAGGATATTCAGCGTTTTCACTTCGACTACATGGAGTTTCCGGTGGCTCCCCGCCGGGTTCGTATCACGGTGCGGGACGAGTTGCCGGTGACCCCAAGCTTTCTGATTATTAGTCGTGCCGATGGTGAGGGTGGATGGGTAAAACATGAGGAAATTCCCTGGCCGGGTATTGCGGTTGGCGAGAGTTACATCTGGGAACCCACGAACGCCCCTGTGCTGAATCCCTTCTGGACGGTGCACGTTGAACGGGTTGCGTTTGGTTTTCGATTGCCGGTTGAATCCGTGAACCTGGAGATCGAGATTCTTAATGTAACGCTCCCTCCGTTTGCGTTCATTTTTCCGACTTCCCACGTCCGCAAGGGTGAGGGTGAATTCTGGTTTGAACCGGGAAGCATCGTAACCAGTGGCTCCAATCCGCAGGTTTCTTCGGGATCACTATTGATGAGTTTAAAGGGATACAGCGGTGGGCAAGGATCGGTTCAGCCAAACCAGCAAAACAATTTACTCTCCAAGGTGTTTACCATTGATCGCCCCTCACGGTTGACCTGGGATTATGAACGTAAAAAACATCCGGAAGAGGTCGAAGTGGGGGCGTCGGTTACCTTTTCAACAGTCACCGGGGTGGATGCCGACAACATCAATCGAAACAAGGCGCCGATCGGGGGATCGGTGATCAGTGGACCCTCCGGCAGCAACATAACCGATATGTATGTATGGGATGCGGTTGCCGGGGAAGTGCGGATCGTGCGTCCGGGTAAATTCACCCTGAATTTTGAAAATCTCGATGAACCGGAGGATCCGGGGTTCCATGTGGTGATCGAAGTGACGTCAAGCTGGCCTGACGAACCGGACTACACCCATATTCTGGAGACCCCACCGGTCCATCTTGATCCTTCCTCCACCGATGACTTCCGATTTCTGGAATTAACCTATACCGAAAGCAGTGCCAATGTGGAAAATAACTTTTTCTCCACCGCCGAGCCCGGTTATAGCGTGTTGCTGTTTTCCCGTCGGGCAGGTGGAATCGCCACGGGCAATCTGACCGTTGAACCGATGGAAGTCAAAGTGGTGCGTTCCATGAACTGGCTAGACTCCGCAGGTGGCACCCGTCACCCGGTGACTATTGGAACCGAAATAACCGACCCCGAACACAATGCCTCGGTTGTAGGGCACAGTGGCTACGTTATTTCTCCACTGGCTCCGGTCAACGTGGCGGCCTACGACCGCGACAATCTCAGCGGACCCATATTCGCCGTGAATGAGCGCTATCCGGAAGCCGGTCGCTGGGCCGTTGAGTTGCCGGGTGCCACCGACGGATTGATTGCCCATTTTCCGCTCGACGAGCAGAATGGCACCACGGCCACAGATCGTGCCAATGACTCGGTTGCCAATTATGTTTCCGACAATCCTGCCAATGCACCTATATGGCAAAGGCCAGGGGTTATGCTGGATCCCAGCAAACAAGAGCGCTTTGTGGCTCCGGAAACCACCGGTAGCGGAATCACTGACCAACTAACGCTTGCGGCATGGGTCAATGTGAACCAGTTTGCCACTTGGAATGGCATCATCAACAAGGGTCTTAACCATCAGGCCTACGCCTTGTCCATCCATGAGGATGGACGACTGATTTTCGTTTCCAACTTTAACATTAGCGATGACAACAGTCAGGGTGCAGGCAATTACTATTCCGCCGACTCCCTACCCGCTCAAACCTGGACCCACGTTGCGCTCAGTTACGATGGCAGCCACCTGCGATTCTATATCAATGGCAAACTCAGCGGCTCACCACAGGAGGTTCAAATCTATTTCGCCCAATCGAACGAATCCCTCTGCATCGGCGTGGGGATGACTACATATAATGATTTCTGGAATGGGCAGATCCGGGATGCCCGGGTTTACAATCGCCCCCTTAACCAAACCGAAATCACTGAGCTGAGCAAAGTCTCTAATTTGTATCCATCACCCGGCGACATGTCGGTGGCCTGGTATCGCGTGCAGGATAACATTCGCTGGCCGTTCAAGGCGGTCAATTATGAACCTGAGTGGCCCGTTGACCCCGACCGGATCGTGGTTGCCAGTCGGCTAGGCAGTGAGTCGGCGAGACCTTCCGCTGAGCTTGCTCCGCTCGGATACGTAGGAGGCACACTCACGAATACTCTGCCTCTCTGGACTCGTCCGAATTTGGATCAAGAAACGGTGTCCAACGAGCAGGTGTACTATCAGGCCTATCTCGTTGCCTCCGATGAACCGAGCAACCCCTTATACTTCCACTCGCATAGTTCGCAAAACTTTTGTTTCCTGTACGAAAACGGCTTTAATCCCTCCAGACCGCTGGATAATTTGGTGGCGGCGGTATCGGGAACGGGCAATTGGCGATTTATTTATACCATGACCGAAGGGAACACCTACGTTGCGGTGGTGACCACCCAGGACAATAACAGTCCCTTCATCAATTATTTTGTTTCTCCCGACAATGGTGGCAAGGTCTCGCGCCTCCAGCCCACCTTTGATGTATCCAATTTCGCGAGCCCCTTTGTCTATCATCAATCGAATCCGGAATTACCGGGATTTAATCCCAACGAGGAGCATGCCCGCGTTTTTCCCTCTTTTCTCGATGGCTCCCGACCGGCAGTCTATGCGTTAAGGCGTCATGCGAACCGGACGGTTCGGGACGACCATTTCACCAGCGAGCCCTATGTCCTGGTGCAATACACCGACAACCGGGATCCTGCCGACCCGCAGACAAGAATGCGGGTTTACCGGGTGGAGGAAGAGGATGAGGAAATGGTGGATACCCGTTTACCGGCCTTCAATCAGGCCTATACCTTTCTTTATCAAGGCACCGCCGGACGGCGTTTGGTGCCCCCGTATCCGCTCGATCTCGTCATGGGTGGACAGGGGGTTCCGGCGGAGACCAAATACGAGGATAGAACCGAGCGCATTGTTCACCATGTGGACAAAAACAATATGCCCTGGTTGGTTTCCGGTGACGAGGATGACGACCCTGACCTGAAGGTGGCGTGGCACTACTATCTGCCTGCGGACTTCTGGGATCCCACTAAGAGTGCCGGCGATCCGGTGCCCTATGCGGAACTGACGTTGGCCCGTCCGTTGAATGTGAAATACGACTCGGTCTGGCCGGATCCGGTCGCTACCCTCAAAGCCGGGGAGACGATGACTTTTGCCGGGGGTGAATACGCGATGGACCGGGCGGGCGATCCGGTGCCACCGCCGGGACTGCCCCAGGCGGTGTCCTGGCAAGCGGCCCGACTCGTTTTTGACAGTGCCAATCCTTCGATGAATGGGGCCACTTTGGAATCTGAATATTTGGCCCGGGTGGTGCCCGCATTGGAACCGAGAGAGGTGGATTTACCCTTTGAATCGATTCCCCAGATTCTGCGCCCGGCCTCGGGTAATGTGATTGTCGAGGGTCTGTTGTGGCGATTCAAGGATCTGCCGGCCAGTTTACAGGAACGCATTTATTATAACACCTCGACGAACAAGTTGGGCGTGCGCGGATTGCTCAACGGGCGGATTCTGGGTGACTCCGATCTGTTGGTCGCACCGGGGGCGCAAATTGTCTTGCAGCCCAACGTGCTTACCACTGCCGACGAAGCATTAATTAAGGCGCTCAGTCCCGGTGGAACCTGGGCCACGGCGGTCGAGGATCTTGCCACTCTCTCCCGCAACCCGAATGAGCTGTCGCTCTCGGGCAGCATTGGGATTGGTCTGCAAAGCGATTCAGATGCCTTCGGTGGCAGGCGACCCGGGGACGCGCTGGGACCGGGGATTGTGGTAATTACCAATCCGGCCTTGCAAAACCCGACTACGGCGGCCGACCTTCCTTCCGGCTACATCACCATCGCGGAAAACGATGATCCCGCTTTTGCCACTCCGGTCGCCATGCACGTCATTCGGGTGGACCGGGAAAAATACCGTGGATCGTTGGCCGTTCTCGAACCGGAGAATGTCTTTGATGAAAAACTCTCCCTGCAACACACGGCGGATTTTGGCGGGAATGTGGGTGACCTTTACTTTGAATGGATCTTCCGCGAGGAAGACGGACGGGATCTGAATCCTCCCGAAGTCGCTTTACCCACCGCAGGCACGCCCTTGCCCGGGGAGTGGGCGGCCTTCGCCGAAGGGGAGGGACTGAATTCCATTCAGATGGCGGGTTCCGGTCCGATTTTGATTCGGGATAATCTCTTTTTTGCCCGCTACCGCCATAAAGACGATACCGAAAATCCGCAATGGAGTGCCTGGGCGGGCGCAGCCAACAGTCGCGAGCCGAATCCCGATTCACCTTCCGCCGAGACCGATGTCGCCTACGTGCCGCAACTCGCGATGGGTTGGATTAAGCGGGTGACCAACGCGATCAATCTGTTTGATGCCCGGATCAAGGATTTTCGCAACAACTCCGTGCCCGCCACCTATACCAGCGTGATGCAAATGGCGGGTCAGCGGTATGAGGGGCCGGTGGCTTTTAATCCGGACAAGGATGCGATTGAAAACGTGGGGTTGATCGAGCTGTACCAGACCGTTCTCAACCGGGCCAAGGACATGACCATTGCCGAGGCAGCGGGGAGTGATGGCGTCAATACGGCATTGCTCAACGCGGCCAATCGCATCGCCAGCTTATATACGCTTTTTGGCGACGAAGCCTATGCCGACGCCCTCGATCCAACGATTGGATACGCCACCGTGGGGAGCGATTATTCCTCCAGTGGTTTCTCCACCGACGGAGGCAGCTACGGTGCGCTCAACCCGACCATCCACGCCTTCCAGAACATGGTGCCGAATTTGCTGGAGGAGGAATTGGCCCTCTTGCGTGGACGCGCGGAAGTTGGAGCACGTCCGGCCTACAACCGCCTGATGTGGAACTTTACCAACGGGCCGGGAGAGGCCGCCTATGTGCTCAACTACGGCATTAAAGATCTGGACAACGATGGCTTCATTACCGATGCCGATGCCCGCCGTCTCTATCCGATGGGTCACGGCGATGCCTGGGGCCACTATACGATGGCGCTGCGGGGCTACTATCACCTGGCCCGGTTGGAAAACTTTTTCTGGAGTCCCCGCTCGGAAAAATACGCCATTGATGGAGTGGTTCTGGATGTTGACTATCTGGACGAACGGACCTTTGCCAAAACGGCGACACTGCGGGCCAACGTCGGGGCTTATTGGCTCGATTTGACCTACCGCCGGGCTTACACTGAAAATCCCCTGGGCCAATGGCAAGGGTATCGCGATGTCGATGCCGACCGCGCCTGGGGAGTCTTTGAAACGGCCCAACGGGCTGGCATGGCCGCCCTCTGTGACTGGCTCTTCGTCAACTCCCTCTTGCCCGCCGAGGAAACCGATCCCGCCAAAACCGGTATCCGCCGGGTGGATCGTACCACCGTGCCGGAATTGGCCGCCATTGCGGCGTCGGCGACGAAAATTCAAGTGACTTTGGACAAGGCGGATCGCGGTTTGAATCCCAGTGGACTCGATCCGAACACGATTCCCTTCGACATCGATCCCTCCCTGGTGACCAACTCCGGGGGCACCCATTTTGAGCAGATCCACGCCCGCGCGGTGGCCAGTATCAACAATGCGGCTGCGGCCTGGGCGCACGCCAACGAAATTCGTACTCAACTGCGGATGACCGAGGCGACCAGTGAGCATCTGCGACAAAAAGCGGAGGATCAGGATCGTGCTCTGCGCAATGAACTTATTCAGATCTTTGGGACGCCCTATTCCGGCATGATTGGTCCCGGCAAGGCCTATCCCGCCGGCTATAACGGACCCGATTTGTATTTGTTCAGTTACGTTGATCAAGTTGCGGTGGGAGGCGACGTGCTTTCCGAATTAGCGGACACCACGATGGAATTCACCATTGTGCCGGGATTGCGTAATCTGGCCAATGACTCCAATCCCTTCAATGATGAAGCAACCTCCGTCCACAAAAAACTGCGTGAAACCGTTTCAACATTTTTCCCAGCGGATTTGACCCTGCCCACGGAACCCGCCGGGGAAATCAACCTGAACCTCCCCATCCGCGCTTCCGGATACGCCATGGTGGCACCGCCGGAATGGGGTATGCGCCAACACCCCGGTGAATTTCAGGCGGCTATTCAGGAACTGGTGCAGGCACAGTGGCGGGTCCGCTTTGCCCTCCATGTTTACGAAGGACAGGCCGACGAATTTCAGAACTTGCTCAAAAAGTTTGAACTGAAAAGCGGCATTGCCAGTGAGAGTTTGGTCATTGGGGATGACTCCCTGAGTAGCTACAAATACTGGACCGATGTTGCCTTTGGAGCCTACCTCACCAGCAATGTCTTGGATCATCTGCGCGAATCAACCAATGCCTTCGTCAATGCTTTAAGCGAGGGTATTCCCGAAATTGTCGGGACGAGCGTTTCCGCTGGAGCTAAAGCCAAGGGACTCTTGCTAGGAGTTACAGCGGGTGCTGACGCTGCCTTACGCTCTGTGATCTCTCCGTTGCAAATCACTCAATATAGAGCGGAGAAACAAGCGGACTTAGCGCAATTGGATTTGGCGATTGGCCTACTGACCCTCGAGCGGAAATCCGAGCTGGTCGATATTCTCAGTGAAATCTACAGTTTTGTGAATTCCGAGGTCGATGCGCGGGCGGCGGTGATTGATGCGGTGGAGTCGATGCGCGCCGCCAGTGACCGGGTGCGTATGGTTCTCGGACGGGGGATGGCCCTTACCGAGGAACGTATTGCCTTCAATACCCGGGTCGCTTCGACCACTACTTTACAGCGCTACCAAGACTATACCTTCCGCGTCTTCCACAACGAGGCACTGCGTAAATACGAGTCCGCTTTCAATCTGGCCCAACGCTACACCTACTTGGCGGCGAAGGCTTATGCCTATGAATTGAATTTGCCCGACAACCATCCGGCCAATCCAACTCCCCTGCTCTCTCAGATTCATCGTGAGCGGACGCTGGGTATCTTGTCGGCCACCGAAACCCATACGCCAGGTCCGGGGCTCAGCGGCATCCTTGCCACGCTGAAAACCAACTTCGATACGCTCAAATCGCAAATGGGATTATTGGATTCCAATAGTGAGATTTATCAATTTTCCCTGCGTTCTGAATTGAACCGAACCGGACAGGGCAACCGGGTTAACGCCGCTTGGCGCACCAATTTGGAGAACTACCGCGTTCCGGATTTGTGGAATTACCAGTTCGAGCACAATGGGGTGAACTATGGCTATGTGTTCCGCCGTTTCTGTCGTCCCTTTGCGGCTGAATCCGCCGGTTCGCAGGCGGCACTGGTCATTCCCTTCACTACTACCATAGAAGCCGGTAAAAACTGGTTTGGGCATTCGCTGGAAGGAGGGGACAGTACGTTCAATTCGACTTATTTCAGCACGAAAGTCCGTTCGGTTGGAGTGCGTTTCCGAGGCTACAACAATACGGTACTCAGCCACACGCCCCAAGCCTATTTGGTTCCGGTCGGCATGGACCGTATGTATTATCCGAATAGTCCTACCCTCGCTTATCGGTCCTGGAATGTAGTGGATCAACGGATACCGGCACCGCTGGCGATCACCAACAGTCAATTGGCGGATCCGGATTGGCAACCGTTCACCGGTTCCACCAACGGTTTTTTTGATGAGATCCGCAAGTTTTCGAGTTTCCGAGCCTATCATGACTCCGGGGGTTGGACAACCGATCAGATGCTGGTGACCGGTCGCCATATCGGACGCAGTGTCTGGAATACGCAATGGGTGCTGATCATCCCCTCGGTCAGTCTTCGTTCCGACAGTGGAAACCCTCAATCGGGCATCGAAACTTTCATCTACGGTGCGCCGCTCAGTGGATACACCCAGGTTTCCGCCGGGACGGAAAACCGAGACCTGATGGGGGTTCACGATATCGAACTCCTGATTGAAGCCTACAGCATCAGTGGCAATTAACCGGAAGGATACCTACCATGAAAAATTCTCTCTATCGCTCCTTCGCCATTCTGATCACCGCTCTTTGCGGGATTGGTCAACCCTTGCTCATGCAGGCTGGCCTGCCCGAGCCCGATGTCGTATTTTACGGGAGGGTCGTCCACCTTGGCGGTGGCGAGGAGTATTTGCTTACCGAAGGCGAGTTGGTCTGGACCATCACGCCGGGTGAGGGGAATCCTCAGGAGCCCTACACCGCGACTGCTGAACTGCAACCACTGCGTGATGGAACGCTTTCCTACCTGATCCGCGTCCCCAGCACCCGGGTGGTTCCCCATACCCTGCCGGGGGTTTTGCCCGGTTTGTTGAGTCAAAACACAACGGATCAGACGCCGTTTTCTAACGCGACCATTGAGGTTGATGGAATGCCGGTTCGTATTGCCGATCCGGCCGGACAAACCTTTTTGTTGAATCCCGAATTTCGTGGATTGCACCGTCGGCTCGACCTGATCGTGGAAGGCGATCTGCCCGATAGTGATGGTGACGGAATTCCGGATTGGTGGGAAATGAAATATGGAACCGGTTTTGACGTTGCCAATGCCGATGCGGATCTCAATGGCGACGGAATCACCAACCTCGAGCACTATCTGGCCGGAACCAATCCTCTTCAACCCGTGGTCGAACCACAACTGCCCGGCAGCGTGTTGGTGAGTCTGCCGCTTGGTGGCCAAGCGATTCTGATGCTCAAGCCCATCGATCAGGATTCGACTCCGGAACAGTTGGCTTATACGGTAGGCACCTTGCCCGAGGGGATTACCCTGCATCGGGCGGAAAATGATCTTCCACTATTGGGGTTTAATCAGGCCGATGTCGAAGCGGGACGTATTGTGATTGCCAGTGATGGCGCACACCCTGACCAACTGGAGTTCACCCTGACCCTCCGCGATGAAAATCCGGAACATGCCACCGCAACCACCCAAATCCATCTCTCCTCCGCCTCCCCGGACGCCATTTGGGAGGGGCACGGTTTGCCCCTCGCCACGCTGCCGGAACCTTTTCCTGCCGTACAGGATGCCACCCGCCTGGCCGGCATTACGGTTTTGCGTAGTCCCAGCAGTGCGGATTCCATGGAAGGGACATTTCCGGAAAACACTCCCCTCGATCTTCCCCGGTTGATGATCGCCGGGGTAACCAACGACACCCTGCTCGCCTCCGCTTATGGCGATATTCTGGTCGTGGGCAACGGCCATACCGCCCGCACTGGCCCGACTGCGGATACGATTATCGTAACGGGTGACGGGGGCAGTCTTGAAGTTCTCGGGTTTGATCCCATGGCGGGCGATCAGTTGGATTTGAGTGCCATTCTGGAACCGGTCGAAGGGCGCAACCTCAGTCACTATCTCAAGCTTAACGGTCACACGCTGGGGGTCAGTACGCAGGGAACGGGCGTTGGTTTCAACGACTTCCTGATCGATATTCCGATGGTGGGAGGCCCGTGGGATATTGACGATCTTTGGGACATGGGGGCACTCCGAACGGATCCGGTCATTGCGGTGACTACTTTGTTTGTGATCGGCGAGGGGCAGCCCGAGGAGGAGGACCTGAAGCCCGCCTATGTGCATTTCAGCCGTCGTGGTGATGTCAGCGAGCCGTTGACCGTTGGTTTGACCTGGAGCGGGACCGCCACGATGGGAGTCGATTATGTCAATCTTCCGAATTCGATCACTTTTGCCGCCGGACAAAAGCAACTGACGCTCACCATCCAGCCCCTGGCGGATGACTTGTTGGAGCCGGACGAAACCATCATCCTGGATGTCCATGCCAGCGAAAATTACGTCATTGATCCGGATAGCACGACCCTGACCTTTATTCTCAAAGACCTGCCCAGTCGGGTCTGGTTGGAGGTGCCGGAGTCGGTTGCGTACTTGAACAGTCTATCACCCGCCGAGATAGTGGTACGGAGGCAGGGCCCGCTAAGCGCCCCGCTAACAGTCAAATTATCGGCCACCGGGACGGCGATCCCTGCACTGGATTACCGGCGTCTTCCATCCTCGGTTACTTTCAATGCGGCCGAGCAGTCGCGGGTGGTGCTGGTGGAACCCCTCTCCAGTGCTTACCTGGAAGAGGGGCCTTTGGACGTGATCCTCAAGATTGTCCCCGATCCCAGCTATGAGATCGGGATGAATGCTCAAGCCCGTACGGTGATTGTGAACGGGCCCACCGCTATTCATACTTGGATATCGCAAAACCAAATCGACATGGGGCGGGAAGATTTTCTGCGTCATGAGTTTGCTCCCCGGATCACTGGTTTGACGCTGTTTGCCTTTAATCAAACACCGGAGGCCGGAATGCGGTCGGATTTTCTGCGGATAATACCGGGATCCGCAGGGGGGCCTCTGCGGCTGGAATACCCGCGTTGGCCCTCCGCTCCGGAGATTGAATATATCCTCGAATGGTCTTCGGATTTGCAAAACTGGACAGCGGTTCCGGAATCGGTCTTTGAGGAATCCAATTACCGTTTCGACGCGGCGGGTCAGGAACATGTGGAACTCTCTCTCCAGCCGGAAAATGGTTTGCCCTCCCGCTTTTTTCGCATCGCCGTCCGCCGCTGATCGAATATACATGAACGTATGATAATTTCCTTTCGCATTTGGATGTTTCTACTGGTGGCAATGTTGCCGGTTTATGCCTCAGCGGCGATCATTGTGCTAGGCGATGCCGACGTCGCCGCCGATGATAGTGTCCCGATAGGGTACACCCAATGGGAGGGACAATCGTTCTTTTCCACGGATGAGGCCGAACCTGTGTTCGTTCAGTCCCTCCGCCTGGCGATGACCATGACGGTGCCGAATAGCAATTTCAAAGTGATGATCGTGGGGGAAGAAAACTTTCGCCCCAATCTGGCGGATTTGATCGTCGATTTCGATATCACCCCGCTCAACGAAGGGATCGATCCGGTGTTCATGCTTTTCCCGAAAGGGGCATATCAAAATGCTGAATTGTTGCCCGAGACCAACTACTGGATCGTCGCCGGGGCCACCGCACCGGATCCCGAGACATTTGAAACCGGAATCTATCATTGGTCTTATATTTTGAACACGCCCGCAGTGACTTCGGTGGGAGGCTGGAATATCGGTACCTCAATTGCCTCCGCTGGCACCGCCGGAGACGGTTGGATTCCTCAAACCGATACCCCATACCTATTTTCCCTCACGGCTATTCCTGAGCCCCGGTTTTTCGCCGTCGGGTTAGGATTGGGGATGGCCATTTTTGTTGGCTGGCGGAGAAAACATCGTTTCTTGTCCCAATGAGATTTCCTCAGATTTCATCAGTTTACCCACTCCTAAAACTGGGCGGTGTCTTGCTTTGCTTTGCCTTAATCCCAGCTTGTGGTCAAAAAGAGGAGATCGAAGCGGAGGTGGTTCCCGACGATGCGATTGCCCGCGTCGGTGAGGTTTGGATCACGACTGCGGATGTTGACTTGGTCTTGCAAACCGGGCGAGCCCGTGATGCGGATACCGCGCGGCAACAGATTATTGATGAACTGCTGCTGGCTCATGCTGCCATGGAGGCTGGTCTTAACCAAACTCCCGAGTTTCGCGCAACCTGGCGTCAAATGCTGGCTGGCCGGATACGTGATGCTTCGATGGATGCCCTTTCATCGCCTACCGATGCGCAATTGGAAACTCTCCACGCACAACAAATCGAAAGATTCACCGAACCGGAACGAAAAGCCATTGCAGTGTTGCGGCGTCAATTTGAGGAAGTGGAAGGCGCTTCCGCTGTCGCGGCGCTGGAAGAGGCCCGAAAGCGATTCGCAGAGCGCGAACCTGAGCTTGCCCAAACCGGCTTCGGTCCGGAGGCAGCACGCTATTCCGATGAACCGGATACCCGTTTTAACGGGGGATTATGCGGTTGGATTCAACGTGACCAGACCCATTTCCTGCTTCCCCCGGAGGTGATCGCAGCGGCCTTTGAATTATCTGACATCGGTGACCTGTCACCTGTTGTCATGGCAAATGACGCGGCCTGGCTCCTGCTATTGACCAATCAAAGACCGGCGACCATCCGTCCGGTTACCGAAGTTGCCGACCTTCTCAGGATCGAATGGTATCAAGCGCAGCAGCAACGAGCCTTTGAGGATTTGCTGTCGCAAACCCGCAAAACCGTGTCGGTGGAAATTTTCTCAAAAGAGTAACTGGAATTTCATCAAACACGGGGCGTTTTAAGGATCAGCTTCTTTGGGGCCTTGAGGTAATCGCAATGATCCATCCCTGGAAGGGCTGGCAAGACCAGGGCCTCCTGACCCACATTTCCCGGAAACCCCACATCGAAAATTTCAAGTTGTTTTTGAATAAAGACTTAAGCGCAAGACGATAGAACTCTCCTCAGATTGAGCGTGTGAAACGGTAAATGAAGCCATTTTCGCGAGAGAATGCCGACAAGTCATCGAATGAGAGGTCAAAACAAACCCACGTCCCGGAGGGACGGGCCGATGGTAGGCGTGGATGGCAATCCACGTAATCTCCACGCAAAAATCTAAATGTCTCGCAGAGCGAGACCTGAGAGGGTTGGGCTTGGGGTTTTTCCACTAGCCCAACACCGAGTGCCACCCCTCCTGCTCTCGCTCTGCGAGGCATTCTATTGGGGGTGTGATGCCTATTCCGTGGATTTTCATCCACGGCTATCCTCTTACCGTCCCTCTGGGACTTACCAAATGCGTGCGCCTTCTACCTTAACAAAATTCCATTGGTGTCACCTTTACTTCACTGGAATCAAGAGTCTTGAGACCAGGGCCTCCATCATCAAGAGGCATAACGCTGAAGGGCAGATCTCTGGCAGAGCTTCGATGAAAGAATCGCGGACTTTTTTTGAATTTAGCGCAAATCACTGTTAGGGTGAATCCGTGGACCCTGAGCCAAAACCAGCCAGCATTGCCGAATACAGAGTGGGCCCCGACGAGCCCCCGGTCACGGGCTGGGTCGCTTTTTTGGCCCATTTTCTCTTTATTCTCGCCGCTTGGACGGTGGTGATAAAGTACCTGTTCCCTATCGCCTACGCGCTGGCCGAAGGGGTTGCCCTGACGGAATATGTGTATTGGGATTTGTGGCCCGTCGCCCATGTTTGGCTCGGCTGGGCGCTACTGCGGAAGCCATGGTACACGCGTCCGCTGGCGATCCTCATGTCGGTCGTCGAAATCATCATCATTGTGAGCCTTTTTGTCTGGTTCCTCTCCGATCCGGAGTGGAGCATCTGGCGCACGAACTGGTTTATTAACAAGGTATTTGTCCTACTTTCCTTTATCCTGGTTCTAGCGACGGCTTTGGTCGCCGGAGGGCGCTTGGTCTCACCAGGGAAAGGCTCTTCAACCCAACGCAAACCCTCAAAGGAAGTTGAATCATGAAAACCATCGATCCTATTACCCGTCGGCAAGCCCTGAAACTGATGGGAGTCAGCGTTGCCTCGCTCTCCCTCTCCCCGCTCACCGTTCTGGGACAAAACAACCGGTCCCTTCTCAAACCGATTCCCGGGGCCGATGAAAAAATTCCGGTGATCGGTATCGGCACCTGGCGAACTTTCAATGTCGGAAATGATCGACAACTGCGATTGGACCGGACGGAGGTACTGAAGGCTTTCTTCGATGAAGGCGGGGGAATGGTGGACTGTTCACCCATGTATGGTTCCGCGAGAGAGGTTCTGGGATTTGCCTTGGAACGTATTGGGGTTCCGGATACGATGTTCTCGGCCGAGAAGGTCTGGACCCGCGACGGAGGCAAAACGCGGGAGCAGATTGCGGAATCGGAAGAACTTTGGGGGGTTCAGCCCTTCGACCTGATGCAGGTGCACAATCTGGTTGCCGCCGAAGCCCACCTGGAAACCCTCCAGGAGATGAAGGAAGCGGGTGAAATCCGCTATGTCGGTATCACGACCTCCCACGGGCGGCGACACGAGGACTTTGCCCAACTGATGGAACGGGGCGGAATCGATTTTGTGCAGTTAACCTACAACATCACCCACCGCGAGGTGGAAGACCGCCTCCTGCCGTTGGCCCAGGAGAAAGGGATCGCGGTAATCGCGAACCGCCCCTATGACGGGGGGAGTTTAATCCGTGACCTCAAGGCAAACCACGAAGTCCCCCGGTGGGCGGCGGATGAATTCGACTGCGAGAACTGGGCCGACTTTCTTTTGAAATTCATCGTTTCCCATCCTGCCGTCACCTGCGCCATCCCGGCAACCACCCGGGTCGATCACCTGCGCGAAAACATGGGTGCCGGGCGGGGAGCGCTCCCGAACGCCGAAACCCGGGAACGAATGATCCGACACATTGAATCGTTATGAGGGGTGAATGGGGCACCTATGCGATCAGGGACTTCATCCCTTTCACGCCGGATGTTTACTTCCGGTTGATCGAGCGAACCAATGAAAGCCTGTGGCCTCTGCATTTGCTGGTCCTCGGGATCGGCCTAGGCATTCTGGCCCTGTTCTATGTCCGCCGTCCCCGTATAGCCTCCCTACCCCTGGCCTTGATTTGGATCTGGGTCGGAGTGGCTTTCCTGTTACGGGACTATGCTGACCTGACGCCCATCGGTTTTTGGTTCGGATGGGCCTTTTGCCTGCAGGGCCTACTCCTGCTGGGATTGGGAATGACGGGAGGATTTCGATGCCCTCCGATACCGACCAAATTGGTTTCAACCTGGGTGGGGGTTATCATTGCCGTCTATGGCCTCTTGCTCTATCCGGTGCTGACCGGAATCGCAGGGGGGGCCGCAACACGGTCTGAAGTTTTCGGAATCCATCCGGATCCCACCGCCATCGCCACTCTGGGGATTCTTTTGGTGGTCACAAAAAGTTGGCGCCTTGGGGTTTTAGCCGTAATCCCCGTCCTCTGGTGCATCACCTCCGGCCTGACCCTGCTCGGACTGGAATCCAATCTCGCCCTGAGCCCGTTCGCTGCCGCCGCCTTGGTCATGATGGGAATGATCTGGGTTTTCCTGGGCCCCCTCTTCAAATCAAAAAACCCGGATAAGCCAACTCATCCGGAATAACCGTTTTCCTCCTCGACTTCTGGGCATTGGGTCATACTTTTGATGGTCATCAAAGGACCAATCAAACCGCTGAAAAACAACTCTTTGCCGCGTGAAATATGAACCATCAGAGGAGCTCAACTGGCTGGTGGAAGAATCCTCCGAGCCACTACTGCCATCCCACGGCGGCTACCGCAAACTGAAAAGTTTTCAGGTTGCCCAGCTGACCTTCGATCTTACCGTCCGCTTCTGCCAAAAGTTTGTCAGCAAATTCAGCCGCACTCACGACCAGATGGTACAGGCAGCCCGCAGTGGTGTCCAAAACATTGCCGAAGGCAGTCAGGCCAGCGGCACCTCCAAGAAGACGGAACTCAAGCTCACCAATGTCGCACGCGCCAGCCTCGAAGAACTCCGCCTCGACTACGAGGACTTCCTCCGCCAGCGCAAACTCCCGCTCTGGGCCGACGACGACCCCCGCCGCCAGAGCCTGGTGCACCGCCGCTGCCGAAATGTCGACGAGATCGCCCACTGGGCAGTCGAGGTGCACCGTGGAAAAGACGGACAAGATGGACAGAATGGACCGGGATATGAGGAGATTGCCGCCAATGCGGCCCATGTCCTGACCGGTGTGGCCTGCTCCCTACTGGACCGCCAAATCGCCCGCCTCGCCAAAGACTTCGAAACCCAAGGCGGCTTCACCGAACGCCTCTACCGCACCCGCACCACTCGCCGCCGCCGTCCATAAAGCCCATCCCCTGTCCATCTAGTCCATCCCCCGTCCATCTAGTCCATCCCGTCCATCCCCAGCGTATGCACCTTAATCGCCGCCGCAATGATCGCCTGAGCCCATTCCGGCGCACCGGAGAGGTCGGCGGGGGCGGTGATTTTGCGGTTCTTCATTTCGAGCAGAAGCACCGGCTTTGGTGCCTTGCCTTGGGCGGGGTCCGCTTCTGCGGAGTTGTCATAAACCCGCAGATGATGGATGACCGGTAGCAGGCGGATCAGGTTGCGGCGGCTGCCGTCCCAACGCTCGCGGATTTTTTCTTCGGGAATGTCGTGGCCACCACCCGCGACCCGGGCCCGAACCCGGCGGAGGTGCAAATCGGGGCTTTCCAGTCCACAGAACCAGAGATTCAGGCGATGCCCGCAACGGGCGGCATCCAGCAATAACCGGGGAATGGTTCGACCTCCGAGAGTGGTTTCAAAACGGTAATCCTTCCCTTCCTCAATCGCCTTTTCGAGAAGCGACTTTCCGATTTGCCAGGCATGCCCATTCGCCAAGGCGGGGGTGATAGCCGGATGCAGAGCGAGGATTTTGCGGGCAATAGTATCAGGGTTGTAGTAGAAGTCGGTCTCCATTTCGGCGAATTCCCCCGCAATGCTACTTTTTCCTGCTCCATTTACGCCCGCTAGAACGGTGATGGTCGAGATGGAATTCATGTCTTGTAATTGTTTTTCCGTTGAGCACCCCGAACCGCCGCTTCACCAAGTTCCTCCGGAGTGGCCGCAAAAAGCCGCTTAGCCGCCTCCTTCTGCGCAGGCTCCTGCATCTTTTCCAACATGCCTTGGTACTCCTTGTGCATCTCGGCCAGCCAGTCGCCCTCCTCTCCGGCGGTCAGCCGCTCATATTCCTCAATGGAAAGCATAACCGCCCGTGGTTTGTCGTGCCGGGTAATCGTAATCGCCCCATGGGCAACTACCTGATCCAGAACATCCGCCGCCGAATTTTTGAGCGCCGTAGCCGTGACCGGAGGAAGCTCCTCGACTTTCATCGAAGAAGGAGAAGAAGTAGGGTATTTTTTTGCCATATTGTCTATTTTGATTATTTTGATTATTTTGTCAACAATCTACCTAACTAACACGGCAGATTGCAGGCATATTAAATCTAATGCTGGATCAAGTTCTTAAACTGCGGAACTTAGGTTAAAACCCATTTCGAAAAGAAATATCTAAGCGACCCCGGAGCAATCAGGCAATGCAAGCAGACAAATCAGTCACTCTATCTAGCCTGTTTTGGCCTTTTGCGTCAGACCAATTCCGACGGCCACGATTATAAGGCCAAGCCAGTCGGTAAGGATGACCCGATCGCCGAAGGCTATCCACGCCATGAGCATGGTGGTCGGCGGTCCCAGATAAAACAGACTGGCGACCCGGGTCGCGTCGAGACGTCTTACCAAAAGCCACATCAGAGCATAGGAACCAAGGGAGACCGCCAAGACGAGCCAAGCCATCCCCCCGAAAAAGGCGGCGTTGACCTCTGTTGCCAAACCTTCAAAGAGTATCGCCGGCACCGTCACCACCACCGCCGTTCCCAGACTCTGGTAAAACAAAGCCTGGTCCAGCGGAAGATCTGCATGCTCTCGTTGGAGAGCCAGCTTCCGCTGCATCAGACTCGCCACCGTTATGGCCAATACCGAACCGAAAGGAAGCAAGTGCCCGAGCAAGGTACTTCCCCACTAAAGGTCGTCCGACTCCCCACCGCAACTCCGACCCCGATAAACCCAAGCACCAGACCTGTCCAATTTAAAACCGAAGGGCGCTCCCCCACGAAACGGCTGGAAAGAATCCCCGTCAAAAGGGGTTGCAAGGCCACCACCAGAGCAATAATCCCTGCCGGGACCCCTTCCTCCAACGCATAAAGAACACAACCCAGCCACGTGCCGTGCGCGAACACACCAATCACCATAGCCTCCCCCGCCCGCTTGCCTCCCGGCCAACGAAGCTTACCAGTGACCATCAAGTACCCCCCAAGAATCAAGGCCAGGGCCCAATACCGCCAGGCCAGCAGAGTTAGCGGAGCCGCCATGGGCAGAACGTATTTCGCCGCGATATAACCCGAATTCCAGAGAAAAACAAAGGCGAGACAAAGGAGAAAATTGGCCGTCAAAAATGCGCGCATAGGTCAACTGTAGAGAATGGGCTCAAAGGAAAATTCCAATTGATTCCGAAACCATAAAATTGATCGCCAAAATGGCAATACGGAAGAACCATGAGTCGTTCTAAGTTCTAACCTATTTTAGGCCATCGAGATGGGCGAGACCACTGCAGCGAGGAAAACAAGCGAGGCCCTCCGCCCCCCCCATAAGTCAGAGATCCTCACCGGAGCGCATGCGCTGGCGCTCCTGAATTTCTTCCATACGAGAACCTGTATCGGAACCCGTTTGAAGGGCTTGGGCGACCAGAAAAACTCCACCCCAGCTGACTAGAAAAACACCGAGGGAAAAGAAAAACACCTTAAATCCATCCGATCCCAGCAAGAGTTTGCTCAACGGCCACGCCAAAACCGCTTGCGCCAAAACGAAGCCAGCTATTTCTGACCCTATCGTCCACCAAGATTGGTTCAACAAAGGCTCCAAGTAAGCCACTCCTGCAGCCATCCCCAAAATCCCTGCCGCGACGAGAAGGAAAAGCGCGAGTACTAGCTTGGGAAACCCTTTCCGGTAATCAAGTAAAGTGGAAAACCACTTTCCAATGAGGAGAAGAACTACGATGCCTCCTCCTCCAATGAAAACCCATTGCAATTCAGTTTCTGGATATAATAAAACTTTTTCTACTTGGTGAAGCAGGTCGGCTGGAATGTTCATATGTTAAATTTTAGTAAGTTTTTTTCTTCTGTCAAGGGATACTTCTCATCATAATCCTCTGACCGCCGAAGCAAAACGACCCGCCGACGCCCTGGCGGACCGAAGAAACGCTTCATGGGTAGGGTGTAGATCCTGACGCCACTGCACCTCCAGTTGAATCGGCTTCCGGTAGTGGGATTTCCTGACAAAATCCTCAATGGCCGACCAGTCGGCCTGTCCCGCTTCCTCGTAGGGATTCCAGTGCAAATCCTTTCGGGTATCATTGTCGTTGAGATGCAAAATCTGTAATCGCGGGGCACAATGCGATAGAATCCACTCGGTATTTCCGGAGATCAAGGCATGTCCGGGATCAAAGGTGAAACCGATGTAGCTCTCATCAAACGTAGCAAAAGCTGCCTCCAGCGCCTGGCGATCACTTTCTCCACGATAATGATTTTCCAGGGCAATGCTTAGCCCCAACTCCCGCGCGTCCTCCTCAACCTGCTTCAGCCCTTCAATGAAAAGATCAACAATGTGAGCACTCATCTCCACATTCCAGGGAACATGATATACCATGGCATCGCCGCCAAGCCTCTTGGTGACCTGAAGACGATGACGCAAAAGTCGGATGGCGTTCTCCCGGGCCTCTTTGGCCGAAGACCAGGTATTCGTATTTTTCGGATGGCACCCGTGCACATCCAACACCTGAATCCCAGTCGCGTGCAAGTCTTCCTCCAATCGTTGGCATGCCTCTTCGGTCAAAGCTTCCGAACGGGTCCAACCATGCGAAAGGTGTATATGGGTAAACCCGGCTTCACCGATGCGCTGCAGGTTCTCCCGATAAGGCACTTCAAAGTCAAAGGCCTTATCAGAAATCGAAAAATACTCTGGTTTCTTTTTATCCATAAAAAGCCATTTCAACCAATATCCACCACAACAGCACGCAAAAAAAACCGATTCCTTGAATGAACTCACCCCCGCAAGATCTGCGCATCAATCCACAATAGAGAACAAGCCGCAAAAGCCCAACCATGGCATTATACAAAAGCGTCTCCACGCGCCTAACTCCAACGAATTTTCTATGGTTACAATCCCTCTCCCTCCTGCCGAGAAAGCAACTTTGGATGCCAATGAAGCCGTCGCTTCGGTGGCTTATCGGCTCAATGAAATCTTTGCCATTTATCCCATCACACCATCCTCCCCAATGGCTGAATTTTGCGACGAATGGTCCGCCGGTGGAAAAAAGAATGTTTTCGGCGAAGTGCCTTCCGTCGTCCAAATGCAATCCGAAGCGGGCGTCGCCGGCACCCTCCACGGCTTACTTCAGGGAGGCACCCTGACAACCTCCTTCACCGCTTCCCAGGGACTCCTTTTGATGATTCCCAACTTGTATAAAATTGCCGGCGAACTGACGCCCTTTGTCCTGCATGTCACCGCCCGCACTCTGGCCACCCATGCTCTTTCCATTTTCGGCGACCATTCGGATGTCATGGCCTGTCGCGCCACCGGAATGGGTATGGTGGCGTCCCGCAATGTCCAGGAAGCTCAGGATATGGCGGCCATCACCCACGCCGCCACCTTGCGGGCTCTGGTACCCCTGATCCTCTTTTTTGACGGTTTTCGCACCTCGCACGAGGTCAATAAAATCTCTCTACTGAGCGACGAGGTTCTGAAAAACCTCTGGCCAACCGCAGAGGCCGCGGAGTTTCGGCGGCACGGCCTCTCCCCCGAGCGCCCCGCTCTTCGTGGCACCGCCCAGAACCCGGATGTGTTTTTTCAGGCCCGGGAAGCCGCCAATCCGTTTTATGACCGGGCGCCGGAGATTTTACAGGAGACCATGGATAAATTTGCCGAACTGACCGGTCGCGCCTACCGCCTGTTCGAGTACAGTGGTCATCCCGAGGCCGAGGAGGTCTATGTGGCCATGGGATCCGGCGCGGAAACGATCGCCGAGACGGTGGACTGGAAAAACCGCAATGGCGGTAAAGCAGGGGTCATCAATGTCCGGGTGTACCGCCCCTTTGCCACCGAGGCGTTTGTGGAACTACTGCCCAAGTCGGTCCGCAAACTGATCGTCCTGGATCGCACCAAGGAACCGGGATCAGTGGGGGAACCTCTTTTTACCGACGTGGCGGGCGCTTTGATGCAAGCTCCCACCAAACGCCGGGAAGTGGCCCTGCACGGTGGAATCTATGGTTTATCCTCCAAGGAATTCACCCCCGCCATGGTGGCCGGAGTGATGGAAGCCTCGGCCAAGGACCAACTGGTCCGGCATTTCACCGTGGGCATTGAGGACGATGTGACCAAACGATCCATCCCCTACGATGAGACCGTGGATATCACCGAGGACGACACCTTCTCGGCCGTCTTCTTCGGACTGGGCTCGGACGGAACGGTCGGAGCCAACAAAAACTCCATCAAAATCATCGGCGAGGAAACGGACAATCACGCCCAGGGGTATTTCGTCTATGACTCTAAAAAGTCGGGCGCGGTGACCGTCTCGCATTTGCGGTTCGGCCCTCATCCCATCAAAGCACCCTACCTCATCCGGCAGGCGGATTTTGTTGGCTGCCACCAATTCAATCTCTTGCAACGCCAACCGGTGGAGGAATACCTCGCTCCCGGCTCCACTCTTCTCATCAACGCCTCCTGCCCCGCAGGGCAAGTCTGGGACCGCCTCCCGGCACGCCTGCAAAAAGTTATTTGCGAGAAGGAGGTCCAGGTTTACACCATCGACGCCTACAACGTCGCCAAAGCCACGGGTATGGGCGGTCGCATCAATACCATTATGCAGGTGGGCTTCTTCCATCTTACCGGAGTCATCCCGCAAGAACAGGCGATTACCGCCATCAAAAATGCCATCAGCAAAACCTACGGCCGCAAAGGACCGGAAATCGTCAAGCGCAACCATGCCGCTGTTGACGCCGCCATTGCCGCGGTGAAAAAAGTCGATCCCGGCAATGCCAGGGAGGAAAAACCGACGACCAGCCCCTTCGATGAAGCGCCCGATTTTGTTCAACGGGTAACCAAAACGATTAACGATGGTTTTGGCGACCGCCTCCCGGTCAGCGCCTTTCCAGTCGACGGCACCTGGCCCACCGGCACCACCCGATACGAAAAACGTGACCTCGCCGTGGAAATCCCCGTCTGGGACCCCGAGGTTTGCATCCAGTGCAACAAGTGTGCACTGGTCTGTCCTCACGCGGCCATTCGGCCAAAGTTTTATAAGGAGGACGAACTTGCCGGGGCCCCGGAAAGCTTCAAATCGATCAAATTCCGCAGTCGCGACCACGAAGGCTACCTCTACACCTTGCAAGTCGCCCCCGAGGATTGCACCGGTTGTACCCTATGTGTGCAAGTTTGCCCGGCCAAAAACAAGTCGGCACCCAAATATAAAGCGATCAACATGGAACCTCAGGAGCCTCTTATGAAGGCGGAAAAGGAAAACTACGACTTTTTCCTCAACCTGCCCAACCCCGACCGTGCCACTGTATCCAACGACATCAAAGGCAGCCAGTTTCTGGAGCCGCTTTTCGAATACAGCGGAGCCTGCGCGGGTTGCGGCGAAACCCCCTATCTGAAATTACTCACCCAACTCTACGGCGACCGCCTGGTAATCGCCAACGCCACCGGCTGTTCTTCCATTTACGGCGGGAATCTGCCGACCACCCCCTACGCGACCGATGCCAACGGCAAAGGACCGGCCTGGATCAATTCTCTTTTCGAGGACAACGCCGAATTCGGTTACGGCCTGCGACTGGCCTTTGACCAACTGCAAGGGCGGGCCCGCCACCTCCTGCGAACGATTGCTCCCCAAATCGGCGAGAAGTTGGTCAATACCTTGACCGAGGATCGGTCTGCCCTCGAGGAGGAAATGGTCACCGCCCGCCAGGCATTGGCCGAACTCCTACCCAAACTTGAAAAGATCGAAAGCCCGGAGGCAAGAGAGCTGAAAGTTATCGCCGACAACCTCCTTCCGCGCACCGTTTGGACAGTTGGCGGAGATGGCTGGGCTTACGATATCGGGTATGGGGGATTGGACCACGTCCTCAGCCAACCTGGCCGCACGCGTATCCTCATTCTGGACACCGAGGTTTACAGTAACACCGGGGGACAATGTTCCAAGGCAACTCCCTTCGGAGCCTCGGCGAAATTCACTATCGCCGGAAAAACCACCGGCAAGAAGGATATCGCCCGCCAAGTGATCGACTATGGCGGAGTCTATGTCGCCCGCGTCGCCTTCGGGGCCAAGGACATTCATACCCTCAATGCCTTCCGCGAAGCTGAATCCTACCCGGGCCCTGCACTGATTGTCGCTTACAGCCATTGCATCGCCCACGGATACGATTTGCGGAATGGTCTGGAGCAACAAAAGCTCGCCATGCAAACCGGCGCTTGGCCCTTGTATCGTTACGATCCCCGCCGCAGGGAGAAAAACCTCTCCCCCTTGGTGCTGGATTCCCCTCGCCCCAAAGTGCCATTGGACCAATACCTCCGCAACGAACTGCGTTTCCGGGCCCTTCTGCAAAAGAACGATGGAGCCGGCGTCAAAATAGCGCAGGCGCAAGTGGAACATCGCTTTGACGACCTCAAACGCCTTTCAGCCACCCTTGCCCCGGAAATCCCCGAGGAGGACCTTTAACCCCCAACCCCACCCCATCCTATGGACCTCTCCACAAAATACGCCGGCATCCCTCTGGCCCATCCGCTTCTCCCCGGAGCCTCTCCGCTGGTGGACAAACTTGACAACATCCGCCAACTGGAGGATTGCGGGGCCCCGGGGATCGTTTTGCACTCCCTCTTCGAAGAGCAAATCGTGGGAGAACAGACGGGGCCCTATTCCATCCGTGAACCCCATGAAGAAGCCTTCGCCGAGGCCCGAACCTATCTACCCGCAAGTGAGGATTTTATTCTCTCTCCGGAAGATTACCTCGAACATATCCGTCGCTGCAAGGAAGCCACCGATCTCCCACTTTTTGCCTCGCTTAACGGAAGCCGGAGTGGTGATTGGTTACACTACGCCAAAGAGATCGAGCAGGCCGGGGCCGATGCCCTCGAACTAAACCTCTATTTTCTTCCCAGTGACATCTCGGAAAGTGCGGAGGATATCGAAAAAATCACCTTGGAAGTTATCCAGGAAGTGCGCTCTCTAACGAAATTTCCCATCATTGTTAAACTTTCCCCCTTCTTTTCCTCCCTACCCCACTTTGCCAACGAAATGGTGGCCGCCGGGGCCAGCGGTTTGCTCCTCTTCAATCGCTTTTACTACCCCGATATCGATTTGGAGAACCTGGAAGTCGAACCCAAACTGGAACTCTCCCGCAGCAGCGAACTCCTCTTACGACTACGCTGGACCGCCATGCTGCATGGCCGGGTGAAGACCTCCTTCGGCATCACTGGCGGAGTTCATACCCCGGAGGATATTGTCAAATCGGTCATGGTCGGTGCCGATGCGGTGCAAACGGTCTCCTGCCTTCTGAAAAACGGTATCCCCGCCTTTCGCTCCCTCCTGGTTGGTTTCCAGCAATGGATGGAGGAAAACGAATATGAATCGGTTCGGCAAATGAAGGGGAGTTTCTCCCACCACAATTGCCCCAATCCCTCCGCCTTGGAACGCACCAACTACCTTCGTACCCTTCAACTCTGGAAAGCCTGAGAATTGCTTTCCGGTCTCACGGTACTAGACGTTGGCAGAGAGACCCCCAAGGTACGTGAATTCTCCATCACCCCTATCTTGGCTCGAGATGTTCGAGGACAATTTCCTGCAAAGCGGCGAGAAAGACAAAAGCGGAGTAGCCTTTTTGTTCGGTTTCACTCATTCCTTTCAAAGTGAGGTCCCCTTGTTCAAGAATTTCATCGGGAACTTCACTTAAATCTTTTTCCCGAATCTGCAAACGAAACCAGGCCATGGAACGCAACACAGCCGAAGCCTGTTCTTCGTCCAAATGAATGCTTCCACTCTCAATAAACTGCCCACCGAACAAGCTGAAAAACTGTTTTCGGTCATCCCCCCCTAAATTTCGCAGCTCATCCTCCCAAATTTCGGCCATTTCGGGATCCAAACTTTGGGTGTCTTTTATCTGCGGAGGAAATCCACCGGTTCCTGCACGGACCGATAATTCGCGCAGATAGTCCAGCAAAGGCGCCACCAACGAACGATGCAACTTCACTTCAATTTTCTTCATCTTTTTCCAAGTAAGCGTTCAGTTGCCATTGATGCAATTGGTGTACGTAGTTTTCCGCAATCTCACGCGGACCGGCCCAAAGAACCGAACGGCCTTGCTCGTGAACCTCCAGCATGTGCTTCCGGGCTTTGGGTTCATCAAAACCAAAAACCTTACGAAACACCAAAACCACATAACTCATCAGATTCACCGGATCGTTCATCACGATAACTTTCCAGGGTGGCTGCAGAGCTGTCTTGGCTTCGGTCTTGGTTTCCGGTTCAGATACGGGCATGGACTCCATGGTAGAGAATAGATCCCAGTCGGCAAGGATGGAAAGACTGACCTGCCCGAATTCCCCCTGTCTGGTCAATCGATATACTCTGCCTCGACAAGATCCGCTTTGTCCTGCTGACTCAATTGCCCTACCCCGGCTTTCAAGGGATAACGGTATTCCTTTCCGGCAAAGTTCCGGACGACCAACTCCTCGTCGGTGATCTTTTTCACATACTCGGGGTTCAAAGGAACTTTTCCGCCACCGCCAGGGGCATCGACGACAAATTGAGGAATCGCATAACCGGTGGTGTGCCCGCGCAACGACTCGATAATCTCCAGTCCTTTCCGGGGATCAACCCGTAAATGAGAACTCCCCGTTATCAGATCACATTGATACAAATAATAAGGTCTGACTCGCATTCGCAAAAGACGATGCACCAAAGATTTCATCACTCTGGCATCGTCGTTAACCCCCTTGAGAAGAACCGACTGGTTGCCCAAAGGAACCCCCGCTTTGGCGAGCCGATCACAAGCTTCTTTTAATTCCAAGGTACATTCCTTCGGATGATTCACATGAATACTCATCCAGATGGGTCCATGACGGTCAAAGATATCCGCCAATTCAGGGGTAATTCGCTGCGGGAGAAATACCGGGATCCGTGACCCGATCCGGATGAATTCCAGATGCGGAATAGCTCGCAATCGCCCCAACAGATAATCCAGCTTACGGTCTGCCAAGAGTAAAGGGTCGCCACCACTGAGGAGAACATCGCGGATTTCCGGATGACTCTCGATGTAACGAAGCCCTTGCTCAAATTCCGGGTGAAAATCGTAACCCTGACTATTACTCACCAGGCGACTCCGGGTACAGTAACGACAGTAGGCAGCACAGCGGTCCGTGACCAAGAACAGCACCCGATCAGGATAACGGTGAACCAACCCAGGAACCGGCATATTGCCATCCTCGCCACAAGGATCGAGCATTTCCTCCGGAGAAGTCGTCATCTCCTCTACCCGGGGAATGACCTGACGACGAATCGGACAATGCGAATCAGTGACATCGATCAAATTAAAAAAATACGGCGTGATCGCCAAGGCCAGTTTTTTGTTCGCAAAGTAGCACCCCTGTTTCTCTTCGGGCGTAAGCTCCATTAAATCCTCGAGTTGCTCTACCCGGGTGATTCGATTCTTCAACTGCCACGTCCAACTACGCCAGTCTTCGGCAGGGATATGCTCCCAAAGCCCCTGCCCTTCGAACCAGCTTGATCGGTCTTCCTGATAACTCATAACCTTATCAGTTTGAGGAAAGCCCCTCATCTGTCAAATGGCGAGCACATCTCAACGAATCTCCACCACCAAATCTCCGCGCTCAATCCTCTAAAAAACCGCGAACTGCCGCCACGAAGGCCTCTTTGTTTTCCACATGTACATTATGCCCTGCCCGAGGAATCGTCACGGCCTCCAGTTCGGGAAAATACGTCTTTGCCAATTCGACTTCCGCATCGCTGACAAAGGTGCTCTCAGCGCCTCGAACCAAGAGAGTAGGTTCGAAAAAGCGATCCCCGGACGTCATGGGAGATTGGGCCAGAAAAACCAAATTGTTCTGCAAGACGGGCAAATTAACTTGCCATTCCCAAACCTTTCCACGACGTCGCAGATTGGTCAGAAGAAACTGCCGCATCGCCCAATCGGGAACATCCCTCGCCAGAATTTCATCGGCCTCCCGTCGATTTTCCAAGCACTGGAGAGGCAAAGCAGCTAAGGCCTCCACTTCGCGGGCATGATAAGGATCATGATCCCCGGGGCCAATATCCACAATCATCAGTTTCGACACTCTCTCGGGGTAATCCACGGCATAACGCATCGCCGCCTTGCCGCCCATGCTGTGCCCAAGCAGCACTATTTTCTCCCACCCCATCGCCACTCGAAACGTTTCCAAGTCAACTTTCATAGCCTCATAGGAATGAACTGGCGAATGAGGAGAACTGCCATGATTACGCAAATCCAATGCCCAAACTTGAAACCCCTTGGCCAACGCAGGTCCAACCGTAGCCCAATTGCGTGACGATCCCAGCATCCCGTGTAAAATCACCAGCGTTGGATCCTCGGGTTGACCGCCCAGACAGCGTCCTTGCAGAGAAAGTGGTTCCATCGGCAGTATTGTTTAGGATGCCGCCACCGAAGACGAGGCGGGCGAACCTCCGGTCGGGGGCGTTTTGTCGGACCCGATAAAAGGACTCGTCCAGACATAGCGCCGCAACAAGGCCAAGGTTACGAAAGCGGCCTCAAAGAGCACAAAGCCCACCATGAAACCGATGCCTCCGGAGCCAAAACCGTAGCTGTGCAAGCCGGCACCCCAGATGAAATTCACCCCATACCAGCAAAGAATGATGCCCTGGAAACCAACGACCGCTCCAACGGTAAACCCAAAACCTTTCCACCACCCGGCGAAACGCCCGTGCAGAACGGCAATATAGCCCAGCAAAGCTACCAGGGAAGCGGTTTCCTTGGGATCCCAATCCCAAAAACGACCCCAGGAATAATTGGCCCAAACAGCCCCTAAGAGAACCCCGGTCAGCAATAAGACCACTCCGATTTGCAAAGTTCGATAAATGTAGGTGTACAGTTCCTCGTTGATGGAAAGTTTTCCGCCCTTGAGGATTTGTTTCCCCAGGATGAAATGGCCGAGCGCAAAAGACAGCGCAAAGGCCGCATAACTGATGGTCACCGTCAAAACATGAGTGGTCAGCCAGAAATTATCCCGCAACACCGGCACCAGCGGAGCAATGGTCGGATCCAGAATCACCGGCGCGCTTTCCGACAGAATCAGCATAAAACCCGCCAACGGGGCGGCACTGACCAGAAAGTATCGCGCCCGGTACCGCCATTCAAAAATCAGGGCAAACAACAGCGCCCCCATCGCCACCCAAAGGACCGTTTCATACATGTTGGTGACCGGCGCCCGCCCCGAGATAATGACCCGGGCCGCCATCCCAAGAATCATTAAAAGTAGCGCCGAAATCGCCAGGGCATGTCCTCCGACGATGCCAAAGCGCCGCCCTTTGTACCAGGACAATCCAATCAATAAGGCGGACAGGAAAGAGAACGCTGCCGCCCAACGATAGGGCATCCAGGTTTCATAGAGAATTTCCGTACGGACCGCCATCGGGGTTAGCATGCGGTCCGGAGCCATCCCTGCCTGGGCTTCCTTGAACTGGCCTACAGCCTCGGCAAAGGAAGTCGAACGCCCTTCTCCGCCATCTTCATAAATCCCCTGTAATTGCAGGAAAGCACGACGCAACGGTTGAAACTCGGAGCTACTATAGAGCCGATGACCGGTGTGCATGGTTTCCCACGTTCCACGCTCTTCGGTCGGATGAGGAACCACCCGGAAAAGACTTCCGGTAGCCATCGAACGGAAGATTTGCAAACGCTGAAAGACATTGCCCAAATTCTCATAGAAATCATCCTCAATTTCCCCGCGATTCTCCCGCAGGTGATCGTTGTAGTCGGCCAACAACCCGGAGAAATGGGGATTGTCGAAAATCTCCCGATAGGAATAACGGGATGTCGTACTCACCACTTCCAGTCCCAAGGCCTCCTTGACCGCCACCTCATTGATCAAAATCAGAGGGGCGTCACTCCAGTCCTTATCCCCCAACCAAAAACCCGTGATCAAAGTCATGGCATCCAGACGCCGACCCTCAATCGTCAAGGCCCGGCGTCCACTCAAGGAGAGCATGGTCTCATTCGCCAGCGTGAGCATGGGTTTACGTCGGCCTCCGTGCTGCACAATGATGGTTTCAACCTCGGATAAATCCAACTCCGGCCAATCAGGAATACCGCTCTTTTCCTCCTCATAGTCCACTGCCATGGCACCACTGCGAAGAGCCGTCATCGGACGCTCTTCACCATCCGTTGCCACCACTCCATCAGAGGGAGATTCGGGCGCCCTGGAAGCGGATTCAGGAATTAGCTTTCCCTGCTCCGCCCGCAGAATCTGCGCCGCTTCGCCAAAAGACATTTCCTCTTGTAAGGCAGGCGATTGATAAAACAGCCCGAGCCCCAGATAAACCATCTGCAAAGGCTCCAATTGATCCTCACTGTAAAAACGGGCACCCTCTTCAATCGTCACCCATTCCCGGGAAGGGTCGCGGGGATGAGGGACAATTTTCATGAGTCGCCCACTGGCCACCCCATGATACATTTCCAAAGCCTGATGAAGTTGGTAAAGGTCCCCCAAAAGCTCATCGTGCAAATGCCCCTGGTGCTCCTCCAGGTGTTCTTGCAAATCATTCAAAAGCTCCAGAAAGTTTTCATTTTCCACCACCTCCCGAAAAGCCAGACGTTCCTGGTTCTCGGTCACGCCCAAGGCCTCGCGCAATTCCTCCGACGGAACCTGAAACAGCGGGGCGATCCCCCAATCCTGATCACTCAGCCAAAGCGAAGTAAGCAAAATCTCCGGGGTCAGTTCGCGGCCGTCCTCCAACGACAACGAAGACTTGCCCACCACCTTGTCAAACAACTCGTCGGCAAGGCTTCCCATGGAGACAATATCGCCGCCCCGGTGCACCTGGAGGTCGCGCACTGGCGCATAGTCAATTTCCGGCCAGGCCGGCACCGCGTCCGCCTTCAGGGCAGTGACTGGAGCCATAATGGCAAACCCGAGGGCAATAAGTCCGATAAACGAAGTCCGATGTTTTTTCATTTGATGAGAGACAGAAAGTGAACGTTTTAGCGAGTCAGCAGGGGCTCGGAATCCTTTTTCTTTGGTTCCCCGTCCTTCATTCCCGGCGTCGCAGAAGAGTTGGTCGGGTCTTTCCGGTTTTCCGGGGGTCCCTTTTTCGTCTCCTTCGAAGGGAGGTTGGTGCGTTGCGAACGGCGTTTTTCCCGAAGTTTCTCGGCCACCCGGTCCTCCGGACGACGGTTACGGTAGGGACGGATATAAAAGATAATGATCACCCCGCTTACCATGACCAATGAGCCAATCCACTTGAGCAACCAACCCGGATCATACAGCACCTGCACCCGGCTTTCGGTCAAATCATCGGGATTCCACCCCGCCTGGGAGAATTTATAGGTAGTGCCGACAAATTGACGCCACGTCTCCGGCGGAAACGAAGCCGGGTGATTCATGCTGCAGGAGGCCGTAAGAGTCTCCCCGGTTTCGGGATCACGGAAAGTGAGAATACTCTCGTAGGAAGCCGGATTGGTCGTCCCCTCATCCCAGGTGACGGTGAACTTGTCCAGTTCTACGGTAAAAGGAAGTTCTTTAATTCTACGGCCATAGATAAACCGGGTTTCCACATTGTCGATGGTGATGCGGTGATGGCTTCCCGGCAAAAACCATTCCGGCTCACTCCGCCGGCCATCCGGCAAGGCCAGATATCC
>JAFIGF010000212.1 GCA_020831535.1 Opitutales bacterium | reverse complement strand
GCCCGAAAGGAAGTCCTCCAACGCCTCCTCAAACTCAACCATGAACGCCACGCCGAAGAAGTCGCGGCAGGCCTTCACGATAAGAAAGCGAAGAAGACTGGCGCCAAAAAGAGGCCGAAGAAGACCGACGATAATCAAGTTAGCTTAGGGCTGTAGCCCATGAGCAAGCAAGTAATGTAGAATACGATTTTATAAATATCCTGAATGAGAGACGATCAAATTAGAAAACTTGTAGATGCTTTAACCCTGTTGAAGTTCAAAATCAGTGGACGATCTATTGCCAGTCTCCGTGACATCAACGTAGTATCGGAAGACTTCTTTACAGAGTTCCTGAACGAACTCCATGGGCTCCGACTAAAGAATGTAAACAAAGAAAAGATAAACTATCCAGCGATAGACCTTACTGACTCCGACAAACGGATTGCTTTTCAGATTACATCGACGAAAGCAGCGAAGAAAATCCAGGGGACTATTGATAAGTTTGTCGAGCACGGGCTAGATGCAGACTATGATGACTTGTATATTCTCATCCTTGGCGATAAACAGACCAAGTATACTACAATCGATAGCAAGGGGACTCAGTTCAATCCCGACAGACACATTATCGACATCGATTATTTGATCCGTAAAATCAGTTGCGGTCAGCCAATCGACCGCCTGAAAAAACTGGAGAAGTTAGTCATTGCTGAAAATCTCATTCATGAGGGTACTCTGCCAGCTAGAGAGGAAAAAGCCGCTAATCCATTGGCTGAGCCAGCAAAAAGAAATTGGGCAAAAGACCATAGATTCAGCAGTCTTGCCATTGGATGCCTTATTGGTGAATGGAGAGAAGACTTTGATGGCGACCGAAAGATCATAGAGACCTTTCTACCTGACGGCTATACGCCATGGTTGCGCGATATCCGAAGTGTCCTTCAGGAAATGGACTCTCCTCTAAAACTTAAAAACGGCAATTGGTCAGTTATCGACCGAGCCGCGCTTTGGGCATCCCTTTCCGGTTGTATTTTTGACGAAGATCTAGAGCACTTCAAAAATGCAGCAGAGGTAGTCTTGTCTGAGATAGACCCAAAATTTGAGATACCGGTGAAGGATAGACTCTTCAACTTTGATAACAAAAAGATGCAGCATTCGGATGCTCTTAGACGGGGACTCTCAGGCACACTTGCTTACTTAGGCACACACGGTGATTCGCTGAATCAATGCAGCCAGCATAAGGCTAGAACTGTTGCATTACTAGCCACTCGAACAATTCTCGGATCAGATGATTTCAAATTATGGGGTAGTATAAACAACCGACTTCCTTACCTTGCAGAAGCGTCACCCGATGAGTTTTTATCAGCAGTAGAACGTGCTTCTATTTGCAGCCCAAATCCATTTCTCGAATTGTTCAATCAGGAGCAAGGCGGTGTATTTTCACAAAATTACATCACTGGACTTTTGTGGGGCCTAGAGTTACTTGCATGGAATGATGAATACTTGACCCGTGTAACAGTTGCCCTGGCGATTCTTACTCAAATAGATCCAGGTGGCCAATATAACAATCGCCCGGGGAATTCGCTTACTGAAATTTTCCTTCCGTGGTTTCCACAAACACTGGCACCTTTTGATAAGCAAATTATCGCATTAAAAACGCTTAAAAGAGAATATCTTCCTACTTTGATTGATCTACTTTTAAGTCTCTTGCCCAAAGGGCATAGTATCTCATCCGGGACGTACACACCTAAATTTACAGATATCACTGAATCCCAGAAACGCCCCCAGATTCCGATTGCCGAATATTGGAAACGAGTTTCTGAAATTGCTAATTTGGCATTTGAATTAGGGAGAGAACATCGCTCGTATTTGGAACGATTTGCTGGCGAAATTGATCATCTTCCAGACGAGTTCCAAGAACGGCTGATTCAGTTTTTAGAATCAGAAGTGGGCCGGTTGCTATTCGATGGGCATTATTCCGAAATATGGAAGATCCTGCGATCCATTGTGGTCCGCCACCGGAAATACTCCGAAGCAGATTGGGCTTTGCCTAGTAATCGAATCAATAAACTCGATGAATTCGTCAAATCGATTGAGCCTTCAAGCATCGAGGAGCTGAGTGAACCTCTTTTTAAACAAGATGAATTTGATCTCTATGAAGAGACAGGAGACTGGAAGGCCCAGAGAGAAAAACTCCAGCGACGTCGGAATGATTCTATTCGGAGACTTTTAAATCAGGATGGCTTGGAGGCTGTTGTTCAGTTTAGTGAAAAGGTCGAATCGCCTTATCGCGTCGGTTACGCACTGGGTTGCGTTTCTGATTCTACGATAGACGGTAAACTGTTACCGTATCTGCTAGGGTGTGATGAATCACCCTTTATTAATGGTTACATCAATGCTCGACACTCAATGAGTTCTTGGGAGTGGGTTGACGGATTAGACAAGAGTGAGTGGTGCAGTGATCAGGTTTTACAACTTTGCTTATCGCTACCTTTCACTGAAGAGACTTGGAAACGCACAAAAGACTGGTTGAACGATTCTGCTCGAGATTACTGGACCAAAATTGAGTTCAATCCCCAGCAAGTTGAAGGTGACTTGCTTGTGGCCGTCGATGCATTACTTGCGGTTGAAAGACCACTGAGGGCAATAGATTGCCTACATTGTAGGCATTTTAAAAATGCGCCGCTGGACAACAAGCGAACTACTCAAGCACTGATGGATGCTGTCAACACGAAGGAATCTGCCGCCAGAATGGATCAGTATGAAATCATTCAGCTCATAAGTGCGCTCCAGGACAGCTCGGATTCTGATGAAGATAATTTAGTAAAGATTGAGTGGGCATACCTTCGATTGCTTGACCCGCATAGCTCTGGTAAACCCAAGACACTGTATCGGAAATTAGCGACTGACCCGCAGTTCTTTTGCGAGATCCTAAAGATGATTTACATATCTGAGGACCTGGACCAGACTCACACCGATAGCCCTGAGCCAGACGAAAGCACGAAGAAGATTGCTGAGAATGCATGGCACCTCCTCCATGATTGGGATCGTGCACCCGGTGTTGCCGACGACGGAGACCTAGACACGACCGTCTTCTCAAACTGGATTAGCGTTGCTGTTGAAACATGCCAGAGCACTGGGCATCTGGGTATCGGGCTAGATCAGATAGGGAAGGCTTTATTTTATTCTCCTGCTGAGCCTGATGGCAGCCTCTGGATAGCTAAAGTTGTGGCTGATGTCCTAAACAAGGCTGAATACAAAGACATGAGGAATGGTTACAGTTGTGAAGGATTTAACTCTCGAGGATGCCACACTCCAAGTGTCAAGGCATCAATGGACCTTTACGATGAGTGGTCAAAAAAAGCCGAGGCCGTAGAAGCAGAGGGATTTCATCGTTTTGCTTCTGAGCTCAAAGGTTTTGCGGAAGGGTATAAACGTGAAGCAGAGCGATTACAGAAATCTGACCCTTTTGAATAACCCATGAAAATATCCACCATCCTCGATAAAATCCACGAGCACCAACTCCTTGTCCCGGCCTTCCAGCGTGAATACGTTTGAAAACAGGATGATGCGAAACAGTTGTTCGATTCCCTGATTAAAGAATACCCCACCGGAACCATACTCCGCATGGAAAAAGAAGCAGAAACCGAACCACCACCCTTTCAATACATCATTACCACAACCGAACCTCCCCCCAAAAAAATGGAAAAAGAACCTTGGCTACTCCATCCCGTCCTCAACTCAACCAGTCCGGAAAAACACTTTTTGGGAGTGGATATCAGCTAAATTTGTTGGCCTCAATAATATCCCAAAAGATGGAAAACGTTCTCCTCATAGGTAATGACATAAACAACACAAACCAAGGTAAATCCTGGAATGATTTACTTGGTGAACTTAAAATCTGGTCAGGTCAAGGCAATCATTTAACGGAAGATGAGGAGAAAGTGCCGTCATCTTTGATCTATGAGCGAATCGCGCTTACGACTATTAAATCAAAAAACAAGCAAATATCAGAATCGGGACTTAAACAAAAAATAGCCACATGGGCAAAAAACATTGCCCCGACCAACATTCATCAAGAACTGGCCAAAATAAGTGGTTCCCACATCCTCACGACCAACTACGACTTGTCTTTGGAAAAAGCGTTGTGCGACAAATTCACAGAGAAGAACTGCACCAATAAAGGTCAAATAAAGGAGCAGAAATATAGCATTTTCCGCCATTTTGAGGTGAAAAAGAAAAAGGTTTGGCACCTCCATGGTTCTTTGGATAAGCCAAACAGTATAAATCTGGGCTATGAACATTACAGTGGTTACCTCCAAGCCATGAGAAATTACGTCGCAACCCGCCCGCAATACACGAAATCCATAAATGGTGATCGTTCCTTAATCCATATTCTGAAAAACAAAGGTGAGCTTAAGGTCCAAAGTTGGCTCGACCTCTTTTTTACCCAAAACATTCACATCGTGGGACTCGGTCTAAACTTCGTTGAAATGCATCTCTGGTGGCTCCTAACTTATCGGGCAAGGAAACGCTTTTTATTGGGTTCCGATATCATTAAAAACTCAATCACCTATTACTATCCCAAGTGTTTCGATTCCTGCTCAAATACTGGCCAAAAAATCCAACTCCTAAAAGCCTGTGACGTCATAGCGATAGCCGTTGATGGCGGAATACCCGCTAACAAAGATCACAAATACTGCCGGGAAACCTACTACCAAAACCTGTTCAAAATTATTCTGAAATGAAAAATATACGCATTGAAATTTCGTTAGCAGACACCTCGGAAACAAGTGTTTCCGCTTTTAGTGTAAAAGAAAGCATGGACAAACAAAATATAGCCTTTCTTTTCGGATCCGGTATTTCATTTGAAACACTGGGTAAATCTTCATCGGTGGACAGCATCACAAAACGGATTTTCAATAACCCCTGTTCCACAGATGATGAGGAATTGATCCGTGACTTCTCTACCATTCACAGTGGAGCCATTGGTCGCGAATCTTCTAAAAACCCCGATCCTACCCGAATTAATCAACTCATCAAATTCCTTCGTCAAATTGACCGGGAATTTGGAACCAGCGGCGAACCCCTCAACTACGAAGACCTTTATGGAATTCTGGACCAATATTTGGAGGATACCGAGCAAGTGGATAGCAGAAACAGAATTCGGGCTCCGGAGAGAATCGAGATTATTGACAACATCGCTTCTCAAATTTTCGGAAAATACACCAAAACGTCTTCCTCGGAAATTCCGTCCACGAGAACCGTTGCAAACCAAACCAGAACTTGGATTTCGCTTATTGTAAAACAGGCTCTAACTGGCACGGAAAGCCCCAAAGGCTTTGATGCGTTGATCCCTCTGCTTAACAATCCCGATATTAACCGGATACACTTTGCAACCCTCAACCACGATCTCCTTTTGGACCAGTTCCTCGAATCATTTCACAACTCTAACTATGGCACCTGTGAAGTCATCCATGGATTCGACGCTCAAACCCGATTAGGGGAACCTAATGGCAAGGATTTTCGTTTATTCGACCCCGCTTCCTTCCGGGAAACAACGAGCCCATCCTACTCCTCCGACAAAAAGCAAATCATCCTGTACAAACTCCACGGTTCCATTGACTGGATTGAAATAAAGTCCACACCCAAAAACGGCGAAGCTTTTCGAAAATACATTAAAACCGAAAATATCCTTCCCAAACCGGATGGAATTATTTCAGTCGAGTACTTGCCCAGATTTCTTACCGGAAATGTGTTGAAATACCACCAATATCTTGCCGGGATTTTCGCTGACATGCACACCCGCTTCCGGGATAATCTTCGTTTTGGTATCATCAACCATCTCATCGTATCAGGCTACGGATTTGGTGACCCGGGCATCAACCTACTCATCGGAGAATGGCTCTCCGAAGACCCATCTCAACGGAAACTTCACGTTTTGGACAAATCACTGGATAAAGAAAAGATTTTAGAAAAGTTGCGCCATTTACCCTATAGCCAGCAGGAAAATTTTCGCGACATCATTGGATCCTCAATCCATTCCCGTAAATTCTACCTTTCCAATCTCAAGGAAATCCGCATCAAAAAAGGAGAGCTTTCCTTCAGTTGATCCTGCATAAGGACGAAATCAAAAATACATAATTTCAAACTGCCACAGCTCAACCAAGACAACATCCCCCCATGAAGAAAAAATCCAACGAACTCCGCGAATCCTTGGAAACCGCAGTGAATCTGAATATATAACCAACCCATGACCAAAACCGCCCCCAACATGAAATCAAGCCTGTTCTCCTTGCTGGGCGATCTCGCGAAACGACGGCCTTACATCTCGTTTGCTGCGGTGCGTTCGGCCTTGGGCGATTCCCCTCTGGTGGACAAGCCTGCCCGTCTCCGGGAATATCTGAGCGAAGCCATGGAGAAACGGGTGATCTACGGTGCGGGACGGGGGTGGTACAGCTCGCTTGAGAAAACGGCCATTCTTGATTCCGAAGCAACGGCGCCCCTGCGGTCTGCTTTGGGCAAGCGTTTTCCCTTTCTCCCCCATTACGTCTGGTCCACGCAACAGGTAAATCCGTGGATGCACCACCTGCTCGGAAAGTTCGTCCAGTTTGTTTTCGTTGAAAGTGGCGGCGAGGACGATGTTGCTCCCTTTTTGCGCAACGAGGGCTGGAGCGTCGTCGTCAATCCCACCATCCGATCCGCGACAGAGTTCACCCCCAGCCCGCGCACTGTGGTCATCCGCGGTATTCGCCGAAAATTCAATTCCGCCGCTGAACCGCGAATCGAAACCGTGTTAGTTGACCTTATGCTGGAAAATGCTCGCCTGCGACTCATGGACGATGGTGAACGGCGGGAAATGACGCGAAAGCTTGTCACCTCCCATCGGGTGGAAATGGCCTCCCTGCTCGCCCGACTCGGAAAACATCACCGTAAGCTCGAAGATTTGATCGGCGCCGAAACAAAACCAATCATCGGAGAAAAATGACCAAATTCTCCGATAGTAGGTCCACCCTCCCCGAAATGCTATGATCACACCACGCTGCTTTCAGGAAGCTTGGATCCGGGAACAGGCGGATGCCTTGAAGGCACGGGATCTGCGCACCCTGGAGAAGAATATTCTCGCATTGGAACTGGCTAGCCGTCTGCAACGGGGAGGACTGGAATTCATTTTCAAAGGCGGCACTTCCCTGGCCCTACTGTTCGATCCTGTTCAACGTCTTTCCATTGACGTGGATATCCTCAGTCTAGAACCCATTGACCAGCTTAAGGCGGTGCTCGAAAAATGGATTGTGGACCAACCGCCATTCACGGCCTACGAGCATCAAGTACGCCGCGACCGTGAAGCACCTCCGACCGTTCATTTTCGCATTTTCTACCGTTCTGCTCTCGATCCATCGGGTCTCCATTCGATTCAACTCGACGTCGTCACCGCAGAGAGTCCCTACGCAGCCACCGAGGAGCGGACTGTAAAGGCACCGTTTTTCGAGATCGAAGAGGAAATCAGGATCACCATACCCACTGCGGACTGCCTCCTGGCCGATAAATTAGCCTGTTTCGCGCCCGCCACAATAGGTTATCCCTACCAGCCCATTATTGCCAGAACCGGCGTGCCCGGTGATCCGAGACCAATGAAGGTGGTCAAGCACCTCTTCGACGTTGGGGAACTCTCCTCACACGCAGTCAACCGGAAAAATGCCGTTAAAACCTACCGTGCCATCCACGCGGAGCAACTGCGCTGGAGAGGGGGCCAATGGACCATAGATGAAACACTCAATGATACCCAAGAGGCGGCATTTTGGGTTTGCCGAAGAGATCTGCGACCAAAGGAAAATCACCAGAGAATCGATTTTTTCAGCGACGGCATTCGCGCGATGGACAGCCATTTGTTCAACCAACCATTCCAACGCGCTGAATCCCGCCTTGCCTCAGCTCGCGCCGCCTTGGTTGCAGAATGGATTCGACAGGAAGCCAAGGATTTTGATCTTTCAGCTTTTCTCAAAACAGAATGCGATCTTGAAACCATTCGGGATGCAACGTTGGAGGGGAGTTGGACGAACCTGAACCGACTCAAGCAAACCGACCCAAAAGCATTTGAATGCTGGCTGCAAGCTCAACACTTGCGTTTAAATCCTGAATAAAATCCACCCGGAATCTCTATTTCGAGGTCAACCTGAGCGGCCAACATGATCCGCGAAAGCATCCGCCGCCTCCTGGAGTTCTTCGACATCCCCGAATCCGCCGTAACCATCTATCTCCGCGAAGACCGGGATGCGGACCAAAACAGCTAACGAATCCCCTCCCCTTTGATCTCTACCATTCGGAGAAAGCGATATAGGATTGATCACAAAGAGCCGAGGCCCCGAATAGCTTGCGATAAGTCCACCACCGGTCATAATTTGCGTAATCTTTCAATCTCGATGATTACCAAAATCTCCACTCAATTCTTCAAACGATTTGGCAGTCAGGATTTTTCCCTGACCCCACTTACCCTACTCGCGGGACCGAATAATAGCGGCAAATCAACACTCTTACAGGCCGCGATGGTTTGGAATCTGGCGATGCAAAAATGGTGGGAAAAGAAAGGTCCAGGTAGTCGTTCCAAAGCAAAAGACCGTCAGGGCGCCCCAATAACCCGTCAGGAATTTACCGCTCTCCCCCTTCCCTCGATGGATCAGCTTTGGACCGATACCCATACTTCCCTACGCAAAGACGAGGGGAAGCAGGGTGCTCCACGTCCCATGGTCATTAGCCTGCATGGGGTGGATGATGAGAAAAATGAGTGGCAATTTGGTTTCGAGTTTCGCTACAGCGGTCCCGAACAAATTCACGTCAAACCAGTAGCAGACGATCTCCCCCATCTTGAGACAGCACGGAAGCGGATAACGGTTGTTTATGTACCTCCTTTTTCCGGAATTGGGGTCAACGAAACACGTCATGATCGCCCCTATCAGGACATGCTCATCGGTCAGGGCAAAGGTGGTGATATACTGCGGAATCTATTGCTTGAAGTTGCCGAAGCAGATGAAGGAAATGCTTGGCTAAAATTGGAAAAAATTATTGAAGAGGTTTTTCATTATCGTCTGTTGAAACCATCTTACGACGGGACCCCTTACATCACCTGCCAATATTTGAAGGGGATTCCTGCCGGACGCGGTTTTGGTGGCTTGCCTCCCTTGGATGTCTCCACGACCGGAAGTGGATTCCATCAGGTGCTCCTCATTCTTGCCTTCATGCTGGCCCGCCCCTCCAGTTTGATCCTTCTCGATGAACCGGATGCCCATCTGCATGTTCTTCTGCAAAAACAACTCTACGATATCCTCCGAAGTCTCTGCCATCAATCCAAGGGACAATTGGTCATTGCCACCCATTCCGAGGTTCTGATCGACAGCACAAGCCCCAGCCAAATCGTCTCTTTTTACCGCAAACCCCATGCCCTTGCCTCGGATTCGGACCGCGATCAGGTCCGCGAGGCATTGAAGCGGGTTTCATCGCTGGAACTACTTCTCGCCGAAAATGCCAAGGGCATCCTCTATTTGGAGGGAACCACCGACTTTGATCTCCTCAAAGCATGGTCCGAAGTATTGGATCATCCAGTCAAAAGATGGTTCGCCGACCTTCCCTTCTGGCAAAACAATCACGGGCGTAATCCAAAGGAGGCTCGAGCCCATTTTTTTGCCCTGAAAGCGGTCCGTCCTTCAATCGAGGGAATTTTACTCTTAGATGGGGACAATCGGAATCTCCAGGACCGGGAATTGAGCGGGGAGGGCCTCACCCTCCTGCGATGGGAGCGCTATGAGGCGGAAAGCTACCTCTTGCACCCCAGCAGCCTCGAACGATTCCTGAGTGCGGAGAAGGGCCCATTATTTGCCCAACCAGCCATGGACTATCTTCGTGAACAAATGCCCCCGGCTTTCTTTTCCAAACCCTTGGAGAATAGTAATTTTTTGAGATCGGAACCAGCCAGCAAAACCCTCTTGCCGGAGATCTTTCAACGCGCCGAAATCCATCTGCCAAAAGCCAACTTTTTCCTTCTGGCACAACAGATGAAGAAAGAGGAAATTCCCCAGGAAGTAACCGACAAATTAACCGCGATCCAGGAAATTGTTTTTACCCTTCCAGAATCTAATGCCCCATGAGCCTTCACTATTTGCGCAAACTGGAGAAAGTTTTATTTTTTCTTGCGTTAAAGGTACCAAATGATACCTTTACTTAATGATCCCTTCACCCGAGCCTTCATTTGATGCAAGTAGAACCCATTCCCCTCTCTTGGATAAAACGCGTAGTTTCCATCCTTAAAGAGGGCCATCCCGGCAAGATTGAATGGACAATCAAAGCAGAAACAGACTGGCAAATTTTCGGCCTGGAACAGGAGGCATACCCATTTTTAATCGAGCATTTAACCGAACCAAATGTTATCGGGCAAAAAGTCGTCGGAATGCTGGACAAAAAGGACCATACGCCCACTGATTGTTGGGCATTTCTATGCCGTCACCCATGGGGCTCCCCCAACCCAATTTACGCCAAAATCGGACTACACCACGAAAAAATCCGGATTAACTTGTTTTCCCTTCACGTCGATGACGGATCAAAAAAACTCGAAAAAGCCCTTAAGGCTTATCGCAAGAGACACACGCTATGAAACAGACCACAACCAAACCGTTTGATGTTTATCTTCCCGGTTCTGCGAATCAGAAACCGCGCTTCATTGAAACGATTCATGTTGAGGTTGAGACCTCCTCGGGCGAGGAGTTTCTCACCCAGGGATCCCGTCAACGCATTGAGCGTATCCGGGCACGCCATATGGGCTTAATCTCCGGCGAGGAAATCAGGGCCATGCGGAAACGGCTTGGCCTCAGCCAAAAGGAACTGACCGCTTTACTTGATTGCGGTGAAAAAAGCCTGTCCCGGTGGGAAAACGGCCATGGATTCCCCACCGGTATCATCAATAAAATGCTCCGCCTTCTCGATGAAGGTTTTTTGAGTCCGGATGCTTTAAAGGCCGTGCAAGGTCCTCGCTCCCCAAACGAGTGGGCTCGACAATTCAATTTCGTAAAAGACCGTGCCAAAACCATTCATTATGGCGCTCAGGGGCACGTCCAAATCGAAGACCCATCTCCAAACCTAATTCCCTTCGAACTACCCGCAAGCGCATGATTCCCTCCCTTTTTCAACTTCTCGACTATTGGGTAGATTTTATCCAAGTTAAGGCCAACCCCCAATACGATTCCCAAAATGATCCTCAAATGGATTTTGATTCCATTCAAGTCAATCACGATGTTCAACGATTCCCTCCCCCAAAGGATATGCCCGAAGAAAACGGATCCCTCTGGAGTGTGGAGATTCAAATTGAACAAGAATTGAAAACCGGGAAAAACATTCCTTATACCTTTTCATTGGAGATGAGAGGAATCATTGCCGTGCATCCTTCCATTGAAAAGGATAAGCTGGATCAGCAAATCCAAGTAAATGGCCCCACCCTTCTTTTCGGAGCCGCCAGGGAAATTATCCGTGCGGCTACCGGACGCGGAAAATTCGGTCCGGTGGTTATTCCCTCCACTCGCTTCATGGGGAAAGCTTCTGATAGCCCCACCGACAATAAACGCTCTGCGATCAGTAAAAAACAAGCCACCAAGAAAACCCGCACAGCAAAAGGAAAGAATTAACACAATCCGAATTTGATGGTTTGGCTAAAACCGAACGCAACGGTCCCTACCGAAAAAAGTCCGCCAATAAAATTTGATTCGGCCAGAATTCACCCGGAATCTCTATTTCGAGGTCAACCTGAGCGCCAATATGATCCGCGACAGCATCCGCCGTCTCCTGGAGTTCTTCGAACTCCCCGAATCCACCTAAACCATCTATCTCCGCGAAGACCGGGATGCGGACCAGTAATAGCTAAATGTCCCGAGTGTCCGGGATGCGGGCGTTACCAGTCGTGTCACGGGGAAAAGAGATTCTCGACCAAAAGATGATTGACCGCATCGCTTTTCAAATACGGCAAAAGTGTTTGATGCCAATCGAATGAGGGGTTCTTTTTAATGACATTTCCACAGACCCCCCTCACCGCAACAACCGCTCCCAGCGCCATTGGAGGGAGGTCTCGGCGGGATGGAAGCGTTTGTCTTAGGGGAGAAGGACGGAGCGGCCGTCGAGATGCAGTAAGGCCTTATGTTCGGGGATATTCACTCACCAAGGCACGAAGGCACCAAGCTTTTATTTTTTGGGGGTCGTGGATTTTTCTGGTGAAGTTGCGTGATAAACCCTTTCTGAAGCAGCAGGCTACGTTTTTCTCTGCTGATTGGCGTTTCCTTCTCTCCGCGCTCTTTGCGCCCTCTGCGGTTTGTTCGGCTGTTTTCAATCTTTTTGGCGGCCGAGAGACAGCCAAAGGGGTCGATCCACGTATCCTTGATTTTCACACGCTAATTTCTGTATGCCATGACTCGAATCCGGCAAAAGATTTTACCCTTACTGAGGAGCAAGAAGCCTTGACGTATATCGATGAAATTTTCAATCAACTGAACCACGAAACTTAAAATTCCTTCGCCTTCCCGGAGGCTCGCTTTTTTAGCAATTCGACAAGGTTGTTCACAACTTGATGGCTAACACCCTTATCGCTCATCGTTCTTATAACGCGATCAGCAGCATCTGGTATGCGCTCAGCCATTGCTAGGACAATTCCCGTCATGGTCCGGGCTGAAAATTCGCATGTTCGAGCCAACTTATCAAAGTGGCGGGGCTGGATTTGGGCATCCTTGTAATAGCCGCCAATTTTCATGGCAAAGCGACAGTCTTTATGGCGATCAACATAGGGCAGAAAGGATGCCATGTCATACAGCCGGGCCAATCGCACTTGTTGATTTCGCCCAAGAAGCAAACTGTAATTTTTGGCGTGAGCGTCGGTCCCCAGGATGAGGTAATTAAAAGCAATGGCTTCCATGATCCTCGTTCGATCTTCGACCGGTTGACTGGAGCGGTTCATCAAATCCATCATTTTAGAGATGTCCGGACCGCCTTCATTCTGGTATTTCCTTGCCGGATGGATCCCCAATGCCTGGCAGACATCTTCCTGATGCACCCGAATAAGACGACTCTGGTGCATGACTCTGTCGTAGCGTTCGACCGCAATGGCGATTTCCTGGCCAAAGTGCAGAATCTCACTTCGGGCAACCGGGAGTCCCAGCTCACCAGCGAGACAAAGGCAAAAGTGCTCGTTTTCAACGTGCCCATCTATATCAGGACGAGGCGGCTTGAGAATATGGGTCGTTGGCTCACGTCCCCAAGGAACATACCAGTTACTCCCGCGTTTCTGTAGGGCTGTTTTGGTCTGGGCTCCTGCCAGAGAAAACTGGCCCCGATCCTCGGGTTCCCGACCCATAGCCGGATCTTTTCTCAATTCCTTCAAACGTCGTTCGAGGTCTGACTCATCAAGTCGTTGGCGTCCGCCTTTCAGGGCACGGTCGATATTTTCGGGCCTGATGAATCGCACCGCCCCGGCACAATCTTCCCCCATGCCTTCCAAGAGTCCGAAACAATTTGATGCACTGACTTGAAACCGCTGAGCCCAGCGTGCCAGTATCAGTTCGTTGTCAGGCAATAGGCCCCATAACCACGGGCTGATCACCTCGTGACTGTATTTCCGGTCTTCAAGAGGCATGGAAAGGGATAGCGGAACCGCACCCGAATCGCCAAGATATTCACTTGTGTACTCAAAGCTGAGCTTTCCTCCTTTCTGCCGCAATAGACGCCCCATTGGGCTATCGTTCAGGTAAACGAGGAGAGTTTGTGCCCCAATAGCCATGGTTTAGATGAGTTGGTTTATATCGGGATAATCCCCAGCAGGAGAGTTCTTGGACTCACTCGAAGCGTCTTTTGAGGCCGGAGTCTGTGCCGTGAGTTCGATACCTAAATAAACTGCCAGGCGGAAAACTTGTCCTATCCAGGTCTTCTGATGACCTCGCTCCACCCGCGACAGCCATGCCTGCGTCACCCCGAATTCAGCGGCAAGCTGCCGTTGCGATTGCCCACGCTGACGCCGCGCTTGAGCAATGAGCTGTCCCAGATCCTGAGGGCTGCGAACTGCCTGATTTTGGTTCATCTGGAAACTAAAAATGACATTCGTTTCAATGTCAATCAAAATGATATTAGATCGAACATCAAAGCAACCGACATCCGATTGAGTATCAAAACAGAGGGCCACACTTCGACAAGCTCAGGCACGGAAACCCTTCCCCTAGCAGTCGACTAGAGCTGATGACCTTCAGCGTATAAACAGACTACACCAACGTGCGAATGATTTCAGATACTAAGGGAAGGAAAGGCTGAGTATACTGGAAAGTGAAGGCCTCTAGGGTTTGACCGAATCTGCATTGTGGCTTTCCCCTTCCTTTCTACATAGGTAGGTGCCAAGAACTCCGCCTTCGCTGTTTTTATGGGCGATATGGAACCCCGCGCGGGCCAGCATCTCATCGATTACCCAATCATAGGTGGAAAACTCATCTCGAAAATGCCCTTCGGCATCTTCACGGAGGAAATCCCCTCCTGCCTTCCCCTGCTTCTCGATGAAGAGAGCGATGTTCTCAAGGGCGTTTGACTCCTCGATTACGACATCATGCATGTAAAACTGGCCCCCGTGCTTCAGCATACGGCAAATGCGCCCGAGGGCGATCCCCTTCCAGAAATCCGGTAGGTGGTGGAAGGCAAAAGTGGTCACAATGGCATCCGCAAAACCATCCGGATGCTGGTAGGTCAAAAATCCAGCATGGTGAAATTCAATTCCGGAAACTCCTTCCTGATCTGCCTTGGCCTTCGCCTGGTCGAGCATAGCCAGAGAAACGTCAACCGCATGGACTCTTGCTCCCCTTTTAGCCGCTTCAAGAGCGAAGCTCCCTGTCCCCGAGCCAAAATCGATGACGGTTTCACCCCCCTTTATGCCGAGCGTATCGAGCACTTTATTACTCTCGGCCTTGATGTCGCGAAAGTCAGCATGACTTGCATCGTAAACGTCCACTTCGGACTGACTGCCATAGTCACGTCCAACGGGCTTGAATTCATCATAGTGCCATAAAGAGTCTGATTTCATGATTCGTGCTGGTTTGGCTCCACCCTGAGATCGGATCGCGATGCTCGTCAATCCGGCGAGTTCATGAATGGTTGAATTGTTTTTTGTTGGCGATGTCAAGCCGGACGCATAAAATCACCCGCCGCTTTGCGCAATGCTCTTTAGAGCCATAGCCGGGGTCAGGATTTTGACAGGGTGGCAAATGTTTTTCGGAAAATGGGCCGCATTGCCGGTAACGAGCACTTGGTCAGGGGTAGCTAAGGCAGTGGCCAGAAAAACTTCATCATCCCGGTCCGAAAGTTGGGGGGCATCCGCTGGAGTTACTTGCCCCTCAGGAGAAAAGGCCGCCAGGAGGGAGGCAACGATTGACTCAGGGAAACCAAACTTGGGCCGCACCAGAACCGCCCTATACTCGGCCAGAATTCCCGCTGACCAAGCTAACTGAACGCGCCCTTCCACCGCCGCATTCAAAACCCTATGGCAAGTTCCCCCCGCAGTCAGAGCGGCTGAAATGAGTACGTTGGTATCAATAACCCAGGTTGGCCGACTCATTGATTTCTATCGATCCCTTTGCCTTGTTTTGCGCTGGCGGCGAACCGCTGCGATTTCGGCATTAATCTCTTCCATACTCAACTCAGAAGCTCCGGATCGGGCCGCTTCCGCCTGGGCCGCATCCAAGGCCCGTCCCAGCAATAAACGGCGCAAAGCATCCAGGTCCGCCTCAATACCACGACCACTTGTCGGCACCAGATAGGCCGCAGGCACACCATTTTGAGTGATGACCTGAGGTCCATCCGCACTCGCTTTGCGCATGACTTTGCCGGGTTGCTTGGAAAGTTCCCGCGTGGATATAAAGGAGATCATCGCCTAAGCGTAGGACAATTGTCCGACATTGGCAATCATTATCCGGGATTTTTTTCAGCTAGACAAGGATGGGCGGTGCTGGTTTTTCTTTGTTTTTTGTGGGCGATGCCAAGCGGTCCGCGGGGGGGAGTTTGTGGGTGGGTGCAATCTGAGGTTAAAGAGGATCCAATTGTATATTCAGACTCACCGGACACAATGCCTTGAAGGGACGAAACGCAAAGACACAGCCAGGATAGCGGTGCTACTCACGGATGCGGAAAATTCCGCGAATGGCAGACGATTCTCTGACGCAAAGCTGTATGTGAGTTTTGGCCTGGATACCGGCACCAGGGTAGAGTTCTTTCCCCTCTGTGAAGGCCCCGCGAACAGTCGTGAAGGGATCCGATTTATCTTCCTTTCGGAGACGGTGCAGGTGATTTACGACGGCACAGTCCAGGAATCTCTGAACAAGGTCTGAATCGGAGTCATGACCCTTTCGGTTTTTCGGCAATTCAGCATCAGCCTTGGTAAAAATTTCGACCAAGTTGTCATGGGCCAGTTTCAGTAGCCTCAACGAGGTTGCCTCAGTAAGGTCAAGGCAATTGCCGAGATCGATAACAGCTCCTACCGCGAAAGGCTCCTTAACTCGTTTTTTAAACCTAGAGTCCTTAGACATGAAGCGAGCCCAGTCCCAAGCCCGCTCGGGATTGTTTTCCCAAAAATAGATCCCTCCCCCCAGCCAGTCATGCTCATTTTGGCTCGCTCGAAAATCGGACTTACCTGCAATCAGTGATTCGCCGACCTCTCGGTCGCATCCATGAAATCCAAGGACGAACGCACCGAGCTTCATCCCCCATACTTCTTTGTGAGCTTCCCGTCTTTACGAATAAAGCCATTTTCCAAGAGGTAGGCCCTTGCTGCTTTCTTGCTAACAACAAGCTTCTTACCTGCTGTTTTGAGAGCCTTAGTCTCGCGGCGAATTTCTTTTTCTGACGGACTGCTAACGACTACGGTCATTTCTTTAAAATAGCCTTCCTCTTTGGCCTGTCAAGGCAATGAGAAAAGGTGCCAGCCCCAAAACAGACGTACAACCAGTTTGCGCAAGATTATAGGATTGAGGCGACTTGAACCTAATGCTTCTTTGGAAGGCCTATGGATATTGTGGTAAACCTGATTCTTTATTTGATCCTCGTTTCCATCGTGGGTGGGGCTTGTTTGTATGCCGCGGGCAAAGTGACCGGAACCGCTTGCTACTTCCTCGGAATGGCCATTGTCGCGGGGGCCACGGAGCTGACTCGCTTGGTCATTTTACTCGGCCTAGGCGCTACGGGAATCGGCGAGTTTCTCCTCCTCTTCATCTCTTGGTTGATTCCCCTCATCGTTTTCATCAGCCTGCTGAGAAAGTTTACCCGCGCACCGGTAATTCCCGACATTTTCCTGATGGTGGTGGTTTATTGGATCCTGACTTTCCTTTTGGGAACGTTTATTGAATTAGCCTAGGTAAGCCGGTGCTACTTCGACGGTTTAGCGGACAACCGGAATGACGGGCCAACCGGAGCCGGAGCGGGAGAATTCGCGCTCGGCAAATACCCAAATCACCAGTTTTTTCCCTTCCAGGGAATCTCCCCGGCGGGCCAAGCTCATGCGGGAGGCGTTGGCGCCACTTCCCATGACGGCGGTGATATCCGGCGCAATCCCAAACTGCGCCGCCAGATGGTCCCCAAGACCTGCGCGGGTGGTCAGCAAATCGCGATGCCCATACACCAATCCATGACTGTCTCCCATGAGAACAATAGGGCTTTCCTGATTACTGCGGACCCGCTCTCCCCCCAAGCTTACCTGGTTGACAGTGATCGTCTCTTTCTCTTCGCCAATTTGGGAGGCCAAATCTCCGGTGACCGACAACGTTGTTTCCTCCAGCGAAACCTCGGCCCGATCCAGTTCCCCGACCCAGTCTTCGTCTTTTACCATCTCGTAGATCTGTGCGGCCACTTTCTCGACGGCCAGGGGAGACCAATGCGCATCGGTCCGCATATGCGACAGGTGCCCTTCGGCCCGCAATTCTCCCAACAAATCGGTCGCATCCAGAACGTCCACTCCGGCCTCTGCCAATTCTTCCAAGAAAGCCGCCCGGGCCTCATCGGTCCAACCTTCCAGGGCGGGATCCAATTTCTCCGGATACGCCGAGACTTTCGAAGGAACCGGAAGGACGATCAAACGCACACCCGCTGCCGAGGCCTGCTCGGCCATGCCGACAATGGCAGGCAAAGGGTCGGGGTTTCGTGAGGAAGCCGCCACCTCCGCAGCCCGGTCGCCCCAAAAGGGTCCGGCCGCATGATGACGCACGTCATTCAGACCAAACAGCCACCCGTCGGACCCGCGAATAACCACCGCATTATTGAGCGCTTCCCGCGCCTCCGCCATGGCGTCGGCGTCATCAGCATCGGCCGCCGCGCCCATCCGGGCTTCCGCCTCCTCAACCGCTGTGGCCCCATCGGTCGCCAGCTCGGTCAGTGCGGGCGGCACAGCGCCCCAAAGAGGCAAGGCCAAAAAACCGACAAAGGCCGTTGAAAGAAACAAGGAAGAGGGTTTGATGAATTTCATAAAACTAAAGCGGGGTGAAAGGTTCAATGACCAGTAAAAGAGAATGACCCTTCCGCCGTCAAATGGTTCCTTCTAAGGACGCCGCCTTCCCTTTGATCCGCCCCTCATTAGCTCGAAAGTTCAAAATAACAAAGTCAATATTTAAGTTTATTGAACCTATTTTACAGCCTTCCCACAGTCATCAGAACTTACTTTATTACTTCTGTTCTCTTGAATCGGTTTTGTTGAAGCGGAAGAAATTCGGCGTAAATAATCCGGCCAGCGGAGTCTCAAAGGTTAGACTGGGGCGTCGTACCTTAGGCGAGAGGCAGTTCTTTGCTTCCTTCAATAGTCGCCCGACGAAAGACTCTGATCCAACCACCTGGGCTCTGGTAACCGCCGCAAAGACCTTTTCCCGCGTGCGACGTTCACCTTCGTTTTTCGCCTGCTCACGGAGCATTCGGGTGATCTCCCCCTGCGCTTCCTGGTCATCGAGGTGGCCCTTGCCTTCCCGCGGCATTCGCCCCTGACCCAGCACCAGCATCCGGTAAAACCGCAACACATCACTGCCCGTATCCTTATCAATCGCATCCACAATATACCCCAGGTCGACCATTGGCTCTCCCGCCATCACCGACTCACCGTAACCGCTGTACACATACTTCCCCGGATCTTTCACCAACCCCGCCCGCACTGGATTCAGATCAATGTAAGCCGCCACCACCTTCAAAACACTGGCCCGCCCCTCCACCAAAACACTCTTAAACTTCTCACTCCACAGCGGGCCATAACGCCGGTACTCACTGTTGTACCAGATACTCACCCGTTGTTTGAAGGTCTTCACGAACTCCGGCAGGTTGTGCATCCGCTTATGCAAGGCCGCGCGGAGTTCCCCAGCCTCCTCCCCTCCCTGTTCCAGCGTCCGCTGCACCTGTTCCACTGAATTGGGCGCATAGGCTATCGAACGGGGAGACTTCCGCAGGTGATTGTTCTCCCCGTGCAAATGCTCATACCGCTCCACCAACTCCTCATCGGTCAGCTCAACCCCCTCCGCACTGGGCACTTCCACCAGAATATGGAAGTGGTTGGCCATCATACAGTAGGTCAAAACCTTGACCCCCGAAAAGGCCGCCACCCGGTGTAACATTTTGGCGAGAACGGCTTTTTCCTTCTCACCAAAAATCTTTTCTCCATTCACCGTCCGCGACATCACATGATAAACCGCCGGACAGTCCGTAAAATGTAAGCGTTTTCGTTGCATACCCCCAAAAAAAGCAAATATTGACCCCCGGTCAATATTTAAGTTGCAGAATCTTATCTTTTGCAAACGGCGGAAAGAGTCCTGCCCGCCAAAGACAGGCGGGTAGGACCGGAAAAACCGGTTTTTTTGTTTAGAGGGATTTGACCGTCTTGACGAGATTCTCGGTGGAGATACCGAGTTCTTTCATAACGGTTTTGCCAGGGGCACTCAGACCAAAGCGGTCGATGCCGACGACTTTGCCGTCGAGACCCACGTATTTGCCCCAGAAAGCGGTGACTCCGGCTTCGATGGCGACCCGGCGGCGGCAGGAGGAAGGCAGAACCTCTTCCTGGTACTCTTTGGGCTGGCGGTCAAAACGCTCGGGACAAGGCAGGGAAACCACCCGGGTGCCCTCGCCGAGTTCCTTGGCGGCCTCAACGGCGTATTGCAGTTCGCTGCCCGTGGCGATGAGAATGGTTTCCAGTTTGCCTTTTTCCTTGATGGCAATGTAGCCCCCACGACGGGTGCCTTCGCGGCGCTCTGCCACGGGGATTTCTTTCAGGGTCGGCAGGGCCTGACGGGTCAGGGCGAGGAGAGTCGGTCCATCGGTCCGCTCCAATCCGGCGACAAACGCCCCGGCGGTTTCTTCGGGATCGGCGGGACGTATCACGTCCAGATTGGGGATCATGCGCAAACCGGAAACGGTTTCCACGGGCTGGTGAGTGGGGCCATCCTCCCCTACCCCGACGGAGTCGTGGGTAAAGATGTAGAGATTGGGCAGATGACTCAAAGCGGCCAGTCGAATGGAAGGGCGGCAGTAGTCGGAAAACACCAGGAAGGTCGCTCCGGAGGCCCGGAAAATGCCGTCGTAGGCAATGCCGTTCATAATGGCTGCCATCCCGTGCTCGCGGATACCGAAACGGAAATTCCGTCCTTCTCTTGATTCGGGGCCGAAATCCCCGGCGTCATTGAGGTAATTGTTGGTGGACCCATGAAGGTCCGCGCTGCCGCTGATGAGCAAAGGCAGGGCTTTGGCAATGGGTTGAATCACCGCACTGCCGGCCTTCCGGGTGGCGATGGCCGCCTCTTCATCGAAGACCGGAATCTGGTCGAGCAAATCGGCGGGAATTTCGTTGGCGACGCCAGCATCGAGGAGCTTGGCCAGGTCCGGGTTTTCCGAACGCCAGGCTTGGTACGTTTCCTCCCAGGCCTGGTGCTTTTTCTCCAACTCTTTCTTGCGCTCGGCAAAGAAGGCTTTGACTTCGGGGGAAACATAGAATGTTTCCTCAGGCAATCCGAGGCCTTGACGGGCTTTCTCGGCGAACTTGGCTCCGCCTTCACCGTGACCCTTGCTGGTACCGGCGACTTCGGGAATACCCCGGCCGATTTCGGTTTTGGCCTCAATAAATTGGGGTTTTCCGCTGGTGGCGTTGCGGGCTTTTTCGTAGGCCGCGGCAAATTCCTCCATGTTATGGCCATCGACCTTTTGCACATCAAAACCATAGGCGGCGAAACGTCCCATGGTGTCCTCGCTTTGGGTTTCCTCGGCCATGGCGTCCAAGGTCACATCGTTGCTGTCATAAATGATAATCAGGTTGTCCAGCTTGAAGTGTCCGGCAAAGGCGGCGGCTTCAGAGGCCACCCCTTCTTGCAAACAACCATCGCCCGCCAGAACCACCACGTGGCTGTCGAAGAGGGTGTGCTTTTCGGTGTTGAACCGGGCGGCGGCCATCTTGCCCGAAACGGCAAGACCGACTCCATTGCCGACGCCTTGTCCGAGTGGACCGGTGGTACACTCGACCCCTGCGGTTTCGGCAAATTCGGGATGCCCGGGCGTTTTGCTGCCGAGTTGGCGGAAATTCCGGATCTCGTCGAGACTGAGATCGTACCCGGCCAAGTGCAACCAGCTGTAAACGAACATACTGCCATGCCCGGCGGAGAGAACAAAACGGTCGCGATTGAGCCAACGCGGATGGTCCGGGCAGTAATTCAGGGCTTGCCCAAAAAGGACCGCACCCATTTCAGCGGCGCCCAAGGGCAAGCCTAAGTGTCCAGAGCTGCAAGCATGGACGGCGTCAATGGAAAGGCCGCGGGAAATTTTTGCGGCTTCGGCGAGGATTTCGGTAGGAAGACTCATAGGTAATAAGGTTTTTCTCTTCGCAAAATCGCCGGATCAAGGATGATCGCGGCAGAAACAAAACTCTATTAGTTACGGAATCTTGGGCCAGTGACCAGAAAAACTTGTTCTAAAGGCCAAAAAAAGGCGAAAGAGAAGCTCTTTCGCCTTTTAAAAAGTATCGGAGACCGAAAAAATCAGATCTTGGCACCGCGCTCCACGAGGCGTTTTTCCTTAACCTTATTGGCACTCTTGCCAATACGATCCCGCAGGTAGTACATGCGTGCCCGGAGAGTCACACTCTCGCGGTCGATTTCGACCTTAACGACATTCGGGGAATGCACGGGGAAAACCTTCTCCACGCCTTCACCATAAGAGATGCGGCGGACCGTGAAGGTCTCATGGATGCCAGAGCCTTTGCGGCTGATGACAATTCCGGAGAAGAGCTGAATCCGTTCCTTTTCCCCTTCGCGCACTCGGGTGTGCACACGAACCCCGTCGCCGACTTTGAAAGGCGCGACCTCGGGTTTGACTTGGCTATCGGAAATTTCCTTGATGATGGCGTTCATTTTTCTGGTTTGTTCGAATTAGGTGATAAAAAGAGATCTGGCCGGCGGGAACGGGTTCGCAATTCGCGTTGTTCCTGCCGCCAAGCGGCAATGGCCTCGTGATTACCCGTCAGAAGAATGTCCGGAATGGCCATGCCACGGTAAATAGCGGGCCGGGTAAATTGAGGGAAAGAGAGGAGACTGTCGGAAAAACTGTCCTGGGTCAATGACTTTTCTTCACCTAATACACCGGGAATGTGTCGGGCCACCGCATCGATCAAAACCGCCGCCGCCAGGGTGCCGTTGGTGAGGACATAATCGCCGATACTCACCTCCCGGTCGATCCGGCTGGTGCGGATGCGCTCGTCAATCCCCTCGTAATGCCCGCTCAGGAGCACAAGGTGAGGCTTTGCCGCCAATTCCTTGGCCAGGTTGGTCGTCAAAGGCTCCCCGTCGGGACACAGGTAGATCCTGGTGGCTTCGGGGCTTTCCACTGCATCCAGAGCCTCCCCCAGCGGTCCGGGTTTCAGGAGCATACCAGCTCCGCCGCCAAAGGGACGGTCGTCAACGATCCGGTGCTTGCCCTCACCCCATTGACGCAAATCGTGAACCCCCACCGTCAGGAGTTCTTTCTCCTGGGCCCGGCCCAACATGCTCTCTTCGAGAAAGCCTCGAATCATGCCGGGAAACAGGGTTATGAGGTCGATTTTCATCGGAGCGGGTGAAGACAAAAAAGCGCCGATTGCGCGGCGCTTTCAGGAAAAGGGGGTGGAGGGAAAATTATACGGTTTCCGCAATCACTTTGGCCACGCCTTCCTCGACTTCTACCTTACGGGCTTTTTTGATCAGCGCACGGGTGGTGTCGGTCGGCTTGGCACCCACGCTGATCCAGTAATCAGCGCGATCCAATTTGATTTGCAGTTGCTCTTTTTTGGCTTTGGGGCTGTAGGTTCCGAGAACCTCCACAAAGCGGCCATCACGGCGTCCACGGGCTTCCGCAACAACGATGCGGTAAACCGGATGATGGGTAGCGCCTCCACGGGCAAGTTTAATTTTTAAAGCCATAACGGAATGAATAGTTTGATAAATTAGGAAAACGGTAGATGAAAGAGTGTTTTCTGGTCGAGGTCAATGCCGGAAATAGATTTTTTGCGAATCTGCGGCTTGGCGTGACTTTGCCTTCACCGTCAAAGCGCCCTCACTCCGACTCTTCCTCTGCAGCCTCGTCTTCCACCGGTACCATGACCCCACTCTCCAACCGCCGAAGTCCCTCTTTCCCGAAGGCCTCGACCAGGGCTTCATGGATGCGCGTGGCGGCCACCGAAAAGTCTTCCCCTTTTTTCTCCATGGTTGTTTCGGACGGCATTTCAGGATAGCTGGCAAAAACTTCGGCAAAGGCGTCCCGTATCGCCAGTCGATCAATCGTGCCGTAGAGCTTTTTCATCGAATCCTGATTTATTTGAAACAATCTTTCACTTATTCCCCGATTTCGAGCGTCGCGACTCTCGATTTCAGCGGCTGGAGTTGTCGCCACGCGACCATAACCGTAAAAGCGGGGAACAAATGCGGAATTTACATCGTGTAAGTATTCTTTTTCCACAAAAGCCTGATCATTTTCGTCAAACAGGATTTCTTCCCGATATACTCCTAACTGGCCGGGAATCTCAACAGGTCCATACAGAAACGCGATATACTCCTCTAGCACAAAAAATGAATGTCGGTTTTCAATACCTAAAGCCTTCCAATCTTCAGGATCCGGAGGATTGGGGCCTTTTCCCCAAAAATAAAATCTTCCCTTCTCCGCTATGGAGTTTTTTACCAGGGGCGAAGACGCATAAAATATTTCCATATTTTCGATAATGGTCACACGTCCGTAAGGTCTGTAGGATCTTTCGGGAATATATTCATTATCCGGTCCCGACCGATTTTCAAACCGAACAATGATATCCGAACTTTCAAAGAGATCGGAAAGGGAAGCAAAAGCATCATCGTCAGAGTAAGCCTTCCCCGCAAGAATAGAATAGGAAAATAAAATTATTAAAATGGTTGTTCGATGCTTCATGGGAACGTTTTATGACATGGTTTTCATTCGCCAGTAGAATCGAAAACGATTTCAGGAGGCAGATCGTTTATTGTAGGGGGATTTTTACAATAATATACAGATACCTCGCTACCGAGGTAAACATTTAAAAAATCAGGGGCAACGGCGTTTGAATTTGCATGTGCTTCGTGCTCAAAACAACTGAGACTCCCCTCATCAAATCACTCCGACTCTTCCTCTGCAGCCTCATCTTCTGCCGGGACCAGGACCCCACTCTCCAACCGCCGAAGCCCCTCTTTCCCAAAGGCCTCGACCAGGGCTTCATGGATGCGCGTGGCGGCCACCGAAAAGTCTTCCCCCTTTTCCTCAAGGATTGTTTCGGACGGCATGTCAGGGTAACTGGCAAAAACTTCGGCAAAGGCGTCCCGGAGAGCGGCTATGTCACTCGTGCCGTATAGTCTTTTTCGTATTTTTGAGTTCCTTTTGTACATAGCCTCGAAGCTTTCAACGGTGCTTATTGGGCTATCTGGAATGGCATATTCCTGCGCAGTTGCTGCGGGAAAGCTTCCAAAGCCATAAAAAAGGGGCACATTCGCTTCCCGAAGCCATTTCAAGGGCTCTTCATTTTCCAATCGGAGCGCACCCAAGTTAAGAAACTCATTCCAGTCATCGACTCTAACCGGATTGGAAAATTCTTCTATACCGCGAATGAAAAGAATATACTCAATTCCAGGATTTGGGCTTAGAGATCGTCTGAATCGAGAATCAGGACCAGGAGGATCGGTCCGAGCAGGCTGCTGCATCCAAATATAAAGATATTCACTTTCGGAATATTTTTTTGGGGATTCAGGATTAGAAGAGTAGAAGAAAGTAGAATTTAAAGCAAATCCCACTATTCCCTGAGAATCATCAATTATTGCTTTATTTTCCAGTCTAAGAGAAAAATAAAACTGGCCGACAAATTCAGCTTTTTCAAACAACTCCGCCAATGTAGGCTTGGCATCACCCGCCATAGCTACTTTTTCTGCCAGGAAACTAAAGCAACCTACAATCAATATAATGAATGTTAATCTTTTCATGTTAATTAATTACCAAATTTGAGATTTCCCTCATCAAATTGCGATGAATAATTCCCTGGCTCAGAAAAAATTAGATATTCATGATCATCTGGCGGATTAGAATCCCCCTGAATTTCCTCAATTTCTGTGGGTCCATCAGCACATTCGTAGGCACTACCCTCTCCAAGATAGACATTCAAAAAATCCGGTTCTTCATTGTTAGAATTTGAGTGCGCCTGATTTTCAAAACAATTAAAGTTATTTCCATAAACCGATCTATTATCCATAAATTCATCGCCCATCTCATTTACCTTATTCCTTGCTCGACCTATTTGACTCATTAAATCTCCCCCAGACATGTCTTTGAGTTTTGCTTCGTAGAGGCCATCAGCATCAAATAATCTAGACCATGGCTCAATAGTAGCCCATTGCCTGAGATGATAACCTTCATGGGATTCAATGATTTTTTTATAGAATTTATTCTCTTCGATCATTCCATCTTTATTTATGCAAGCAGCACTCCTCAAAAAACTGCCTTGTCCAATAACAGTCTCAACGCCATTCACAACGCCAATATCCGGAGTTCCTACTACTCGGGGCCGAGTCACCGTAGGTCTGGGTATAAACACTTCCATCTCCAGACCATCATCCTCTTCCAAGACAAATTCCTCTCCTCCATTGAGGGTTACGGTGACTTGAATTCTCCACCTTACCTCCATGGGTGCCCCTTCTTCATCGCTTGGAGACATACCCGGAGCCGGTTGCCATCTGGAGCCATTTTGCGAAAACCAACGAGGACGGGGTATGTAAGGGGTTGCTGCCTCATGGTCAGAAAAATGTTTATGACGCTGCCCGTCTTCATAATTGTCCTCCATTGCCGAAAGATCGGGTGTTTCGTCATCCCCCGAAACAGGTTCCCAAGTCCAGAAGAATCCTTGCACTTGGTCCGCGGTAATATGGTTTTCTTCTGTCCCAACACGAAACTCAGGGGTTGGCTCTCCGTCTTGAAACTTTTGAACCTGTTCATTTCCAACATCGTTTAAAGTTATAAATCCTGGAAGTAATCGTATCGTCGTGGGTGGTGGATTGTCGAGCCCATACACTTCGCCTTCACCATCCGGGTCATCGAAAGACTTGTCCTCTTCCTCAATAAGTCGGCGTTGATGGGATGACCAGTCATTCGTCGTAATCTCACCGCTTCCCTCCTCTGTTTGGGTAAATTCAATCTCCCATTCCATGGGAAAATTTTCATCGATCTGGTTAAGGTTGATGGTAACGCTCAATTTGTCCCCTTGTGGTGAGACTTGCCAATTCTCTGGTCCACTGGTATCGGGCCAACCAATGGAATCAATATCGTCAACGATGTTCTCTATACTCCCACTTGTTCCACGGTCTTTGTTATCATACCCTGTCAATCCCTCTGATGGAATTTCAACCGTAAACGTCAATTGACCCGAAAATTCGTTCACGACCAAAGTGATTTCATGTTCCGATCCTTGCCGATTCTCGAAGGCAGTGGCGTTGCTGGACAAAGAACCCTCCTCAAGACCAATCTGCAATTGGTGATTCTGCTGAGCGAACAACGAATGAGACAGACCCGCAAAAAGCAGGAGAACACTCAAAGTCAGATTGTCTTTGAGTGACGGCAAGGAAGGTTTATTTTGTGTTGGGTGCATATTTTTCATAAATTTCCTCAAAGTTTATTGTAATTTCGGGATGTTTATCACGGATTTCCGCGATAAAATCCTGGTAGAATTCCTCGATAAGTTGAGTATCTTCTTCGGTTACCGGAATGGCTCTATGGAAGGCATTGCGGATTAGATTGCTAACAATCTCCTCCGGGTCCTCGGGCAAAGAAGGATGATACAGATGGTAAATGCGCATCACCTCCAATTGTTTTGCAAGTTCACCATGGTAGAGGGTTAGGAACGAGGTCTGGATCGCACCGCGCAATCGTCGTCTTCTTTCATTTTTCAGCAAATACATCCAAAAATCAGAATTGTGTTCCAATACTCCTAAATGGCTTTCAAGTAAGCGATACTGCCTAAACACAATCCCTCTATCGGTAAGATGCTTAGGAAATTCATATACCACCGGAAGCAGGCTTTGGTAGTCTTCGATTATCAACCGATAAAGGGTGTCTCTTTTCGTCTCAGGAAGATTGCGAAAGCTATCCTGAGCAATAAACCCCAGGGCCGTCCCACGCCGCAAATAGTGATCTCTGAAAGTGCTTTCCTCTTCAGGGTCTGGTCGATGGGAAAGAATCCCCGCGACTAAAAAATACAAAGGCAAGGGGCGGGTTATTCCGTAAACGGGACGAACCGTTGACCGGCAGAGACCAATCAGGTCCTGAGTATTCCAGGACAAACTCCAAACACCTCGCTGTTCTAGCGCATACAGAAGCAAATCCGCATATTCAAGGGAATAGGGACCAAAAAGATCTTCAGCGGCTTCGTTCAAGGCCAAAAGATCCTCCCTGCTGAAATCCTCCAACTCTTCGGCGAAGGACGAATGCGTCCATCCTTTGAGGAATTCGCGCCAAATGCGCACATGGTTAATTTCCTCCGCACTCAATTGCCAATCAACTCCGTTGTCGAGTCGGTGCAAAGCAACCTCCCAGGAGGACTTGTTTTCGGACCACCATTCACGATATCGCCGCGAGCGATCATCTTCCTCCATGTGCCGCTGCAATTCATTCCAAGTCTTGAGCGCGCCTTCGAAATTTCCCAGAGCCAAGGCATGGTAGAAAGCTTGCCAACGTTTTTGCGTGTCATTGTAACTGCGTCCCCAACGATACCAGGTCTCCCGCGAGATAAAAATTTCCTCCATCCATGGGGACCGGTGACCGTTATGATCGGTTTTGAGAGCACCGGGCAATGTGTCAATTTCATCAAGGCGCCCGGCATTGGCCAAAACCATGGTCCGCCGCATGTAGGCTGACAAAACTTCCTCTGGAGCTGCGGTTCGCATCCAGGCATCTGCCAAATCCAGGGCCAGGTCGGTATCATACAACTCCGCCAGATAGATGGCCAGTTGCCAGCCCGCGCGCCCGCCCGGCTCGACCATGTGATAATTCGCCATGTTTTGGAGAGCGTACAGAACTTCACCAGCGCCCACCCGTCCCTGCGGACGACTCACCAGAACCGTGCCAGGGGGAAAGGTATGCTCTATCCACTCCACCTCTGACGGGAGGGAAACAGATTCTCCCCATACAGGTTCAGCCATTTCCGGAAATTCGAAGGCTCTGGCTCTGGCGGATCTAAGGGAGGAATGCAGGAGGGACCGGTCCGTCCAATACGTCCCCAAACCCTGATCCAAATAAATCGCCAGCTCCTGCGGATTCATCCGAGGCGCTGGTTCCTTTCCCACAACGTCGAGCCCCTTGAGAGGCGGCAATCCCTCGGCATTTGCCTGCGCTGCACCCCAAAACACAAACAAAGTGACCATAAAAAAACTTAGATTTAAGACATTTTTCATAGGTCTAAAAAGATAATAATTCCACACAACCCCCCCCCCCCTCTCTTCCTTGTCAACATTAATC